>NZ_JAULUC010000013.1:0-196568 GCF_052851275.1 Burkholderia sp. SR8
TCGGTACGGTCACGGGCGCCCTGGGCGGTGTCGGCGGGGCCGGTGGTCTCGGTGGTGTGGTTGGCACGGTAACCGGTGCACTGGGTGGCATCGGTGGTGGTAATCCGACTGGCGGTCTCGGTGGCGTCGTTGGCACGGTCGCGAACACGGCAACGGGTGCAGTCGGAACGCTGACTGGCGCACTGGGTGGCGTCGGCGGCGGGAGCGGTGGTGGGACTGGCGGGCTGGGCGATGTCGTCGGGACGGTGGGCAACGCGGCAAGCGGCGCAGTCGGTACGGTGACGGGTGCCTTGGGCGGTGTCGGTAATCCGACCGGCGGTCTCGGTGGTGTGGTTGGCACGGTGACCGGCGCACTGGGTGGCATCGGCGGTGGCAATCCGACTGGTGGCCTTGGTGATGTCGTCGGGACGGTGGGCAACGCGGCAAGCGGTGCAGTCGGCACGGTGACGGGTGCCCTGGGCGGTGTCGGCGATCCGACCGGCGGGCTTGGTGGTGTGGTCGGTACCGTAACCGGTGCACTGGGTGGTATCGGTGGCGGCAACCCGACTGGTGGCCTCGGTGGCGTCGTCGGGACAGTGGGCAACGCGGCAAGCGGTGCAGTGGGTGCGGTGACGGGTGCGTTGGGTGGTGTCGGCGATCCGACCGGCGGTCTTGGCGGTGTGGTCGGTACGGTAACCGGCGCACTGGGTGGCATCGGTGGCGGCAATCCGACTGGCGGCCTCGGCGGTGTTATCGGCACGGTAGCGAACACGACGACGGGCGCAGTCGGAACACTGACTGGCGCACTGGGCGGTGTCGGCGGCGGCGGGACCGGTGGCCTCGGTGGCGTCGTCGGAACGGTGGGCAATGCGGCAAGCGGTGCAGTCGGAACGGTGACGGGTGCCCTGGGCGGTGTCGGTGATCCGACCGGCGGGCTTGGTGGTGTGGTTGGCACGGTAACCGGTGCCCTGGGTGGCATCGGTGGTGGCAACCCGACTGGTGGTCTCGGTGGCGTCGTCGGCACGGTCGCGAACACGGCCACCGGTGCAGTCGGAACGCTGACTGGCGCACTGGGCGGTGTCGGCGGCGGGACCGGTGGTCTCGGCGGCATTGTCGGGACGGTGGGTAATGCGGCAAGCGGCGCAGTCGGTACGGTGACGGGTGCCCTGGGTGGTGTCGGTGATCCGACCGGCGGTCTCGGTGGTGTGGTCGGTACGGTAACCGGTGCACTGGGCGGCATCGGTAGTGGTAACCCGACTGGTGGCATCGGTGGCGTCGTCGGGACAGTGGGTAACGCGGCAAGCGGCGCAGTGGGAACGGTGACGGGTGCCTTGGGCGGTGTCGGTGATCCGACCGGCGGGCTTGGTGGTGTGGTCGGTACCGTAACCGGTGCATTGGGCGGCATCGGCGGTGGCAATCCGACTGGTGGCCTTGGTGGCGTCGTCGGGACGGTGGGCAACGCGGCAAGCGGTGCAGTGGGAACGGTGACGGGTGCGTTGGGTGGTGGCGGCGATCCGACCGGTGGCCTTGGTGGCGTGGTTGGCACGGTAGCGAATACGGCGACGGGTGCAGTCGGAACCCTGACCGGCGCACTGGGCGGTGTCGGCGGTGGCGGGACCGGTGGTCTCGGTGGCGTCGTCGGAACAGTGGGCAACGCGGCCAGCGGCGCAGTCGGTACGGTAACGGGTGCCTTGGGCGGTGTCGGCAATCCGACCGGTGGTCTCGGTGGTGTGGTCGGTACGGTAACCGGCGCGCTGGGTGGCATCGGTGGCGGGACTGGCGGCGTCGGTGGCGTCGTCGGAACGGTGGCGAACACGGCAACCGGTGCGGTCGGCACGCTGACCGGCGCACTGGGCGGTGTTGGTGGCGGGACCGGTGGCCTCGACGGTGTTGTCGGCACGGTCGCGAATACGGCGACGGGTGCAGTGGGAACGCTGACTGGCGCACTGGGCGGTGTTGGCGGCGGGACCGGCGGTCTCGGCGGTGTTGTCGGGACAGTGGGCAACGCGGCAAGCGGCGCAGTCGGTACGGTGACGGGTGCCCTGGGTGGCGTCGGCGATCCGACCGGTGGTCTTGGTGGCGTGGTTGACACGGTAACCGGTGCCCTGGGTGGCATCGGTGGTGGCAATCCGACGGGCGGCCTCGACGGTGTTGTCGGCACGGTCGCGAATACGGCAACGGGTGCAGTCGGCACGCTGACTGGCGCACTGGGCGGTGTTGGCGGCGGGACCGGCGGTCTCGGCGGTGTTGTCGGGACAGTGGGCAACGCGGCAAGCGGCGCAGTCGGTACGGTGACGGGTGCCTTGGGTGGTGTCGGTGATCCGACTGGTGGTCTTGGTGGCGTGGTTGGCACGGTAACCGGCGCATTGGGTGGCGTCGGCGGCGGGGCCGGCGGTCTCGGCGGCGTTGTCGGAACGGTCGCGAACACGGCAACGGGTGCAGTCGGCACGCTGACTGGCGCGCTGGGCGGTGTTGGCGGCGGGACTGGCGGCCTCGGTGGTGTCGTCGGCACGGTGGCGAATACGGCGACGGGTGCAGTCGGGACATTGACTGGCGCTCTGGGTGGTGTTGGCGGCGGGACCGGCGGTCTCGGCGGTGTTGTCGGGACAGTGGGCAACGCGGCAAGCGGTGCAGTCGGTACGGTGACGGGTGCCTTGGGTGGTGTCGGTGATCCGACCGGTGGTCTTGGTGGCGTGGTTGGCACGGTAACCGGCGCACTGGGTGGTGTCGGCGGCGGGGCCGGCGGCCTCGGCGGCGTTGTTGGAACGGTCGCGAACACGGCGACGGGTGCAGTCGGAACGCTGACTGGCGCACTGGGCGGTGTTGGCGGCGGGACCGGCGGCCTTGGCGGCGTTGTCGGAACGGTAGCGAACACGGCGACGGGTGCAGTCGGCACGCTGACTGGCGCACTGGGTGGCGTCGGCGGTGGGACCGGCGGTCTCGGCGGTGTTGTCGGAACGGTAGCGAACACGGTAACGGGTGCAGTCGGAACACTGACTGGCGCACTGGGCGGTGTTGGCGGCGGGACCGGCGGCCTTGGCGGCGTTGTCGGAACGGTAGCGAACACGGCGACGGGTGCAGTCGGGACGCTGACTGGCGCACTGGGTGGCGTCGGCGCCGGGACCGGCGGTCTCGGCGGTGTTGTCGGCACGGTAGCGAACACGGCAACGAGTGCAGTCGGAACGCTGACCGGTGCACTGGGTGGTGCTGGCGGCGTGACCGGCGGTCTCGGTGGCATCGTTGGCACGGTGGGTAACACGGCAACGGGTGCAGTTGGAACGGTGACCGGTGCCCTGGGCGGTGCTGGCGGTGCGACTGGCGGCCTCGGTGGCATCGTTGGCACGGTAGCTAACTCGGCAACTGGCGCAGCCGGAACGTTGGCTGGCGCAGCGGGCGGTCTCGGCGGCGTCGTGGGCGCGGTCGGCAACTCGGCAACCGGCGCAGTCGGGACGTTGGCCGGTGCAGTGAGCGGTGTCGGCGGCGGCGCGACCGGTGGCCTCGGCGGTCTCGGTGGCATCGTGGGTGCGGTCGGCAATACGGCAACTGGCGCAGCGGGAACGCTGGTCGGCGCGCTGGGCGGTGCCGGCGGCGTGACCGGCGGCCTCGGCGGCGTTGTTGGCACGGTAGCCAACTCGGCAACTGGCGCAGTCGGAACGCTGGCTGGCGCAGCGGGTGGTGTCGGCGGCGCGACCGGCGGTCTCGGTGGCATCGTTGGCACGGTCGCCAACTCGGCAACTGGCGCAGTCGGAACGCTGGCTGGTGCAGCGGGCGGTGTGGGCGGCGCGACCGGTGGTCTCGGTGGCATCGTCGGCACGGTTGCCAACTCGGCAACTGGCGCAGTCGGAACGCTGGCTGGCACAGCGGGTGGTGTCGGTGGCGCGACCGGCGGTCTCGGTGGCATCGTGGGCACCGTGGCCAACGCGGCAACCGGTGCAGTCGGAACGTTGGCCGGTGCAGCAGGTGGTGTCGGCGGAGGCGCGACCGGTGGCCTTGGCAGTCTCGGTGGTGTCGTTGGTACGGTCGCTAACTCGGCAACCGGCGCAGTCGGAACGTTGGCCGGCGCAGCGGGTGGTGTCGGTGGCGTGACCGGTGGCCTTGACGGTCTCGGTGGCATCGTTGGCACGGTGGGCAACGCGGCAACCGGCGCAGTCGGAACGCTGGCAGGCGCAGCGGGTGGTGTCGGTGGCGTGACCGGTGGCCTTGGCGGTCTCGGCGGCATCGTCGGCACGGTCGCCAACGCCGGCCCGGGCGTCGTCAACGCCGTCACCGGAGTCGCGGGCAACGGCGGCGCGCTGATCACGCCGATCACGAGCATCGTCGGCAATCTCGGTGGCTCGTTGCCGGTCGGCGCAGCCACCGGTGCGATCGGCGCGGCGCCCGGCGCGGTAACCGGCATCGCCGGCAGCGGCACCGCAGCGATCACACCGATCGCATCGACCGTCACGTCGTTGATCGGATCCGCCACGGGTGGCGCCGGCAACGTCGTCGGCTCGGGCACCGGTGCGCTCTCCGGCGCCACCGGTGCGGCGGGCTCGCTCGCGACGGTCACCACTGGCCTGACGGGCTCGCTCGCACACACCGTGACGGGCACCGCGGGCGCGGTCGCCGGAACGCTTCCGGCACTGAGCGTCGCGCTCAACGGCGGCACGGCAGCCGGTGCGGTCGGCGGGGTGACGAACGCCGCCGGGGCGCTCATCTCCGGCGGCGCGACGATCGCCAACGCGGCGGTGCAGTCGGTCGGTTCGGCTGTCGGCTCGGTGGCCGGCGTCGTTCCCGCACTGGCGGTTTCGCTGAACGGCAATTCCGCGCAAGGGGGAGGTAGCGCGTCGGGCGGTCTGCTGGCACCCGTGACGTCGCTCGTCACTTCGCTCACCGTCCCGGTGATCAAGAAGTAGGCGACGTCGATACCGCGGCCGCCGCATGCTTCGGGCGGCCGCCAATCTTCACGCGTCAGGCGCGTCACCCGTGACGCCCGCGAAACGACGAATCATGTCGAATCGCGCGGCGTTGTCGCGGTGACGCGCCATTTTGCGTTTTGGGGAGCCGCAGCATCGGATGCCGCCATCTCGAGCTTCCCGATCTCTTCCCGCCCGCATCGGTTCGCCGTGCTTCGAAGGTGGCGATGTGCCGCTTTCCGTCGCCGTCGGATGACGTCAGGCGCGACGCGGACGAACGCGTTCACCTGCCGCACCAAAGTCCCGTCTCATGGTTCAGTGGGATGGAGTGATATACGGAAGACTTATCCAGTAAGGCTCCCGCCCCGTGCTGTAGCACATCCGTGGCACGTGAAAAAACCCGCTCGCAGCGGGCTTGATATTGCTCGAACGACCAAGGTAGTTTCACTAGCGCGGTCCATTACGGGACGTACATTTCGGCACTGGCGGTCGAACTGTCGATGTCTGCAATGCCGGTGGCAACTAACACGGTGGCGTCGTGCAACAGCGTCGCGGTGTGACCTCGGCGTTTAACGATCATGTCGCTTGCGGGCCCCCAGGTCTTCGAGCGGCGGTGGTACAGCTCGGTGCGGTTGGTGCCCGCCTGGTAGCCAAAGCCAGCTGCGACAAGCCCGCTTCCGTCGGGTAACCGTGTGGCCGTGTGCTGATTGCACGCAACTTCCATGTCGCCCACGGGTTCCCAAGTCTTCGAGTCGGCACGATACAACTCGGTCCTTTGGAAGATAGCGCTGCCGCTCGTGCCTCCTGCGACGAGTACGGTTCCGTCGGACAGTGGCGTCGCGGTGTGTTGGCGGTGCGAATAAAAAGGTGAGGTGCGGGAACAGCCACACGCAATACCGCGACGCGTAGCAGGTGTCGATCGAACGAACCACGCCAGCAATTCGCCGATGCGGTTCAATGGAAGGCGCTGGACGGTACGGGCGTCGCGCTTGCCGACCGACGCCACGCCATTCATTCCCGACGCATACGCGGCATGCCACACGCGGCAACGCGCGCATATCGAACCATCAGTCCGGCGCCGTCGCGGTCGATTCGCGCACCACGAGCTCGGGCGCTCCGATCGTATGCACGGCCGCGGCCGGCTCGATTTCGTCGATCATGTCGAGCGTCAATGCGATCGCCCGTGCGGCGATCTGCGCGGTCGGGAACCGCACCGTCGTCAGCGCGGGGCGGAACTGGTGCGCGAGCTGGATATCGGTCATGCCGACTACCGACAGATCGGCCGGCACGCGCAACCCGAGATCGGCAGCGGCCTGCATCGCGCCGATCGCCATCAGGTCGTTGGTCGCGAACAGCGCGGTCACGCCGGGTTTCTCCTGCAGCAGCGCGGCGGCCGCTTCGTAGCCGCCTTCGATCGAATCGTGCGCCGACACGGTCGTCAGCGCGTCGGCCGAATGGCCGCGCGCCGCGAGTTCGTCGGCGAAACCGCGCAGGCGCACCGACTGCGGACCGCCCGACCCCTTTCCGACGAGCGCGCCGAACGCACGATGGCGCAGCCCGGACAGATGCGCAGCCGCCAGCGCGCCCGCCGCCGCGAAATCGACGGTCACGCACGGCAGCGTGCGCGACGCATGCACGTGCTCCCACATGCACAGCACGATCGATGCGCCGTGACGCGCGATGTCCGCGAGTTCCGCTTCGGCGAGATCGGTGTTCATCACGATCGCGCCGGCCGCGAGCGTGCCCGCGATCCGCTCGAGGTAGTTGCGCGTGATCGCCGGATCGTCGTCGGTATTGGACACGAGCAGGTAGTGGCCGCGCTTGCGCGCCTCGCGTTCGGCGGCCAGCACGAACTCCGGATAGAACGGGTTCGTGATGTTCGACAGCATCAGCGCGAGCGTCGACGTGCGGCCCTCGGCGAGCGCGCGCGCGGTCAGGTTCGGCCGATAGCCGAGTTCGCGGATCGCCGCCATCACGCGCTCGACGGTGGCCGGTTTCACCTTCTGCGGATTGCGCAGCACGTTCGAGACGGTGGCCGCCGTGACGTTCGCGCGCTGCGCAACCTGCGCGAGCGTCACCATGCGCGGCCTCCGGTCGGCCGGGCAGCGTGGTGCAGCGGAACTGAAGCGAGGGAGTGTCTGCTCATATTCTGGGAGTGTGTCCCACAAGTTGCACAGGGACAGCCGATACGCTAATTTCTCGACACATCAGAGGAAGGAGACGACATGGTACGGCGAACCGGGCGAATCGCGCCATCGAAATTTAAGCGTTTAAATTTTCGCGTGCGATCCGTGCGATCTGTGCGATCCGTGCGATGCATGCGACCGGCGTGAGGAGAGCGCGATGACCGCCATTTCATTGAAGGATGTCTCGAAGCGCTACGGCGACCACGCGCCGGTGCTGCGCGACGTGAACCTCGAGATCGCGTCGCACGAGTTCTGCGTGTTTCTCGGTCCGTCGGGCTGCGGCAAGTCCACGCTGCTGCGAATGATCGCCGGGCTCGAGGACGTGACCGACGGCGAGCTGCGGATCGGCGGCGCGCGGATGAACGATACGCCGCCCGCCGAGCGCGGCGTCGCGATGGTGTTCCAGAGCTATGCGCTGTTTCCGCACATGACCGTGTTCGACAACATCGGTTTCGGGTTGCGGATCGCCGGCACGCCGAAGGACGAGATCCGCCGCCGCGTGACCGAGGCCGCGCGCGTGCTGCAGCTTGAAGCGCTGCTCGATCGCAAGCCGAAGGCGTTGTCGGGCGGGCAACGGCAGCGCGTCGCGATCGGCCGCGCGATCGTGCGCGAGCCGCGCGTGTTCCTGTTCGACGAGCCGCTGTCGAATCTCGACGCGACGCTGCGCGGCCAGACGCGCGTCGAAATCGCGCGGCTGCACGCGCGCTTCACGCAATCGAGTTCGGTGTACGTCACGCATGACCAGATCGAGGCGATGACGCTGGCCGACCGGATCGTGCTGCTGCATGCGGGCGACGACGTCGCGCGTTTCGGCAGCATCGCGCAGGCCGGCGCGCCGCTCGAGCTGTATCACCGGCCGGCCAATCGCTTCGTCGCGGGCTTCATCGGCTCGCCGCGGATGAACTTCCTGCCGGCCGTGGTCGAAGCGGGCGATGCGCACGGCTGCCGGCTGACGCTGGAAGGCACCGGCGAAACGCTGATGCTGCGCGATCGTCCGCTGCCACGCCACGTCGGCCGCGGCGCGCGCGTGACGCTCGGGATTCGTCCGGAGCATCTGACGGTCGTTGCGTCCGGCGATGCCGACCTGTCGGCGATCGTGCGCGACGTCGCGCTGGTCGAGCAACTCGGCGAAGCCGCCTACGTGCACCTCGACCAGCCCGGCGGCGTGCCGCTGCTCGCGAAACTGCCGGGGCAGGCTGCGTTGCGGCGCGGCGAGCGGCATGCGTTTCACGTGGCGCCGTCGCGCTGCCATCTGTTCGACGAAGCCGGCATCGCGGTGCCGGCGCTTCACGCCGAAGCGGCGTTCGCATAGCGGGCGCGGCGAGTCCGGCCGCGCGCGACGCGGCACCCATCACACCAATACCAGGAGACAACGATGAGACTTCGTGCGAGCCGACTGCTGCTTGCCCTGACGACTGCCGCGGCCTTCACCGCGGGCATGGCCGACGCGGGTACGCTGAAAGTGAACGTGGCCGCGCGCGGCAACCAGCGCGCGACGTGGCAGGCGGTGTTCGACCAGTTCCACAAGGCGAATCCGGACGTGGACCTGAAGATCAGCTACGTCGGCGAGGAGGCGTACAAGGTGCAGATGTCCGGCTGGCTCGCGACCGATCCGCCCGACGTGCTGAGCTGGAACAACGGCGAGCGGCTTGCGTATTTCGCGAAGCGTGGATTGATCGAGGACCTGAGCGCGGACTGGCAGAAGAACGGCTGGAACGACACGTATGCGTCAGTCAAGCAGTCGTCGACCTACGGCGGCAAGCTCTACAGCCTGCCGCTCGGTTACGACGCATACGGGTTGTTCTACCGCAAGGACCTGTTCGAGAAGGCCGGCATTCACGGCGAGCCGGCCGACTGGCCGCAGTTTCTCGACGCATGCCGCAAGCTGAAGGCCGCCGGCATCGCGCCGATCGCGGTGGCGGCACGCGATGCATGGACGCTCGCTGCGTGGTTCGACTACCTCGATCTGCGGATCAACGGCTACGCGTTCCACCAGAAGCTGATGGCCGGAGACGTCGCCTATACCGATCCGCGTGTGCGTGCCGTGTACGCGGCATGGAAGAAGCTGATCGACGACAAGTATTTCATCGACAACGCGCTGTCCTACGACGTCGATTCGCTGAGCCCGTTGATCGTCAACGGGCAGGCCGCGATGACGCTGATGGGCACCTGGTATTCGGCAGGACTCCTGAGCGCGACGCGCAGCCCAATCAGCTTCTTCCGCTTCCCGGTGATCGACGCGTCGGTGCCGCTCGCCGAGGACGGTCCGGTCAACGTGCTGATCGTGCCGGCGAAAGCGCATAACAAGGCCGATGCGCGACGCTTCCTCGCGTTCATGGGGCAGCCGGCGGTCAACGGCGAGTTCGCGAAGGGAATGGGGCAGCTGCCGTCGAACAACAAGGCGCCCGAGCCGCAGGATCCGATCTCGAGGATCGGCTTCCATACGCTCGCGACGACGCCGGGCGGCATCGCGCAGTTCTACGACCGCGACATGACGAAGGAAATGGCGGACGAGGGCATGAAGGCGATGCAGCAGTTCCTGTCCGACCCGACGCAGCTCGATGCGATCCTGCAGCGCCTCGAGCAGACCCGCAAGCGCATCTACCGGAAGTAGCGCGCCGCGCGGCCGGGCCGGCGATGCCGGTCCGGTGCTTCGTCACCGCCACGTCCGTTTCGTTCGTTTCATCGAAGGTCATTACATGTCAACCAGCCTGTCCGAAAGCGCCGCGCGCCGCGATGCCGGCCCGCAGCGGCATGCGCGCGCGTCGCTCGCGCGGCGGCGCAACCGCGCGGCCCTGTGGTTCGTGCTGCCGGGTTTCGCGCTCTTCACCGTGTTCGTGCTGTATCCGATCGTCAGCAGCATCTGGCTGAGCTTCCATCACTGGGACGGAATGACGCCGATGACGTACGCGGGGCTCGACAACTACCGCGAGCTGCTGCAGTCCGATACGTTCTACGTCGCGCTGAAGAACAACGTGCTGTGGCTCCTGCTGTTCCTCGCCGCACCGCCGCTCGGCCTCGCGTTCGCGCTGTACCTGAACCAGAACGTGTTCGGGATCCGGCTCGTGAAGTCGCTGTTCTTCGCGCCGTTCGTGCTGCCGGGCGTGGTGGTCGGCCTCGTGTTCTCGTGGTTCTACGACCCGACGTTCGGGCTGCTGAAGCTGATCGTCGGCCACGGGATTCCGGTGCTCGGCGATCCGCGCTATGCGACCTACGGCGTGATCGCCGCCGCGCTGTGGCCGCAGATTCCGTTCTGCATGATCCTGTACCTCACCGGGCTGACCGGCATCAACGGCGAGATCGTCGAAGCGGCGCGGATGGAAGGCGCGCGCGGCTTCACGCTGTTGTGGCACGTGATCCTGCCGCAGCTGCGGCCCGCGACCTTCATGGCGGTCGTGCTGACGGTGATCGGCGCGCTGCGCAGCTTCGACCTGATTTCGGTGATGACGGGCGGCGGCCCGTTCGACAGCTCGACCGTGCTTGCGTACTTCATGGTCGACCAGGCGATCAAGTACTACCGCGAAGGCTATTCGGCCGCGATCGCAGTCGTGCTGTTCGCGATCATGCTCGTCTATATCGCGTGGCAGCTGCGCAAGCTGGTCCGCGTGGAATCGTAAGGATCACCAACATGTATCCGATGCCCGTGTCCCGCTGGGGACGTCCCGCCCGCCTGCTGTACCGGCTGTCGCTGCCGTGCGCGCTCGCGCTGTGGCTCGTGCCGCTGCTCGCGGTGCTCGTCACGTCGATCCGTTCGACCGACGAGATCGTGGCCGGTCATTACTGGGACTGGCCCAAGCAGTTTGCGCTCGTCGACAACTACGGCACCGCGCTCACGCAGACGCCGATGCTCCATTACTTCGCGAACAGCATTCTGATCACGGTGCCGTCGGTCGCCGCGTCGATCCTGCTCGCGTCGCTCGCCGGGCACGCGCTCGCGAACTACCGGTTCCGCGGCAATCTCGTGCTGCTCGGCCTGTTCGTCGCAGGCAACTTCGTGCCGATCCAGATCCTGATGATCCCGGTGCGGCAGATCATGCTCGGCGTCGGCCTGTACAACACCGTGTGGGCGCTCGTGCTGTTCCACACTGCGTTCCAGACCGGCTTCTGCACGCTGTTCCTGCGCAACTTCATCCGCGAGCTGCCGTTCGAGCTGATCGAGGCGGCGCGCGTCGAAGGCGCGTCCGAGTGGGCGATCTACTGGCGCGTCGTGCTGCCGCTCGTGCGGCCCGCGCTCGCGGCGCTCGCGATCCTCGTGTTCACGTTCGTATGGAACGACTACTTCTGGGCACTGTGCCTCACGCAAGGCGACGACGCGGCGCCGATCACCGTCGGCGTCGCCGCGCTGAAAGGGCAGTGGACGACGGCCTGGAACATCGTGTCGGCCGGCTCCGTGCTCGCCGCGCTGCCGTCGGTGCTGATGTTCTTCGCGATGCAGAAGCACTTCGTCGCGGGGCTCACGTTCGGCGCGACCAAGGGCTGACCCGTCCATCCTCTTTCTTCTGCAAGGAATCCACGATGTACCTCGGCGTTTGCTATTACCCCGAACACTGGCCGCGCGAACAATGGGAGCGCGATGCACGCCGGATGGCCGAACTCGGCCTGACCCGCGTGCGCATCGGTGAGTTCGCATGGAGCCGGATGGAGCCGGAGCCCGGCCGCTACGACTGGGCGTGGCTCGACGAAGCTGTCGATACGCTCGCCGGCCAGCAGTTGAAGATCGTGCTCGGCACGCCGACCGCCGCGCCGCCGAAATGGCTCGTCGATCGCCATCCGGAGATCCTGCCGGCCGGCGCGGACGGCGCGGTGTGGCAGTTCGGCTCGCGTCGCCATTACGACATCGCGAGTCCCGTGTATCGCGAGCATTGCGTGCGCATCGTCGACGCAATGGCGCGGCGCTACGGCGCGCATCCTGCCGTGATCGCATGGCAGACGGACAACGAGCTCGGCTGCCACAACACGCTGCCGAGCTATACGCGGGCGGCGCTCGAAGGCTTCCGTGCGTGGCTCGCCGTGCGCTACGGCGATATCGGCACGCTGAACCGCGCGTGGGGCAACGTGTTCTGGAGCATGGAGTATCGCGGCTTCGACGAGATCGAACTGCCGCGCCATACGCCGACCGATGCGAATCCCGCGCATCTGCTCGATTTCCGGCGCTACCAGTCGGACGAGGTCGCGCGATTCCATGCGGTGCAGGTCGACGCGATCCGTCCGCACGCGCCGGGCCGCGACGTGCTGCACAACTTCATGGGCTTTTTCACCGAATTCGATCACTACGCGTTCGCGCGCGGCGGGCTGGATGTCGCCGCGTGGGACAGCTATCCGGTGCCGCGTACCGAAGTGCTGCCGTTCGACGAAGCGGACAAGCGGCGCTGGGCTCGCACCGGGCATCCGGACGTGTCGGCGTTCTCGCATGATCTCTATCGCGGTGTCGGCAACGGCCGGATGTGGGTGATGGAGCAACAGGCGGGCCCCGTCAACTGGGGGCCGTACAACCCGGTGCCGCACGCGGGTGCGGTGCGCCTGTGGACGTGGGAAGCGTTTGCGCACGGCGCGGAGCTCGTGTCGTATTTCCGCTGGCGGCAGTATCCGCACGCGCAGGAGCAACTGCACTCGGGGCTCAACGCACCGGACGACCGTCTGTCGCCGGGCGGCCACGAAGTGGCGCACGTCGCGCGCGAACTGGCCGCGCTGGATCCCGCGCTCGTCGATGCGAGCCGCGGGCCGGCGCGTGTCGCGCTGCTGTTCGATTACGAGGCCGACTGGATGATTCGGATCCAGCCGCACGGCGCCGATTTCGACTATCAGCAGCATGCGTTCGACTGGTATCGCGCGCTGCGCGAGCTCGGGCTCGACGTCGATATCGTCGCGGCCGGCGCCGACGTGTCGCGTTACGCGTTCGTCGTCGCACCGACGCTGCCGGTCGTCACGGATCGCATCGTCGAGCAGGTCGCGAGCGGCACCGCACAGTGGCTGTTCGGGCCGCGCACGGGTTCGCGCACCGCGGAATTCGCGATCGCCCCGGGCCTCGCACCGGGCAAGCTGCGCGACCTGCTGCCGGTGCGGATCGGCCAGGTCGAGTCGCTGCGGCCGTCGCTTGCTGCGCGCGTGTCGTTCGACGGCGTCGACGGTCATGCGCTGAAATGGCGCGATCACGTCGATATGGACGAGGCACCCGGCGTCGACGTGCTCGCCGCATGCGACGACGGTGTGCCCGCGCTCGTGCGGCGTGGTCACGTGACGATGGCGACCGCCTGTTTCGACCGGACGCTGTTGCGCGCGATCGTCGCCCGCTGCGCACGCGATGCCGGCGTTCCGGTGCGCGCGCTGCCGGACGGTGTGCGGTTGCGGCGACGCGGGCGCGTAACGTTCGCGTTCAACTACGGCGACGCGCCGTGCATGCTGCCCGTGCCGGACGGTGCGCGCTTCGTGCTCGGCAGCCGCGAGCTCGGCGCGGTCGACGTGGCCGCATGGGTCGAGCCGGACTGACGCGATGCAGTCGTTGCGGTCTCTGCAGTTGCACTTCGCGCGCCTCGCCGGGATCGCGTACTTCGTCCCGCTGTCCGCGGCGGCGCTGATGCTCGGCGTCGCGATGTCGTTTACGGCGCCGTACCTGTCGCTGTTCGGCGTGGAAGCGGCGGGGATGTCGCCGTTTCTCGCCGGCGTCTTCATGACGCTGATCGCGGCGAGCGGCGTCGTCGCGAGCACGTGGGCCGGGCGCTGGTCCGATCGTCGCGACCGGCACAGGCCGCTGCTCGTGGCATCGCTCGTGGCTGCCGCGCTCGGCTTCGCGCTGCTCTGCGTGCTGCGCGCACACGGGCCCGTGATCGCGGCCGGCACGATCCTGCTCGGCGCGGGCGCCGTGTCGCTGTCGCAGATCTTCTCGTTCGCGCGCGCGGTGCTGCCGGTTGCCGACGACGCGCAGCGCGAGCTTGCATCGGCCGCGCTGCGCACGATGCTGTCGGTCGCGTGGGTGTTCGGTCCGGCGCTCGGTGCGCTGATTCTCGCGCAGGCGGGCTTTACCGGGCTCTTTCTTGCGGCTTCCGCGGGGTTCGTCGCCTGCGCGGTGATCGTCGCGCGGATTCCGGAGCACGCGCGGCGGCCTGCCGCTGCTCATGTGCAAGCAATGGACCGAGCTGTGCCTCTACCGGATGATGCGCGTGCTGCGGCCGTCGCCGCGCCGCCCGCCAGCGTGATGCGCACCCTCGTCGCGCTGACGCTGATGGGGCTCGCGGCGAACGCGACGATGATCGTGCTGCCGCTCTACATCGTGCGTGCGCTCGGCGGCACGCCGGCGAACGTGTCGGCCGCACTGGGCCTCGCCGCGTTGCTCGAGATTCCGATGATGCTGTGGCTCGGCATCCGTTCGACGCGGCTCGACAAGGCACGCTGGCTGACCGCTTGCGCGCTCGTGCATGCGCTGTATTTCATCGGGCTCGCGGCGATCACGCGGGTCGACATGATCCTGCCGCTGCAACTGTTGAGCGCGTGCGTGGTCGCGATCACGTCGTGCCTCGGGATGACGCGCGTATGCGACCTGATGCCCACGCGCCCCGGCACCGCGACCGCGATGTTCTTCAGCACCGCGCGCGTCGGTTCGATTGCGTCGGGCGTGCTGTCGGGTGCATCCGTCGACCTGTTCGGCTATCGCGCGACGTTCATCGGGTGCTGCGGGCTCGCGCTCGTGGCGTGCGTGCTGCTCGCCCGCGATGCGCGCGGCGAGCAGCGCGGTGCGGGCGGCACGACGGCGTCCGCGCGACGCCGGTTCGATACACCGCACTGACGCGGCATGCGCCGGTGCGGTGAAGGCGCGATGCGGCGACGCGTCAACGCCGACGATACGCGTCGAGCGACGACAGCGCGTTGCCGTGGAAGTCGAACAGCGTGTTGTTGTCCCACTGATCGCCCGCGCCGACCTTCCAGCCCACACCCGGCGTCGGAATCCATTCCGGCTCCCACCAGAACACGCCCTTGCCGCGATTGCCCGGCACGCCCTTCACGATATCGACGACCGCCGCGAGGAATTGCGCCTGCCCGGCCGGCGACGGCGGGAACGGCGTCGAACCGGTATTCGTCATCGCGTTCGGCTCCGAGTCGCCGTCGCTGGTGGTCCACGGGTACGCAGTCTCGACGACGATCAAATCCTTGTCGTAACGCACCGCGAGGTCATTCGCGTTGTTGCGCAGGTCGTCGAGCGAGCCTTGCCACTGCGGGTAATACGACAGGCCGATCACGTCGAACGCGACACCGCGCTGCGTCGCGCTGTCGAACCACCAGCGGCTTTTTCCGTTGTCGCCGCCGCTGTCGATGTGCAGCATCACCTTGATCCGCGGATCCACCGCCTTCACCGCGTCGTGGCCCGTCTTCAGCAGTTGCGCGAGGTTGTCCCACTGATCGTAGCGGCCGAGCGGCCACAGCATGCCGCCCGTGATCTCGTTGCCGATCTGCACCCACTCGGGCCGCACGCCGGCGCGCTGCAGCCGGCGCAGCACATCGGTCGTATAGGCCGACAGCAGCGCGCACGTATCGGCGAGATTCTTGCCGGCCCACGCATGCGGCGGATACTGCTTGCCGGGGTCGGCCCACCAGTCGCTGTAGTGGAAATCGATCAGGATGCGCATCCCGAGCGCGGCCGCGCGCTTCGCGAGTGCGACGACGTGCGCGGCATTGTTGTAGCCTGCGGCATCGCTCTGGTTCGCGGGGAAGAAATCCGGGTTGCCGGGATCGTTCCAGACCTTGATGCGGATCGAATCGACGCCGTGCGCGTGCAGGATCTTCAGGCAGTCGCGTGCATGCCCGCGGTCGAAGAACTGCGCGCCGTGTGCCTCGAGTTCGGGCAGCGTCGATACGTCGGCGCCCATCGCCAACGGCGCACCACTTGCGGCGCGCGACGCACCCTGCGCGAAGGCCGGCAACGTGCCGGCCAGGTCGACACATGCGAGCGCCGCGGTCGACACACTCCAGCGCAACATCGATCGTCTGTTCATCGTCATCCTCCATTGTTCGGCCCGGTCGGTTTCATGAGCGCGGGCTTTGCGGTTTAAGCGCTTAAATTTCGGCTTCGACGTGAAGCCGAAACGAGCGTAGCGCAGCAGCCGACGCGGACGCAAAGAACGCGTGCGTTGCCTACTATCTGGCGAACGAGGCGAACGAGGCGAACGAGGCGAACGAGGCGAACGAGGCGAACGAGGCGAACGAGGCGAACGAGGCGAACGAGGCGAACGAGGCGAACGAGGCGAACGAGGCGAACGAGGCGAACGGGGCGAACGAGCGAATGAGCGGCACCGGCCGCGATTCGCTATCGTTCACACGTCGAGCGCAGGCACGCGCGGCGCGAAGACCGCTGCGCGCTACCGGCGCGCCGACCGATCACCTCCATGACCGGCCGCACGATCGGCGAGACAATTCACCGGACGTATCGACTACCCGCGAACCCCGACCCGATACCGCGTCGTCTGCCGATAAGTGTCGCCCGGATGAAGAATGGTTTCGTCGCGCAACGCGTCCATGTTGACCTGGTTCGGAAAGAACCCGGCCTCGACGCACAGCGCCGCATGCCGCACGCACGACACACCGCCGCTCACGCGCACGCCATCGAGATAGTTGCCGGTATACAGCTGCAACCCGCGCTGATCCGTCGACACGGCGAGCTCGCGACCGCTTTCCGGATCGTAGATCGAAGCGACGGCCCGCACGCCGCGCTCCGGGTCGCGCAGCACGTAGCAATGATCGAAGCCGCGTCCGCGTACGAGCTGCGCATGCGGCCAGTCGAGCCGCGCGCCGATCGGCGCGCTCTGCCGGAAATCGAACGCGGTGCCCGTCACGTCGGCCGTGCCGGTCGGGATCAATGCGTCGTCCACTTCGACGAACGCATCGGCGTCGATCTGCAGCAGATGGCCGCGCACGTCGCTGCCCGCGCGTCCGCTCAGGTTGAAGTAGCTGTGATTGGTCAGGTTCAGCGGCGTCGGCGCATCGGTCACGCCCGCATAGTCGATCGTCAGCGTGCCGTCGTCGTCGAGCGTGTAACGCACCTGCACGCTCACGTTGCCGGGAAATCCCGCGTCGCCTTCCGGCGACTCGAGCCGCAGCGTCAGCCCGTCGCGATCGTCGATCACGTCCCAGCGGGCACGATGAAAGCCGCTGGCGCCGCCGTGCAGCAGGTTGCCGTTTTCGTTGCGGTCGAGCGGGTAGTCGACGCCGTCGAGCGAGAAGCGCGCGCCCGCGATCCGGTTCGCCCAGCGGCCGACCGTCGCGCCGAGGTACGCACCCGATTCGACGTAGCCGGCCGGCGTGTCGTGCGCGAGCACGATATCGGCGAGCCGCCCGGTGCGGTCGGGCGCGAGCCACGACACGACGGTCGCGCCGAGATCGCTGACGACGACGCGCATGCCGTGCGCATTGCGCAGCGTATAGCGCCGTACCGGGTCGCCGCCGGGCAGCGTGCCCCACGGCTCGGACGGAATGCGGCCGACGTCGGACGCCGGACGGGAAGAATCGGTATCGATACGCATGAGTGGGTTCGCTCGTGGGCGGTGAATTCAGTGGGCGGGCGCGGTGCGCTCCTGGTATTCGCGCGGCGTGCAGCCGAGTTCGCGGCGAAACACCGCATGCATGTACTGCAACGACGTGAAGCCGCAGCGGATCGCGACTTCCGCGCTCGACGCATGCCGTGCCGCGAGTAGCGCCTGCGCGGCCTCGAGCTTGTGACGCAGGATCTCCTGGTGCACGGTGCGCTGCAGCTCGCGCCGGAAGTGTTCCTCGAGCAGCGAGCGCGACACGCCGACATAGTCGGCGACCTGTTCGGTCTTGATGCCCTGGCACGCGTACTGCCGGATGAAGTGCCGCGCGCGCATCACGTGCGGGCTCGCGAGCGGCTGATGACGCGTCGATTCGAGCACGTTGATGCCGACCGGCGGCACGAGGATGCGCTGTCCGGGAAAACGCGCACCGCGCAGCATCCGGTGCAGCAGGTGCGCGGCCGTGCGGCCCATTTCCTCGGTGCCCTGGATCACCGACGACAGCGGAATGCGCGTCAGCGTGCGCGTGAGCGGATCGTTGTCGATGCCGATGATCGCAACCTGTTCGGGCACCGCGATGCCGGCGATCAGGCACGCCTGCAGCAGGTGCCGCGCGCGCGCATCGGTGACGGCGATCACGCCGACGGGCTTCGGCAGCGCATGCAGCCAGCCGATCAGCTGCTCGATCGCGTGATTCCACCCCGACGCGCTCGTCGACAGCCCGCGGTAGATCGGCGCATCGAGCCCGTCGGCCCGCGCGAGCCGGTCGAACGCGAGTTCCCGCTGCTGCGCCCAGCGGTTCTCCTGCGCGACCGGCAGGCTGTACATCGCGAAATGCGCGAGGCCCGCGCCGATCAGGTGTGTGTACGCGAGCGACACGAGCTTCGGGTTGTCCGTCGCAATATATGGGACGCCCACCGGATACTGCGCGGGATCCTCGTATGACGAACCGACCGCGACGATCGGCAGCGGCGAGCCGGCGAGCGCGTCGGCGACGGCCGGATCGTCGAAGTCCGCGATGATGCCGTCGCCGTCGAAGCGCTCGATGCCGGCGAGCCGGCAGCGGAAGTCGTCTTCGAGGAACAGGTCCCACACGACGCGCGTCGTATGCAGGTACTGGCCGATGCCCGCGATGATCTCGCGATCGTAGACCTTGTTCGCGTTGAACAGCAGCGCGATGCGGTGCGGCGTCTGGGCGGAAGGAGTGCGGGTCATTGCTGTCTCGGGGCGCGTGCCGCGCGGGCTTCGTGCCGTTGTCTCCGGGGCGCGCTCGTCACGCGCCGCGCGATCGTCAGGTGTCCGGCGATTGTAGGACGGAACGCGCGCCGCGCGAGCGCGGCTGGCAAGAAACATTACGCGGGCTGCGCAATTTCGCAATTGCCGGCCGGCAGGCGCGCGGGCACGATCCAGCCAACCGGATCAGGCAGCGTGCGTCGCCGCGACGCGCGTTGCGCTGCAACAAGACCCTGCACGGAGACGCCATGTCGTATTTCGAACACATTCCCGCGATTCGCTACGAAGGTCCGCAGTCGGACAACCCGCTGGCTTACCACTACTACGACCCCGAGAAGCGCGTGCTCGGCAAGACGCTGGCCGAGCATCTGCGGATCGCGGTCTGCTACTGGCACACGTTCGTGTGGCCGGGGCACGACATCTTCGGGCAAGGCGCGTTTCAGCGCCCGTGGCAGCAGCCGGGCGACGCGCTCGAACGCGCGCGGATGAAGGCCGATGCCGCATTCGAATTCTTCTCGAAGCTCGGCACGCCGTTCTACACGTTCCATGACACCGACGTCGCACCGGAAGGCGACAGCCTGCGCGAGTACGCGGCGAATTTCGCGCGGATGGTCGACTATCTCGGCGAGCGCCAGCAGGCGAGCGGCGTGCGGCTCTTGTGGGGCACCGCGAACCTGTTCTCGCATCCGCGCTTCGCGGCGGGCGCCGCGACGAACCCGAACCCCGACGTGTTCGCATGGGCCGCGACGCAGGTGCGCCATGCACTCGACGCGACGCACCGGCTCGGCGGCGAGAACTACGTGCTGTGGGGCGGCCGCGAAGGGTACGAGACGCTGCTCAATACCGACCTGAAGCGCGAGCGCGACCAGTTCGCACGGTTCCTGTCGATGGTCGTCGAGCACAAGCACCGGATCGGCTTTACCGGCGCGCTGCTGATCGAGCCGAAACCGCAGGAGCCGACCAAGCACCAGTACGACTACGACGTCGCGACCGTGCACGGCTTCCTCGTGCAGTACGGACTGCAGAACGAGATCCGCGTGAACATCGAGGCGAACCACGCGACGCTCGCCGGCCATTCGTTCCATCACGAGATCGCGAATGCGTTCGCGCTCGGCGTGTTCGGCAGCGTCGACGCGAACCGCGGCGATCCGCAGAACGGCTGGGACACCGACCAGTTCCCGAACAGCGTCGAGGAGCTGACGCTCGCGTTCTACGAAATCCTGCGCCACGGCGGCTTCACGACCGGCGGGATGAACTTCGACGCGAAGGTGCGGCGCCAGAGCGTCGATCCGGAGGATCTGTTCTACGGCCACGTCGGCGCGATCGACGTGCTCGCGCTCGCGCTCGAACGCGCGGCGGTGCTGGTCGAGAACGACCGGCTCGATGCGCTGCGCCGGCAGCGTTACGCGCAGTGGGACGATGCGTTCGGCCGCAAGATCCTGTCGGGCGGCTATACGCTGCAGTCGCTCGCCGACGATGCGCTCGCGCGCGGCGTCGATCCGCGGCATGCGAGCGGCGCGCAGGAGCGGCTCGAGAACATCGTGAACCAGGCGATCTACGGGCTGCGCTGACATCATGTATCTCGGACTCGATCTCGGCACGTCGGGCGTGAAAGCCGTACTGCTCGACCGCGACGGCGCGGTGCGGGCGAGCGCGAGCCGCCCGCTGACGGTCAGCCGGCCGCAGCCGCGCTGGTCCGAACAGGCGCCGCACGACTGGTGGGACGCCGCGTGCGGCGCGCTTGCCGCCGTCGTCGACGAAGCCCGCGCGGCCGGCATCGATGCGCGCGACATCGCCGCGCTCGGGCTGACCGGCCAGATGCACGGCGCGACGCTGCTCGACGAGCACGGCGACGTGCTGCGTCCCGCGATCCTGTGGAACGACGGCCGCGCGGATGCGGAATGCGCGGAGCTGGAGCGGCTCGCCCCCGCGTTGCGCACGGTCGCCGGCAACATCGCGATGCCGGGCTTCACCGCGCCGAAGCTGCTGTGGGTGCGCCGCCACGAGCCCGGCGTGTTCGCTCGTGTCGCGTACGTGCTGCTGCCGAAGGACTATCTGCGCTACCGGCTGACCGGCGCGTTCGCAACCGATCCGTCGGATGCCGCGGGCACGCTGTGGCTCGACGTCGCGAAGCGCGACTACGACGACACGCTGCTCGCCGTGTGCGGGCTGTCGCGCGCGCAGATGCCGGCGGTGTTCGAGGGCAACCGCGTGACGGGCACGCTGTTGCCGGCCGTTGCGCGCGCGCTCGGACTGCGGGAGATTCCGGTGGTCGCGGGCGGCGGCGACAACGCGGCCGGCGCAGTGGGCGTCGGGATCGTGCGGCCCGGCGATGCGCTGCTGTCGCTCGGTACGTCCGGCGTCTATTTCGCGGTGTCGGACGGATTTCGTGCGAACCCCGAATCGGCGGTGCACAGCTTCTGCCACGCGCTGCCCGATACGTGGCATCTGATGTCGGTGATGCTGAACGCGGCCGGCTGCATCGACTTCACCGCGCAGCTGGCCGGCTACGACGGCGTCGCGGCGCTGCTCGCCGATGCCGAAACGAACGCGCGCACCAGCCGGCCGTGGTTCCTGCCGTACCTGAGCGGCGAGCGCACGCCGCACAACGACGTGAATGCGAAGGGCGTGTTCTATGGGCTCACGCCCGACACGCAGCGCGCGGATCTCGCGAACGCGACGCTCGAAGGCGTCGGTTTCGCGCTGCTCGACGGGATCGACGCGCTGCACGCGGCCGGGCTCGCGCCTGACGGCATCACGGTGATCGGCGGCGGCTCGCGCAGCGCGTACTGGACGCAGATGCTCGCCGACCTGAGCGGCCGCGCGCTGACGCTGCGCGCGGGCGGCGAGGTCGGCCCGGCGCTCGGCGCCGCACGGCTCGCGCACCTCGCGCTCGAACCCGATGCGCGGCTGGCGGACGTGTGTCCGCAACCGCCGATCGTCGCGGTGCGCGAGCCGGATCGTGCGCGGCATGCGTGGTATCGCGACGCGCGGCGGCCGACGTTTCGCGCGCTTTACCGCGCGCTCGAACCGGTGTTTGCAACGGGCGCGTGACGCGCGTTGCAGTGACTCGATGCGGGCGGCCCATTCCGGCGGCCGTCCGGCATTGGTGACGTGGTTCCATAACAAGGAGTGGAGACAATGAAATCCGTGACGCGTCGTACCGTATTGAGTTCGCTTGCCGGCGCCGCTGCGCTGGCGATGCTCGCGCTGGGCACGCCGCTCGCGCACGCGAGCAAGGACAAGCCCGAGATCGGCTTCTGCATCGACGACCTGCGTGTCGAGCGCTGGTCGCGCGATCGCGACTATTTCGTTGCAGCCGCAACGAAGCTCGGCGCGAAGGTGTCGGTGCAGTCGGCCGACGCGAGCGAGGAGCGGCAGATCTCGCAGATCGAGAACCTGATCTCGCGCGGCGTCGACGTGATCGTGATCGTGCCGTTCAACTCGAAGACGCTCGGCAACGTGGTCGCCGAAGCGAAGAAGGCCGGCATCAAGGTCGTGTCGTACGACCGCCTGATCCTCGACGCGGACGTCGATGCATACATCTCGTTCGACAACGAGAAGGTCGGCGAACTGCAGGCGCAGGGCGTATTCGCGGCGAAGCCGAAGGGCAACTATTTCCTGCTCGGCGGCGCGCCGACCGACAACAACGCGAAGATGCTGCGCGAAGGCCAGCTGAAGGTACTCAAGCCGGCGATCGATCGCGGCGACATCAAGGTCGTCGGCCAGCAGTGGGTGCCCGAATGGAGCGCGTCGACCGCGCTGCGCATCGTCGAGGATGCGCTGACCGCGAACAACAACAAGATTGACGCGATCGTCGCGTCGAACGACGGCACCGCAGGCGGCGCGATCCAGGCGCTCGCCGCGCAGCATCTGGCCGGCAAGGTGCCGGTGTCCGGGCAGGATGCGGACCTCGCGGCCGTGAAGCGCGTGATCGCCGGCACGCAGACGATGACCGTCTACAAGCCGCTGAAGCTGATCGCGAGCGAAGCCGCGAAGCTCGCGGTCGATCTCGCGAAGGGCACGAAGCCCGCGTTCAACGCGCAGTACGACAACGGCAAGAAGAAGGTCGACACGGTGCTGCTGCAGCCGACGCTGCTGACCAAGCGCAACGTCGACGTCGTCGTGAAGGACGGCTTCTACACCCAGGCCCAGCTGGCGAGCCAGTAACGGCGTGATCGGCACGGTGCGCGCGGCCGGCCCGGTGCGGCCAGCCGGGTACGAGCGGAGTCATGCGGGCCGCCGCGCGCACCTCACGAGACGATGAACGTATGACCGAACCCCTGCTGACGATGCGCGGCATCGTCAAGGCATTCGACGGCGTGAAGGCGCTCGACGGCATCGACCTGACCGTGCGCCCCGGCGAATGCGTCGGGCTGTGCGGCGAGAACGGCGCCGGCAAGTCGACATTGATGAAGGTGCTGTCGGGCGTCTACCCGCACGGCACGTGGGATGGCGAGATCCGTTGGGAAGGCGCGCCGCTCGTCGCGTCCGGCGTGCGCGACACCGAGCGCGCGGGCATCGTGATCATCCACCAGGAGCTGATGCTCGTGCCGGAGCTGTCGGTCGCCGAGAACATCTTCCTCGGCAACGAGATCACGCTGCCGGGCGGCCGCATGCACTACGCGGAAATGGTGCGGCGCTCGGAAGCGCTGCTGCGCGAGCTGCGCATCGACGCGATCAACGTCGCGCAGCCGGTGATGAACTACGGCGGTGGCCACCAGCAGCTGATCGAGATCGCGAAGGCGCTGAACAAACGCGCGAAGCTGCTGATCCTCGACGAGCCGTCGTCGTCGCTGAGTGCCGCCGAGACGCGCATCCTGCTCGACATCGTGCGAGACCTGAAGCGCCGCGGCGTCGCATGCGTGTACATCTCGCACAAGCTCGACGAGATCGACGCGGTATGCGACACCGTGACCGTAATCCGCGACGGCCGCCATGTCGCGACCGAGCCGATGCGCGCGCTGACCACCGACCGGATCATCGCGATGATGGTCGGGCGCGAGATCAGCAATCTGTATCCGCGCGAGCCGCACGAGATCGGCGAGGTCGTGCTGGAAGCGCGCAACGTGACCTGTCACGACGTCGCGAACCCGCGCCGCAAGCGCGTCGACGACGTGTCGTTCAGCGTGCGGCGCGGCGAGATTCTCGGCGTCGCCGGGCTCGTCGGCGCGGGCCGAACCGAGCTGATGCAGGCGATTTTCGGTGCGTATCCGGGCGCGAGCACGGCGAGCGTGCGCATGAACGGCCGGCCGCTCGCGATCCGCGCGCCGGCCGATGCGATCCGTGCGGGCATCGCGATGGTGCCCGAGGATCGCAAGCGCCACGGGATCGTGCCGCAACTCGGCGTCGGCCACAACATCACGCTGTCCGTGCTGCGCCGGTTCGCCGCGCGCGGCCGGATCGACGCGGCGGCCGAACTCGACGCGATCCGCACCGAGATGCAGCGGCTGTCGGTGCGCGCCGCCCACCCGTTCCTGCCGATCGCGAGCCTGTCCGGCGGCAACCAGCAGAAGGCGGTGCTCGCGCGGATGCTGCTGGCCGACCCGCAGGTGCTGATCCTCGACGAACCGACCCGCGGCGTCGACGTCGGCGC
Organism: Burkholderia sp. SR8; assembly: GCF_052851275.1. Lineage (NCBI taxonomy): Bacteria > Pseudomonadati > Pseudomonadota > Betaproteobacteria > Burkholderiales > Burkholderiaceae > Burkholderia > Burkholderia sp. SR8. The sequence continues at coordinate 24,404 of NZ_JAULUC010000013.1, forward strand.
GAAGGCCGAGATCTACCGGCTGATCTTCGCGCTCGCGAAACGCGGCGTCGCGCTGATCGTCGTGTCGTCGGAGCTGCCGGAAGTGCTCGGTCTCGCCGATCGCGTGCTCGTGATCGGCGAAGGCGAGCTGCGCGGCGATTTCGTCAACGAAGGTCTCACGCAGGAACAGATTCTCGGCGCCGCGCTCACGCCCGCGCGACGTCCGGCCGAACCCATTGCAGCGAGTGCGACATGAACACCGAACTTTCTTCCTCTTCCGCCGTACCGCCGGACGCCGATGCGCGCCGCATGCGCGGCCATCCGCTGCGCCAGGTCTTCGTCCGCTACAAGGTGCTCGCGCTGCTGTTCGCGGTCGCGGCGATCTGGGTGTTTTTCTCGGTGCTGACCGACGGCGCATTCGTCACGCCGCGCAACGTGTCGAACCTGCTGCGGCAGATGTCGATCACCGGGATGCTCGCGTGCGGGATGGTGTTCGTGATCATCGCGGGCGAGATCGACCTGTCGGTCGGCTCGCTGCTCGGGCTGCTCGGCGGCGTCGCCGCGATCCTCGACGTGAATCGCCACTGGCCGGTCGTTGCGACGGTGCCGGCGGTCCTCGCGCTCGGCGTGCTGGTCGGGCTGTTCAACGGCTGGTGGTCGACGTACCGGCGCGTGCCGTCGTTCATCGTCGGGCTCGGCGGGATGCTCGCGTTCCGCGGGATCCTGCTCGGCGTGACGGGCGGCTCGACGATCGCACCGGTATCCGACGGCTTCGTGTTCATCGGGCAGGGCTATCTGCCGCGCGCGGCCGGCGACGGCCTCGCGGTGCTGCTGTTCGCGCTGGTGGCGCTGCTCGTCATGCGGCAGCGCGGTACGCGGCACCGCTACCGGCTCGCGGTCGCGCCGCTGTGGCAGGACGTCGCGAAGATCGTCGGCGCCGGCGCCGTGCTGTTCGCGTTCGTCGCGACGCTCGACCGCTACGGCGGCATCCCCGTGCCCGTGCTGCTGTTGCTCGCGCTGCTCGGCGTGTTCTCGTGGATCGCGACGCAGACGGTGTTCGGCCGGCGCATCTATGCGGTCGGATCGAACCTGGAGGCGACGCGGCTGTCGGGCGTCGACACCGATCGCGTGAAGCTCGCGATCTTCGCGCTGATGGGGCTGATGTGCGCGTTCGCGGGTATCGTCAATACCGCGCGGCTCGCGGCCGGCTCGCCGTCGGCGGGCACGATGGGCGAGCTCGATGCGATCGCCGCGTGCTTCATCGGCGGCACGTCGATGCGCGGCGGATCGGGCACCGTCTACGGCGCGCTGATCGGCGCGCTCGTGATGGCGAGCCTCGACAACGGGATGTCGATGCTCGACGTCGACGCGTACTGGCAGATGATCGTCAAGGGCGCGGTGCTGGTGCTGGCCGTGTGGATCGACGTGGTGTCGCGGTCGAACCGGCGGTGACGCGCCGCGTTACGCGGCGTCCGCCTTGATGAAGTCGACGAACGCCCGCAGCGGCGCCGGCACGAAGCGCCGCCCCGGGTAGTACAGATACGGGCCCGAGAACGGCCGCCACCAGCCGTCGAGCACCGGCTCGAGCGCGCCGCTCGCAAGTTGCGGACGCAACCAGTCTTCGTACAGATGCACGATGCCGAGCCCGGCACAGGCAGCATCCACGACGAGATCGACGGCGCCGCCGATCTGCACGACGAGCGGCCCCGACGGCTCCACGCGCACGACTTCTCCGTCGCGCTCGTACTCCCATGCCGGCATCGCGCCGCTCGCGAAGCGGCCGCGCAGGCACGCGTGATCGAGCAGGTCGCGCGGATGGGCCGGGCGGCCGCGCCGGTCGAGATAGGCGGGCGCCGCGGCGGTCGCGAAGCGTTGCGAACGCGGGCCGATCGGCACGGCGATCATGTCCTGCTCGAGGCGCTCGTCGTAGCGGATCCCGGCATCGCAGCCGGCCGCGAGGATGTCGACGAAGCTTTCGTCCGCGACGATTTCGAGCCGGATCTCCGGATACGCGTCGAGAAAGCGCGGGATGATCGACGGCAGCACGAGCCGCGCGGCGCTCGTCGGGACGTTGAGCTTCAGCGTGCCGACCGGCTTCTCGCGGAACGTGTTGACCACGTCGAGCGCCGCCTCCACCTCGCTCAGCGCCGGCGTGAGCCGTGCGAGCAGCCGCTGCCCGGCTTCGGTCGGCGACACGCTGCGCGTCGTGCGGTGCAGCAGCCGCACACCCAGCTGCGCTTCCAGTCTGCGCACCGCTTCGCTGAGCCCGGACGCACTTGCGCCGGCCACGCGCGCGCCTTCGCGGAAGCCCTTCGCGCGGGCCACCGCCACGAACGCATTCAGATCGCCGAGATCGACTTGCATTGTTCGCCTTTTCGTACAGGTTGTGCGCATTATGACCTGTTATCGCGCAGTGCAATGCGGCGTAACCTGCGAATCATTCATTCGATCCAGGAGCACGTTCATGTCAGCCGTCGTTCAATCCGGCACGTTTTCCATTGCGGGCCGCCGCGTGCACCGCGTCGGTTACGGCGCGATGCAGCTGGCCGGTCCGGGCGTATTCGGGCCGCCGAAGGACCGCGACGCGGCGCTCGCCGTACTGCGCGAAGCCGTCGAATCGGGTGTCGACCACATCGACACGAGCGATTTTTACGGTCCGCACGTGACGAATCAGTTGATCCGCGAAGCGTTGCATCCGTATCGCGACGACCTGCTGATCGTGACGAAGATCGGCGCGACGCGCGGTAACGACGGTTCATGGCTGCCGGCGTTTTCCGCCGACGCGCTCGCCGCCGCCGTGCACGACAATCTGCGCAACCTCGGCCTCGATGTGCTCGACGTCGTCAATCTGCGGATCATGTTCGACGTGCACGGCCCGGCCGAAGGCTCGATCGAAGCGCCGCTGACCGCGCTCGCGGAACTGCAGCGGCAGGGCCTCGTGCGGCACATCGGGCTGAGCAACGTGACGGCTGCGCAGCTCGCCGAAGGCCGGCGAATCTGCGATATCGTCTGCGTGCAGAATCATTACAACCTCGCGCATCGCGACGACGATGCGCTGATCGATGCGCTCGCACGCGACGGCATCGCGTACGTACCGTACTTTCCGCTCGGCGGCTTCAATCCGTTGCAGTCGTCGACGCTCGATGCGGTCGCCGCGCGGCTCGGCGCGACGCCGATGCAGACGGCGCTCGCGTGGCTGCTGCGTCGCGCGCCGAATATTCTGCTGATTCCGGGAACGTCGTCGGTTGCGCATTTGCGCGAGAACCTGGCGGCCGGCGCGCTGGTGTTGCCGGAGGATGCCGTGCGCGAACTGGACGGTGTCGCGGCGGCCGGCGGGTGAGCCGGGCGCAACGGGGATTCGATGCGCGCGGCGTGCCGCGCCGCGCACGACGGGAAAAGGCGCCACGCGCATCGGCACGATACGCCGTGCGCGCCGGGGGCCGGATTCGTCGGGCGCTGCGCCGGCGCGACCGCGCTACGACCGGTCGCGATTGCGCGCACGCGTCGCGCCGGTAATGACGGCGATGCCGAACAGGATGAGCGCCACGATCTCGATGATGTGTTGCGAAACGTGCAGCGTCGTCAATCCCCACGCGACGCCGGCGATGAAAATGATCCATCCGACCAGGTAGATGAGCAGGGTCATTGTCGTTCTCCTTGCGGTTCGGGTTGACGCCGCGCGGTTGCCCGCGGCGCCGAATCGTCGGCCGGCGCTTCGGGCGCGTGCTGCCCGAGCCGCGCCATCAGGCGCTGCGCGTCGAACGGCGCATTCGTCTTTGCATCGTTGTCGAAGTAGCAGTACACGTCGCGCGTTTTCGCGCGCGGCGGCGCGCGTTCCGGTGCGGCCAGGCGCGCGTCGTCGGGCTGCGAACCGCGGCTCCACGATTCGATCCTGCGCGCCCACTGCTCGAGCGACGCGTCCGAGTACTCACCGGAATACTTCGTCTCGGTGCCGTGCAGCCGCATGTAGACGAAGCCGGCGCTCAGGTCTTCGAACTGCGGCCACGGTTCGGTCGAATCGGACACGACCAGCGCCACCTTGTGGCGGCGCAGCAGCTTCACGAATGCCGGATCCACGAAGCTCGCGTGACGCACTTCGATCGCATGACGCAACGGGCGCTTGCCGTCGATCTGCAAATACGGCGTCCTGACCCTGCGATCGTGCTGCTTCGCGAGTGCGAGTGCGGCTTCGGTATCCGGCGGCAACAGGCTCAGAAACCGCTCCATGTGCTCGGGGTCGAAGCGCAGCGACGGCGGAAACTGCCACAGGATCGGCCCGAGTTTGTCGTTCAGCGCGAGCAGCCCCTGCGCGAAGAAATTCGCGCAGCCGACGGTTGCCGCTTCGTCGCGAAAGCGCAGCATGTGCGTCAGGTAGCGCGCGCCTTTCACGCTGAACGTGAAACCGGGCGGCGTGTCGGCGTACCAGCGCCGCCAACTGGCCAGCGCCTGCAGACTGTAGTGCGTGCCGTTGATTTCGATCGTCTGCATCCGGCGCGATGCGTACCGCAATTCCGTCGCCTGTTTCAATCCTTTCGGATAGAAGGTGCCACGCCAGCCTTCGTAGCGCCAGCCCGATATGCCGATGTGAAGCTTGCCTGATGAATTTTCTTTCACGTCGATGCCGGAATGCCCGCAAGCCCAGGATAGTCGACATCGCGAGCAATCGGTGTGCCCGCATGCGGCGCGACGCTCGCTTTCGTGCGCATCACGCGGCCCGTTGGTGGACGCTTGCGATCCGGCGTGCGGGCCGCGCACCGCCCGCGCGACCCGTTGCAACCTACGGCTTTACGATGCCGACAACCTGACCGACACCCCCGTCGCCGTATAAACCGGCGTCGCGTTGAACCCGTCGACCGTCACGCTCGAGAACTTCGCGGACGCCGCCGCACCGTCGATCAGCGCGATCGTGTCGCCGGCCTTCGGCGCGTAGCCGTTCACGAACTTCACGTGCAGCGTGCCGCCCGCGATCGTGAATGGGCCGCCCACGCGCAGCCGGCCGCCGCCGTTGCCGTCGATGTCGAGTTCGAGCGTCGCGTTGTCGAGCTGCGTGTAGCGCGTCGCGATCGTCACCGGCGCCGCGGCCGCGATCCTGACGCTGCCGCCCGAGCCGACATAGACGTCGCCGGTGCCGAACGCGCTCGCCGATCCGGCGGCGAGCGTGCCGCCGTTCACCTGCGTGCCGCCCGTATAGCCGTTGTTGCCGGCGAGCGTCAGCGTGCCGGTGCCTTGCAGCGTCAGCTTGCCGCTACCGGTGATGTCGTTGCGCCACAGATCGGCTGCATTCAGGCCGCCCTGCGACGCGTCCATCGATACGATCACGTTGCCGTTGAACGAGCCGTAACCGTCGGCCGCCGCGAACAGGTTCAGGCGGCCCCAGCCCTCCGCATCGTCCATCACCGGGTAGCCGGACTGCACTTCGGTCGTCTTCAGCACGACGCGCCGCTGGTCCGCGCTCAGATACGGAAAGCGCGTCTGCAGCAGAATTTCCGCGCCCTTCGGTACGACCGGCGGCGCGCCGGTCGATTCGATCGTGCCGAAGCCGAACGTCATGCGGCGCGCGAACGCGGCCTTGTTCGTCGCGTAATCGGCGAACCGGTCGGTTGCCGCCGTGCCCGAGTGCGCGAACGCGGCGAACGTCGTGCCGGTCGTGCCCGTGAGCTGCTGCAGTGTCTGGTGGGCCTGCGTATACGCGGCCTGCGCGTCGCTCGCGTACGCCGTCAGGTTCGCCGCGCTGACGGCCAGCGCGAGCATGCGCCCGCCGATCACGTCGAGCGGCGAGTGCATGCCGGCAAGGATCCGGTTCTCGCCGAGTTCGAGGCCGCGGCTGACCATCTCCTGGAAACGCTCGGGCACGAGCCACGCCATCGTCATCGCGTCGCGCATCGCTTCGGCTTCGTGGCCGCTGATGAAGCCGCCGTCGGTCGCGGGCGTCGTGCTTTCCGCGGGCACGAGCGTCGGCGCGACGACGACGCTCGTGCTCCAGCGGTACGGCCGCGCATATTTGTAGAAGCGCTTCGACGGTTCGGTCGACGCGTTGGTGCCCATTTCGTTGAGCAGATCGACGACCTTGCCGAAGCTCGCGTTCGTGCTGCTGCCGACGCCGACGTTGTTGCCGGAATCGTTGTACAGCACCGACGTCGCGTCGGACGGAATGCCGGTGATGCTGGTCGTTTGCTGAGCCGCGGTACGCCATGCGTCGGTCAGTGGGCCCATGCCGTCGGTCACGCTGTAGCCCTTGCCGCGCCGGTCGTCGAAGTATGCGGCGTCCGCCTGCTGTTGCGTGCGCGCGGTGGTTGCGTTGATCACGTACTGGACATTGGCGCCGAGCACCGTGTCGTTCAGGATCGTGCCGCACGGCGTGCCGCTGCCCGGCAGACCGGAGCAGGTCGACGGCGAGATCGCCGGAAACGCACCGTTCGCCGGTGCGGTGACGCCCGCATCGACGAGCATCGTCGACGGCTGCCACAAGTCCAGGAAGCGGCTCACCACGCGCACCGCGGCATTGGTCGACAGCGTCGCATAGCGTGCGTCGCCGCGCTGATTGGTCGCGATGTTGTCGACGAAGGCCGGCACGCTCGGCACCGGCGCGCTGTCGACGAAGCCCGGATCGGCCGGCGGGGCCGGCATCGCCGCGCTGGTCGCAGGGGGCGACGCGACGTCGTCGCCGCCGCCACAGGCAGCGAGAACGATCGCACTCGACAGCGCTGCGACGTGCAGCGGAAAACGGCTTCGTGATGCGAGCATGCAGGACTCCATCCTGAGGGTCGAAGATGGCGGATTGTCGTGCGCGATCGTGACGCGGCCGTTAAGGTTTTGTTGCGTGTCGCGATCGATGTGCACGAATTCTCACTATCTGGAGAATTCGTGATGCTGAACGTTTGCGAACGAATCGAGCGGCTCGCCGAACCTGTGCTGCGACTGCCGGATTGAGCGGCGTCGCGAGCGCGGCGCAGTCAAGCCGGTTCGGCGACGGGTTCCGCTTCGGCACGGCACACGCGGTTTCTGCCCTGGCGCTTCGCCGCATACAGGGCGAGGTCCGCCTGATGCGACAGCGCATGCACGGAGCGCGGATGCGCGCGATGGCCGGTCGCGTAGCCGATGCTGACCGTGAACGGCGGAATCGTCGCGTCGAAGCCGTCGAGGCGGTTTTGCTCGACGGCACGCCGGATCGCTTCCGCGACTTCCGCGGCGGCACTTGCGTCGGTATCGGGCAGCACCGCGACGAATTCCTCGCCGCCGTAGCGCGCGGCGATGTCGCCGCGCCGCCGCACGTTCGCGCGGATGCATTCGGCGAGGAAGCGCAGTGCCGTGTCGCCCTGCGCGTGCCCGTAGCGGTCGTTGTACTGCTTGAAGTGGTCGGCGTCGATGAACAGCACCGACAGGCTGCCGCCGCTGCCGCGCTGCAGCCGTTCCCATTCGTCGGCGAGCGCCGCGTCGAGCGCGCGGCGATTGTGCAGGCCGGTCAGCGGATCGGTGCGCGTGAGGCCGGTGAGCAGCGCCTGCTTGCGCTGATTGTCCCGAAGCGCCAACGCGAGCAGCCACATCACCGTGCAGAACAGCGCGCCGATGACGGACGCCGACACGCCGACCGTCCACGTGAGCCGGCTGATGCCGGCCAGCACGTCGCGCTCGGCCGGCGCGACGACGGCGATCAGCGGCGTGCCGGGCACCCGCTGGTATGTATACAGCCGCGGTGTGCCGTCGATGCTCGAGCGCGCCGCATAGAAGCCCGCTTCGCGGCTGACCATCCGCTCGAACGACTTCGACCGGCGCAGGCGAACCATCTGGTGATCGCTCAGCGGCGGATTGCGCGCGAGGATCGTGCCGTCCGCGCGCAGGATCGCGCTGACGCCGTGCGGCCCGACGTTCAGGCGCGACAGCAGCTGGTCGAAGTACGCGAGGTCGACGGCGACCACCGCGATTCCGTCGAACGTGTGATCCGGCCGTTCGATGCGCCGCGACAGCGCGATCGATTCCGTGCCGCCGCGCGAACGTGCGCGATACGCCTCGGACACGTACAGGCCGACGTTGTCCGCATCGCGATGGACCTTGAAGTAGTCGCGATCGCTGAAATTCCAGTTGTGGGTCGGCCCGCAACAGCCGTCGATCAGCTGCCCGTACCGGTCGGTGACGCCCATGCCGGTCACGTATTGCGCGGCGGTGCGCTCGAACAGCACGTCGTGGCGCAGCCCGGCGTCCATGCGGACGATCGCCGGGTTGCCGAGATCGGCCGCGAGCGCGACGAGCGCGTTGTTCGATGTTTCGACGGTGCGCGCGATCTCGCTGACCAGCACCGCGGTGACGTTGCGCGACGTCTCGTGCGCGTGTTCGACGACTTCGCTGCGTGCGGCCCACAGCGTTGCCGCGCTGATGCCGAGCGCCGCGAGCGACATCAGCGTGCCGAGTGCGCCGACGACCCGGTAGTGGCGGCCGGCCCAATCGGCGATTGTCTCGATCGAAGTGAATCCGGACATGCTCGCGTTCGTGTGGAAGGCCGGCCGCGAGAACGCGGCGCCGGCGCAAATCCGGGTTAACGGCAGGTGCGTCCGGAAATCGAGGGTGGCAGGCGGACGGATATGCACGGTCCCGCCGTCAACGTGTGCGGCCGGGCTCGCGTGCCGGCTGCGCGAACGGATCGGCGAACCCGCGCGCAGGCGTGCGAGCGCATTCGAAACGGCAATGCGGGCGGCCGTCGGTGCGGTTTCAGTCGAGCCCGCCCTGGCACAGGTACTTGATCGACAGGTAGTCGTCGAGACCGTAGCGCGAGCCTTCGCGCCCGTAGCCCGACTCCTTCACGCCGCCGAACGGCGCGGCCTCGCTCGCGAGCGCGCCTTCGTTGATGCCGACGATGCCCGTCTCGAGCCGCGCCGACACGCGTGCGATGCGCCGCACGTCCTGCGTGTAGAAATACGCGGCGAGCCCGAACGGCGTGTCGTTCGCGGCGTCGACGGCTTCGTCCTCGGTGTCGAAGCGAAACAGCGCGGCGACCGGGCCGAAGGTTTCCTCGCAGGTCAGCTGCATGTCGGCGCTCGCGTCGGCGAGCACCGTCGGCGCGTAGTAGTTCGGCCCGAGTTCGGTCAGGCGCTTGCCGCCCGTCAGCACGCGCGCGCCGCGCTCGAGCGCATCGCCGACGTGTCGCGCGATCTTGTCGACCGCCCGCGCATTGATCATCGGGCCGATCTGCGCGGCCGGGTCGGTCGCCGGCGCGACCTTCAGCGCGGCGACGCGCGCCGCGAGCTTCGCGGCGAACGCGTCGTAGACACCGGCCTGCACGTACACGCGGTTCGGCGACACGCAGGTCTGGCCGCCATTGCGGAACTTGGCGGCCATCAAGCCGTCGACCGCCGCATCGAGTTCCGCATCGTCGAACACGATGAACGGCGCATTGCCGCCGAGTTCGAGCGACAGCTTCTTCAGCGTCGCCGCCGATTCCCGTGCGAGCAGTTTGCCGACGGCCGTCGATCCGGTGAACGTGATCTTGCGCACGCGTGCGTCGGCGAGCCAGTCGGCCGCGGCGTCGATGCCGCGTTCGCGCGACGCGGCGATCAGGTTCAGCACACCGGCCGGCACGCCGGCTTCCTGCGCGAGGAATGCGAGCGCGAGCGCGGTGAGCGGCGTGTCCTCGGCCGGCTTCGCGACGACCGTGCAGCCGGCCGCGAGCGCGGGCGCGATCTTGCGCGCGATCATCGCGAGCGGGAAATTCCACGGCGTGATCGCGGCGACCACACCGATCGGCTCCTTCACTGCGCTGAGCCGCTTGCCGCGCTGCTGCTGCGGGATCAGGTCGCCGTACGTGCGCGTCGCTTCCTCCGCGAACCACAGCACGTACGACGCGCCGTACGCGACTTCGCCGCGCGCTTCCGCAAGCGGCTTGCCCTGTTCGCGCGACATCAGCTTCGCGAGATCGTCGGTGTGCGCGACGATCGCCGCATGCCATGCACGCAGGATCGCGGCGCGTTCGCGCGCGGGCGTCGCGCGCCATGCGGGCAGCGCGCGGGCTGCGGCGTCGGTCGCGGCGCGCGCGTCGGCGGCGCCGCTGTCGGGTGCGTGGGCAACGGTCTCGAGCGTCGCCGGATCGGTGACGGCGAAGCGGCGGCCGTCGAGCGCATCGCGCCAGGTGCCATCGATCAGGTTGGCGGTGCGAACGAGTTCGGTTCGGGACAGCGTAAGCGGCATGACAGGTCCTAAGATGAAGCGGTTCGGCGACACTGGCGGAGCGTTGCGGACGCGACGACCCCGCGCGGACAGCGGGCTGCCGCGTTCACGCGTGTCGCGCGCGCGTCAGTGACGTTCGCCGAACAGCGATTCGAGCGGGTAATGCCGTTTGACGAACGGCGACTTGATGATCACGTAACTGAAATACTTCTCGATGCCGATGTTCTGCTCGAGCAGCCCTTCGACGATCGTCTGGTAATGGCTCACGCTGCGCGTGATGAACTTCAGCAGATAGTCGTAGCCGCCGCTCGCGAGGTGGCATTCGACGATCTCGTCGACGTTGCGGATCGCCGCGACGAAGCGGTCGAAGTCTTCGCGGCGGTGGTCCGCCAGCGTGACTTCGGTAAACACGACCTGCACGTCGCCGAGTTTCTCGAGCTGGATATGCGCGCCGTAGCCGCCGATGTAGCCGGCCTTCTCGAGCCGCTTCACGCGGATCAGGCACGGGCTGGGCGACAGCCCGACCGCATCGGCCAGCTCGACGTTGGTCATGCGGCCGCGCTTCTGCAACTGGGAGAGGATGCGCAGGTCGATGCGATCCAGCTTGCTGTCCGTCATGTTCACGTGAGAGCGGAAAAAATGGAATGTCCGGTTACTTTAGAGTCGAACGATGGCCGCCACAAGCCCGGCTTTCCCTTGACCCGTCAGGCCGGCTGCGCGTGTGCGGCGTCGAGCGCGCGCTGCACGCCCGCGTCGGCCAGCACGTCGTCGAGCGTCTTGCGCACGCGTTCGAACATCAGGTCGAACTCGCCCGCGGTGAAGCTCAGCGCCGGCGCGAAACCGAGCACGCCGTCGCCGAATGCGCGGAACACCACGCCGTTCGCATACGCGGCGGCCGCGATCTTGTCGGGCACGTTCAGCGCCGGGTCGAAGCGCGTCTTGCGCGCCTTGTCGGCCACCAGTTCGAGCGCGCCGAGCAGGCCGACCGAACGCGCGTCGCCGACGAGCGGATGCGCGCGCAGCGCATCGAGCCCCGCGGCGAAGCGCGGCGCCAGCGCCTGGCCGTTCGCGAGCAGCCCGCCTTCGTGATACAGCTTCAGCACTTCGAGGCCGATCGCCGCGCTGACCGGATGCGCGGAATACGTATAGCCGTGGCCGACCGCGGGCGAATCGGCGCGGTTGCCCGCGATCCCTTCGTAGATTTCGTCGGACATCAGCACCGCGCCCATCGGCGCATAGCCGGCGGTCAGCCCCTTCGCGACGGTCATCAGGTCCGGATCGACCTGTTCCGCCTCGCACGCGAACAGCGGGCCCGTGCGGCCGAAGCCGGTGATCACCTCGTCGGCGACGAACAGGATGCCGACGCGCCGGCACGCGTCGCGCATCGCCTTCAGCCAGCCGGCCGGCGGCACGATCACGCCGCCGGAGCCCTGCACGGGTTCGCAGAAGAACGCGGCGACGTTGTCCGCGCCGAGTTCGGCGACCTTCGCTTCGAGCGCGGCGACCGACGCGGCGATCAGCGCCTGCGGATCGTCGCCGAGCGGATGGCGGTACGGATACGGCGACGGAATATGGTGCTGGTCCGCGCGCGGCAGGTCGAAATGGCGGTGAAACGCGGGCAGCGCGGTCAGGCCGGCGCCGATCGACGACGAGCCGTGATAGCCGCGTTCGAGCGCGATCATCTGCTTTTTCGACGGGCGGCCGGTCGCGTTGAAATAGTGCGTGATGAAGCGCACCGCGGAGTCGATCGCGTCCGAGCCGCCGAGCGTGAAGTACACGCGGTTCAGCGACGGCGGCGCGAGCGCCGCGAGCCGCTCGGCCAGTTCGATCGCAGGCTGCGAGCCGAAATGGAAATAGCCGGTCGCGTACGGGAGCTTCGCCATCTGCTCGGCGGCCGCCTTCACGATGCTGTCGCGGCCGTAGCCGACGTTCACGCACCACAGGCCGGAGAACGCGTCGAGCAGCGTGTGGCCGGCGCCGTCGCGCAGGAACACGCCGTCCGCGGATTCGAGCACGGTGACGCCGCGCGCTTCGTGCGCCCGGTAATTGACGACGGGGTGGATCAGGTGTTGTCGATCGGCTTCGATCAGCGCGGCTTGGTTCATGGCAGGGGGACTCTCGTCGGGTGTCAGCGTGAGTTCATGCTACCGGGCGAGCCATCGGCACGCGTCTTCAATTTGCGGCCCGAAACGTATGGATACGGCGTTTGCACGGCGCGCTGCGGCATTTTCTGCTGCGCGCGTCGCCGCGCCGGGCGTGTGCGTCAGTAGCCGCGCGCGCGGTCGACGACGCCGATCATCGGCTGCCCCGCGCGATGACGCGCGAGGTTCGCCAGCACGGCGTCGACCGCGGTGTCGGGCCGCGTCGCGCTCGCGATGTGCGGCGTGATCCGCACGCGCGGATGCATCCAGAACGGGTGGCCGGCCGGCAACGGTTCCGGGTCGGTCACGTCGAGGATCGCGCTGTCGAGACGGCCGCTCGCGAGCGCCGCGAGCAATGCGCGTTCGTCGAGCTGCGGGCCGCGCCCGACGTGCACGAGCGACGCACCGTCCGGCAGCGCATCGAACACGCGCGCGCCGAGCAGGCCGCGCGTGCTGTCGGTGAGCGGCAGCAGGCAGATCAGGATGTCGGTGCGGGCGAGGAACGTATCGAGCGCCGCGTCCCCCGCGTAGCAGTCGATGCCGTCGAGCGTGCGCGGCGTGCGGCTCCAGCCGGCGCACGGGAAGCCGAAGCGCCGCAGCGTGTCGAGCACGGCTTGGCCGAGCGTGCCGAGCCCGAGCACGCCGACGCGCCGCGATGCGGCCGCGCGTACCGGCTGCTCGCGCCACACTTGCGCGCGCTGCTGCGCCGCATAGTCGAACAGGTCGCGATGAATCGTCAGCACGGCCTGCGTCACGTATTCGACCATCCCTTCGACGATGCCCGGCTCGATCATCCGCACGACCGGAATGTGCGCGGGCACGCGCGACAGGTCGAACTGGTCGATGCCGGCGCCGACCGAGAACACGACTTCGAGATTCGGCAGCAGCGTGGCCGGGTCGTCGGGCGGCTGCCACGCGGCGAGATAGCGGACGGCTTCTGGATCGCCGAGGTCCGGCCAGATCCGGAACGGCAGGTCGGGCGCGTGCTGCGCGAAGCGTTGCGCCCATTGCGCACCGCGCACCGGGTCGGCCTTGTAGAGAAAGGTCATCGTGCGCGCCGCTCAACCGAGCGCCTGGTTCACGACCGCGAACGCGCGCAGCGCCGGATCGCGCGCGGGGGCCGCGCCGCGCGCCATCGCGACGACGGTATCGACGCGCGGCAGCCCGAGCCCCTGCAGCCAGTCCGACAGCCCGCTGTCGCCCGGCACGTCGAGGCGCACGAACATCCCTTCGTGCAGCGCGAGCCAGTGGCTGATCAGCGCCTGCGCACGCAGCGCGTCCGGCGCGATCACGGGGCCGATCACGTGACCGCGGCCGAAGCGGCGGAACAGCGCGAAGCCGAGCAGTTCGCCGTCGCGATCGAGCGCGATGCCGTTCGCGACGTCGAGCAGCGCGTCGATCACCGCGCCGCGTTCGTAGCCGGCCGCGCGCGACGCGAGCGCGGCGAGCCGCGGGCCGTCGTTGGTGCCGAGCGGGCGCAGGCGCTCGCCGGGCGGCAGCGAGATCAGCGGCGGCTGGAACGCCGCGCCCTGGTGCTGGTCGATCGTGCCGATCGCTTCGAAGCCGAATTTCACGTAGAGCGGTTCGCCGGACGGCGTCGCATGCAGGAAGATCGTGCGCGCGCCGAGGCTGTCGACGACGCGCGACAGCAGTTCGCGGCCGATGCCGCGGCCCTGGCGTTCGGGCGACACGATCACCATGCCGAGCGCGGCGTGAGCATCGCCGAAGCGCCAGCCGAGCGCGGTGCCGACGATGCCGGCGTCGTCCTCGGCGACGAAGCCGTTGCCGAGCTGGAACGCGAAACGCCAGTCGTCGAGCCGGTGCGGCCACTTGACGGCTTCGGACAGCCGGTGCGCGGCGGGCAAGTCGGTTTCGGCGAACGGGCGATAGGTGAGCGTGCTGGAAGGGTTGAGGTCGGACACGCCGGACTCCGGATGGGTAGGAATGACGCATTCACTCTGCCAGCGCCGTTGCGGCCCGGATAGGACGATTCGCCTGTTTTCCGGCTGCGGCGGCCCGCCGCGCGGGTTCGACGCAAACCGGCGCGATCGGCGCGCCGCAACGCGCGCTTCATGCCGGCCGCGCCGGTCATTCCGGCAGCATCTGCTGCATGAACGCCATTACGATGGAAAACAAGGTAGCGCAGGCGGTGCGCGGTTCGCCGCGGCGCCCGGCACGCGTTGCACGGTATCGCGCGTGCAGCGGCCGGGCCGGCGGCGCGGTACCCGCAGGCACGCCGCAGATCGTGCCGTACAGCGCGCCCAACACGCGGCGATCGTGCGTTTTGAGCGGCGTCGAACGATGCGCACGGGATTTTTTGCCCTGGTTCAATTCCGTACAACCCAGCCCGTCCCCGGCCCTGCCGGGGCTTCACACAGACAGGACGTCACCATGATCCAGTTTGAACCGAAGTTCATCACCTTCGACTGCTACGGCACGCTGACCCATTTCCGGATGGCCGAGACGGCGCGCGAAATTTATGCGGACCGGCTGTCGCCGGTCACGATGGACGCATTCGTGCGCGCGTTCGCCGCCTATCGGCTCGACGAGGTGCTCGGCGCATGGAAGCCGTATCGCGACGTCGTCGTCAACGCGGTCCGCCGCACCTGCGCACGGGTCGGCGTGCAGTTCGACGAAGCCGAGGCCGAACGCTTCTATCACGCGGTGCCGACGTGGGGCCCGCATCCGGACGTGCCGGCCGGCCTGTCGCGGCTCGCGAAGAAGTACAAGCTGGTGATCCTGTCGAACGCGATGGACGACCAGATCATGAGCAACGTCGACAAGCTCGGCGCGCCGTTCCACGCGGTGTTCACCGCGCAGCAGGCGCAGTCGTACAAGCCGCGGATGCAGGGCTTCGAATACATGTTCGACAAGCTCGGCTGCAAGCCGGAGGACGTGTTCCACGTGTCGTCGAGCCTGCGCTACGACCTGATGACGGCCGAGGATCTCGGGATCAGGCACAAGGCGTTCGTAAACCGCGGCCACGAGCCGGGCACGCCGTTCTACAACTATTACGAAGTGTCGGACATCGGCGCGCTCGCGACGCAGTTCGGGCTGTAAGTCGCGCGCGCCGGCGGGGCTGCCCGGGCCGGCAGATCCGCCGGTCGTCGCGACGGGACGCGGCCGCGCTGCCGCCGGGGCCCGGTGCGTCCCGGTGCGCGTTCGATCAGCGCACGAAACGAGGGTAATTACCGATATTGAGTCGTTCAAGGCATGGCGGCATGGGCCGATATATGTACCGAACGGTTAATATCGAGAGGCCCTCGCATGAAGTTGTCCACGAAACTGCTGATGCTCGTCGCCGCGGCGCTGCTGGGTGTCGTCCTGCTCGCCGCGTTGTCGCTGCACACGCTGCGCGACGCGCTGATCGACAGCCGTCGCGAAGAGATCGTCATTCTGCTGACCAAGGCCGAGCATCTGGTCGATTCGTATCGCGCGCTGCAGGCGAGCGGCACGCTGACCCGTGAGCAGGCGCAGCAGCAGGCCAGGACTGCGCTGTCGGCGCTCAACGCGAATTCGAAGAGCTACTTCTGGGTCACGACGTCCGACGGCGTCAACCTCGTGCATCCGAACGCGAAGTTCATCGGCACGCGCGCGAAGGGCAATCGCACGACCAGCGGCCTGACCGACAGCGAGGCATACCGCGCGGGGATGGCGCAAGCGCATTTCGCGCTCGTCGACGTGCTGATCAAGCGCAGCCCCGACGCGGACGTCGAGCCGAAACTCCAGGGCGTCGTGCCGATCCCCGACTGGGACTGGTGGATCGGCACCGGATTCTTCTACGACGACATCAACGCGGCGTTTACGCGGCTCGCGACGGTGCTGGGCGCGATCACGCTCGTCATCGCCGCCGCGCTCGCGGCCATCGCATGGGGTGTGCTGCGCAGTGTCAGGCGGACGCTCGGCGGCGAGCCCGCGCACGCGACGCAGATCGCGGCCCGCATCGCCGCCGGCGAGCTCGACGTGCAGTTCGACACGACGCACGCCGCGCCGGGCAGCCTGCTTGTCGCGCTGGGCGACATGAAGGCGCGGCTGACCGAGACCATCGCCGATATCCAGACCACGACCCATTCGATTGCCGTCGGCACCGGCGAGATCGCGCAAGGCAACCTGGACCTGTCGCAGCGCACGGAGCAGCAGGCTGCGTCGCTGCAGGAAACGGCCGCGAGCATGGAGCAGATCACGTCGACGGTCCGGCAGAACGCCGACAATGCCCGCCAGGCGAATGCGCTCGTGACGCACGCGAAGGAGGCGACGGAACTCGGCGGCGCCGCCGTGCAGCAGGTCGTCGAAACGATGCGGCAGATTTCGGACGGATCGGTGCGGATCGCCGACATCACCGTCGTCATCGAAAGCATCGCGTTCCAGACGAACATTCTCGCGCTCAACGCGGCGGTCGAAGCCGCGCGAGCCGGCGAGGAAGGGCGCGGCTTCGCGGTCGTGGCGTCGGAGGTGCGCTCGCTCGCGCAACGCAGCGCCGCCGCCGCGAAGGACATCAAGGGGTTGATCGAGGCGTCGGTCGAGCGGGTCGGCAGCGGCAGCCGGCTCGTCGAGACGGCCGGCGCGCGCATGACGGAGATCGTCCGGTCGATCGACCGGGTGGCCGACATCATGGGCGAGATTTCGGCGGCATCGGCCGAGCAAAGCGCCGGCATCGAACAGATCGGCCGGACGGTCGCGCAGATGGATGAAGTCACGCAGCAGAATGCCGCGCTCGTCGAACAGGCCGCGGCTGCGGCGTCGTCGCTGGACGAGCAGGCGGCACGATTGAGGGCCGCCGTGTCGGTGTTCCGGCTGGCTGCGTGACGGTATTGCGGCGTCCGCGCGCAAGCAGCGACGCTGCCTCTGCCTCTGCCTCTGCCGCTGTCTCTGCCGCGCTGGCGTGCGTTCTGCATGCGCATCGGCATGCCGGTGTCGAGCGCGGTGCCCGGTAGACAGCCGACGCATCACGCCGGCTTCGTCGCGCCGTACCGGCATGCGTCTGACGTGCGGATCGGCGTGCCGGCGCCGAGCAGGCGCCGCATCGGCAGCCGATGCATCATCGTGCCTCCGGCATGCCGCGCCGTCATGTGCACCGACAGGCCGGTGTCGGACATCGGCGCCTCGACGTAGCACAGCCCGACGGACCGGCCCGAGTCCACGCCGGGTTTCCCTGCATGCGCGCCGGCTTCCGGCCGTCTTCGCGTCATCACGCACGACCGCTTCGATCGCGCGGCAATCATCTGAACTTTCACGCGACGCGTGCCGCCGAGACGGCCGCCGCTCACCCATGCGCGCGGGGCGACGAAACGCCCGCGCTGCCTCACCGCTTGCGTCGGCCGCCGCCTGGCGCGCCAGTGGGCCGTCGACACAAACATGCGGTTTGCGCGAGCCGAACGCGCGCCCGATGCCGAATGCGCAATTTTGTCGGCGCAATCTGCCGCGGGCGTGGCTTTACGATTGACTGCGTCGGCACAGGGTACGCGGTCGCCGGGCAAACGGCGATGCATGCGCGCACGCAGCAATTCATGCTGCGCGGGCGGCTCAAAACGGTCGAATCGTATCGTACGGGCTGCCCGAATCGCGACAAACCGCATTTTGGCGATGCTTAAATGAATTGCATGCGCACGACGTGGCGCCCGCCACCAGCACGCGGGCGCCGCGGGATTCGAGAACCACGCTGGACCCAAGGACCCACTTTCCACAGTCAGGAGCAGTTCGGATGAGCGACGATATCGACAACGGCGGCAAAGGCGGCTTCACGCGCCGCGACATGATGCGGGTCATGGCGGCGAGCGGCATGATGGCCGTCGGCGGCGGCGGACTGCTGCTGGATGCGCAATCGGCGTTCGCCGCGCCGGCGCCCAAGCGCGGCGGCAAGATCCGCGTCGCGAACGAATCGAGTTCGACGGCCGACACGCTCGACCCGGCCAAGGGCTCGACGGGCGCGGACTACATTCGCTTCTTCATGTTCTACAGCGGCCTCACGCAGCTGGATCAGAGCCTCACGCCGCAGATGAACCTCGCCGAGTCGCTGCAGACGACCGACGCGAAGACCTGGATCATCAAGCTGCGCAAGGGCGTCACGTTCCACGACGGCAAGCCGGTCGGGCCGGCCGACGTCGTGTACTCGCTGATGCGCCACAAGAACGCGGCCACCGCGTCGAAGGTGAAGACGATCGCCGACCAGTTCACCGACGCGAAGGCGAGCGGCCCCGACGAAGTCACGCTCGTGCTCGCCAGCGCGAACGCGGACCTGCCGGTGATCCTCGCGACGCCGCAGCTCGTGATCACCAAGGACGGCACGACCGACTTCAGCACCGGCATCGGCTGCGGCCCGTACAAGCTGAAGTCGTTCAAGCCGGGCGTGTCGACGGTCGGCGTGCGCAACGACAGCTACTTCAAACCGGGGATGCCGTATCTCGACGAGATCGAGCTGATCGGCATCACCGACAGCGCCGCGCGCCTGAACGCGCTGCTGTCCGGCGACGTGCACCTGATCAATGCGATCGATCCGCGCTCGACGCAGCGCGTCGCGTCCACGCCGGGCTACGCGCTGAAGGAAACCAAGTCGGGGCTCTATACCGACCTGATCATGCGCAGCGACAATCCGATTACCGCGAACCCGGATTTCGTCGAAGGGATGAAGTACCTGTTCGATCGCGAGCAGATCCGCTCGGCGGTGTTCCGCGGCTATGCGGTGATCGGCAACGACCAGCCGATTCCGCCGGGGCATCGCTACTTCAACGCGTCGCTGCCGCAGCGGCCGCACGATCCGGACAAGGCGAAGTTCCTGTTCCAGAAGGCGGGCGCACTCGGCGCCGCGCTGCCGCCGATGTATGCGACGTCCGATGCGAACGGGTCGATCGAAATGGCCGTGCTGATGCAGCAGGCCGGCCAGAAGATCGGGCTGAACCTGCAGGTGAACCGCGTGTCGGCCGACGGCTACTGGTCGAACCACTGGATGAAGCATCCGCTCGGCTTCGGCAACATCAACCCGCGCTCGAGCGCCGACGTGCTGTTCACGCAGTTCTTCAAGTCGGACGCGCCGTGGAACGAGTCGGGCTGGAAGAACCCGAAGTTCGACCAGCTGCTGCTCGCCGCGCGCTCGGAGACCGACGACGCGAAGCGCAAGCAGATGTACGGCGACATGCAGGTGCTCGTCGCGCAGCAATGCCGGATCGGCATCCCGGCGTTCATCAGCTTCCTCGACGGCTACGACAAGCGGCTCGCGGGCCTCGGCTCGATCCCGACCGGCGGGATGATGGGCTTCATGTTCGCCGAGCACGTATGGTGGAACGCCTGACGCCGGCACGTGCCGCCGCCGCGCGGCCGGTGCGGGCAACCGCGCCGGTCGCGCGCGACCTTTACGGGAGTGCCGCTTCATGAATCGAATCCTGCTCGGGCTGATCGGCCGGCGCGTCGCGGTCACCGCGCTGACGCTGCTGATCGTGTCCGCGATCATTTTCACGATCACGAACCTGCTGCCGGGCGATGCCGCGCAGGCCGCGCTCGGCCAGTCGGCGACGCCGGAGACGGTCGCCGCGCTGCGCCAGCAGTTCGGCCTCGACATGCCCGCGCACGTGCGCTACCTGCACTGGCTCGCGGGGCTGCTGCACGGCGATTTCGGCCGCTCGCTGTCCGGCGACATGCCGGTGTCGGAGCTGATCGGCGGGCGCCTGCCGAAGTCGCTCGCGCTCGCCGCGATCACGACCGCGGTGTCGGTGCCGATCGCGCTGCTGCTCGGCATCCTCGCGGCGGTCAAGCGCGAGTCGGTGATCGATCGCGTGATCAGCCTCGGCACGCTGTCGCTCGTCGCGACGCCGGAGTTCCTGATCGCGACCGTCGCCGTGCTCGTGCTCGCGGTGAAGCTGCACTGGCTGTCGGCGCTGTCGTACAGCGGCCCGATCGAAAGCCTGCACGATTTCCTGCGCGCGTATGCGATGCCGGTGCTGACGCTGTGCGCGGTCGTGATCGCGCAGATGGCGCGGATGACGCGCGCCGCGGTGATCGAGCAGCTGAGCGCGTCGTACGTCGAGATGGCCGTGTTGAAGGGCGCGAGCCCGGCGCGCGTCGTGCTGCGTCATGCGCTGCCGAACGCGATCGGGCCGATCGCGAATGCGATCGCGCTGAGCCTGTCGTATCTGCTCGGCGGCGTGATCGTCGTCGAGACGATCTTCAACTATCCGGGCCTCGCGAGCCTGATGGTCGATGCCGTCGGCAACCGCGATTTCCCGCTGGTCCAGGCGTGCACGCTGATCTTCTGCGTCGCCTACCTGACGCTCGTGCTGTTCGCCGATCTGTGCTCGATCGTGTCGAACCCGCGACTGCGGACCTGAGCGTCCCGTCCACCTTCCGAGATGCCGCCCATGCACCCGACCGAACCCGTTCAACGCAGCAGCGCGCTGCCGCCGTCCGGCGATCCGCGCCCACCGTGGGGCAGCGCGACGCCGCCCGCCGCACCGGCGCCCGAGCAGCCGCGCAAGCGCCGCGCACCGCGCATGAAGCTGACCACGGGCGGCCGCGTCGGCCTGTCGATGGTCGGCCTGATGCTGTTCATCGCGGTGTTCGCGCCGCTGCTCGCGCCGCACGACGTCGGCGCGATCGTCACGCCGGAGGTGTTCGCGCCATTCGGCGCGAAGCTGCCGTTCGGCTCGGACTTTCTCGGCCGCGACATGCTGAGCCGGATCCTGTACGGCACGCGGCTCACCGTGCTGCTCGCGCTCGCCGCGGTGCTGCTCGCCGCGCTGACCGGCACGACGCTCGGGCTGCTCGCGACCGTGTCGGGCCGCGCGGTCGACGAGACGATGAGCCGGCTGCTCGACGCGCTCACGTCGATTCCGTCGAAGATGTTCGCGCTGATGTTCGTCGCCGCATTCGGCTCGTCGCTGCCGCTGCTGATCCTGACCGCCGCGGTCAGCTACATGCCGGGGTCGTACCGGATCGCGCGCGCATTGGCGGTCAACATCAGCACGCTCGAATTCGTGCAGGTCGCGAAGGCGCGCGGCGAGAGCGCGCTGTACATCGCATGCGTCGAGATGCTGCCGAACATGATCCATCCGATGCTGGCGGACACCGGGCTGCGCTTCACGTTCGTCGTGCTGCTGCTGAGCGGCCTGAGCTTTCTCGGGCTCGGCGTGCAGCCGCCGTACGCGGATCTCGGCTCGCTCGTGCGCGAGAACATCGCGAGCCTCGGCGACGGCTCGGCCGTCGCGATCATGCCCGCGGTCGCGATCGCGATCCTGACGGTGGGCGTCAACCTGTTGATCGACGGCCTGCCGCATCGCGGCCGCCGCAAGGGCGCGGCCGCGGCCGCCGGAGAACACTGATGCGAGATCAATCGACTCCGCTCGTCGAGGTGCGCGGGCTGCGCGTCGTCGGCGGCCGCCCGGGCGGCGCGGAAACGACGATCGTCCACGACGTCGACTTCGAGATCGCGCGCGGCGAGGTGCTCGCGCTGATCGGCGAATCGGGCTCGGGCAAGACGACGATCGCGCTGTCGCTGATGGGCCATGCGCGCGCCGGCTGCCGGATCGCCGGCGGCTCGGTGAAGATCGGCGGCACGGACGTCTGCACGCTGTCCGCGCAGCAGCTGACCGCGCTGCGCGGCCGCAAGGTCGCGTATATCGCGCAGAGCGCGGCCGCCGCGTTCAACCCGTCGCGCACGATCCTCGACCAGGTGATCGAGAGCGCGCTGATCCACAAGACGATGCCGAAGCGCGACGCGCAGGCGAAGGCGGTCGAGCTGTTCCGTGCGCTCGCGCTGCCGGAGCCGGAGACGATCGGCAAGCGCTATCCGCACCAGGTGTCGGGCGGGCAGCTGCAGCGGCTGATGGCCGCGATGGCGCTGATCACCGATCCGGAGCTCGTGATTCTCGACGAACCGACCACCGCGCTCGACGTGACCACGCAGATCGACGTGCTGCAGGCGTTCAAGAGCGTGATCCGGCGCTGCGGGATGAGCGCGGTGTACGTGTCGCACGATCTGGCGGTGGTCGCGCAGATGGCCGACCGGATCGTCGTGCTGAGCGACGGTGTGATCCGCGAGACCGGCGACACCGAACAGATCCTGCATGCGCCGGCGCATCCGTACACGCAGAGCCTGATCGCGGCGGTCACGCCGAACGATGCGCACCGCGACGAGAAACCGGCGCCGGTCGAACCGGCGCCGCTGCTCGCCGTGCGTGGCGCGGTCGCGGGCTACGGCGGCCGGCCCGCGAAGGGCCGGCCCGCGAAGCTGATCCTGCACGAAGTCGACCTGCGCATCGCGCGCGGACAGACGGTCGGCGTGATCGGCGAATCGGGCTCCGGCAAGACGACGCTCGCGAAGGTGATCGCGGGCCTCGTGCCGGCGACGGCCGGGCAGATCCTGCTCGACGGCGAACCGCTCGCGCTCGATATCGGCAAGCGCACGAAGGAACAGCACCGCCGCGTGCAGATCGTGTTCCAGAACGCCGACACGGCGCTCAACCCGGTGCATACCGTCGAGCGCACGCTCGCGCGGCCGCTCGCGTTCTATCACGGGATCAAGGGCGCGCGTGCGCGGCAGCGCGTCGCGGAGCTGCTCGAACTCGTGCGGCTGCCGCAGGCGGTCGCCGCGCGGCGCACCGGCGAATTGTCCGGCGGGCAGAAGCAGCGCGTGAACCTCGCGCGCGCACTCGCGGCCGAGCCCGACCTGATTCTGTGCGACGAGGTCACGTCGGCACTCGACACCGTGGTCGGCGCCGCGATCATGGATCTGCTGCGCGACCTGCAGGCGAAGCTCGGCGTGTCGTACGTGTTCATCACGCACGACATCGCGAAGGTGCGCGCGATCAGCGACGACATCGTCGTGCTGTACGCGGGCCGCCGGGTCGAAACCGGCAGCCGCGACGCGCTGTGCGCGCCGCCATATCACCCGTATTCGCACCTGCTCGTGTCGTCGGCACCCGAGCTGCGCGCCGGCTGGCTCGACGACGCGGCCGAGCGCTGCCACCGTCCGCTGGTGCCGATCGGCGCGCGCGCCGACGACGCCGAGCTGTGTCCGTTCCTGGCGCGCTGTTCGATGCGGATCGACGGCGTGTGCAACCGGACGGCCCCGGTGCTGCGCACGCTCGACAACGGCGCGCAGGTGCTGTGCCATCGCAGCGAGGAAGACCTCGCGCGCTTCCAGGCCGAGCCGGTGCAGGCGAACGGCGCGCCGGTGCAGCTGTGATGCGCGCCGCCGGTCGTTCGCCGCGTGTTTCGCTGTCGGCGATCGGCGGTGCGCATAGTGTGCTGCGGCGGTCGCGCAAAACGGTGAATTGCGCGTGTGCCGCGCGCGAATACGCGGCAACTGCGCTTTTTGACGGTGATTAAATGGTTCTCATTGGACGGTCGCCGATCGTCGCCGCGGGAATGCTCGAGAACAATCCGATGAAACTGGAATCGTACTGGCTGGAAACCCGCCCCGCGTTTCACGGCGGCTGCGAGGGCCCCGTCGAAGGGCGCGCCGACGTGGTCGTGATCGGCGGCGGCTTCACCGGATTGTCGGCGGCGCTCGCACTCGCGCAGCGCGGCGTGTCGGTGGTCGTGCTCGAAGCCGCGCAGATCGCCGGCGAAGCATCGGGTCGCAACGGCGGCCAGTGCAACACCGGCGTCGCGCAGGACTATGCGTCACTCGCTGCGCGGATCGGCGCCGAGCCCGCGAAACAGTTCTATCGCGCGTACGAAAGCGCGGTGAAGAGCGTCGAGTCGCTCGTCGCCGAACACGCGATCGACTGCGACTTCCGGCGTGCGGGCAAGCTGAAGCTCGCTGCGAAGCCGCAGCATTTCGCGGCACTTGAAAAGACGTTCGATGCATTGCGTCGCGATGTCGACCCCGATATCGAACTGATCGAGCCGTCGCGGATCCGCGATGAAGTCGCGTCCGACGGTTTCTACGGCGGGCTGCTGCAACGCAACGGCGCGCAGATGCACATGGGCAAGTTCGGCGTCGGCCTCGCGCAGGCGGCCGCGCGTGCCGGCGCGCGTCTGTACGAGCATGCGGCCGTCACGCAGCTCGAGCGACTCGACGGCGAGCGCCACCGGGTCACGTGCACGCGCGGCACGATCGTCGCCGATCGCGTGCTGGTCGCGACGGGCGCGTCGCAGCACGGGCCGTTCGCGTGGTTCCGGCGGCGCATCGCGCCGGTCGGCAGTTTCATCGTCGTGACCGAGCCGCTGCCCGATGCGCAGCTGAACCGGCTGTTCCCGCATCGCCGTGCGTACGTGACGTCGCGCCAGATCGGCAACTACTTCCGCGTGACGCCCGACAACCGGCTGCTGTTCGGCGGACGCGCGCGCTTCGCGATGTCGAGCCCGCGCTCGGACGCGAAGAGCGGCGACATCCTGCGCGCCGGCATGGCTGGCTATTTCCCCGAGCTGGCCAACGTGCGGCTCGACTACTGCTGGGGCGGGCTGGTCGACATCACCGCCGACCGGCTGCCGCGCGCGGGCCAGCACGACGGCCTCTATTACTCGATGGGCTACAGCGGCCACGGCGTGCAGATGTCGGTACACATGGGCCGCGTGATGGCCGACGTGCTGTACGGCGCGGCCGCGTCGAACCCGTGGCGCGAGCTCGACTGGCCGGCGATGCCGGGGCATTTCGGGCACGCGTGGTTCCTGCCGATCGTCGGCGCGTATTACCGGATGCAGGACTTCCTGCACTGAAGCGAATGCCCCGAGAACCGAACATGACCGCACGACTCGTTTGCCCGCTCGCCGCGCGGGCGACTGCATGAGGACCGCCAGCATGGCCACCCTGTTTCAAGACTCGATCGACGCTGCGATGCCGCGCACGCCGCGCGTCGCGCGACCGGTGTCGCCGGCGATCGGCGACGTGCTGCGCACGATCGATGCGTCGTTCGCGCAGCCGCTGAACCTCGACACGCTCGCGGCCGTCGCCGGCTTGAGCGTGTCGCGTTTCACCGCACGCTTTCGCAGCGAAGTGGGATTGTCGCCGCATCGCTACCTGTGCGTCGTGCGCGTGCGGCGCGCGCAGGACCTGTTGCGTGCCGGTCTCGCGCCATCGGTCGTCGCGACCGAAGTCGGCTTCTTCGATCAGAGCCATCTGTGCCGGCATTTCCGGCGGGTGCTCGGGATCACGCCGCGCGATTGCGTCGTCGCGCGGCCGGCCGGCGCACCGGCGCGGACGTTGCCGCTGCGCACGCGTGCCGAACATCGCGAAGCGGCATGTCACGTCGCGTAGGCGCATGCGTGGTCGTTACCGGCGCTCGATGCGCGTTCGATCAGACCCACCGGCCGGCACCGCGCAATGGCAAGCAAGGCCGCCGGCCGCGCGATTGAACGAGTTTGTCGGGCGGCACCCGAAGCGGGACATTTCAGTGTCCTGACGGTGTGCGACCGGCGTGGCATCGAACAAACGATTTCCAATACCGTGCGACGCGGTCGAGACACCATCGTCGCGCACTGGCAGGAGCAGAAATGACCGCAGTTTTCGTGTTGCATCGTGCCGACGGCGCGGCTAACCCAACCGCGTTCCGCCAGCAGGCGTTCGGCGACAACGATCCGTTTGCGCAACATCGCGAGATCGCATGGGAAGGGCCGGACGCGATGGCAGCCGGGCGTATCCGTTTCGTCGGCACGCTGGACGTCGCGCAGTATCCGCACATCGAAACCGTCGTCGTCGTCGAAGGCGAGCTGACGCTCGAAGCGTCCGGCGCGGCGCCGCGGGTGCTCGGCGCGGGCGAAGGCGCCGTCATCGGCGGCGGCACCGCGCTTCGTGTCGCCGCGGAATCGCCGGTGCTTCTGATGTTCTGCGCGGCCATGTGCACGCAACCGACGAAACGCGGGCTGTTCCGGCTGCGCGCCGACGCCGATTTCAAGCCGTCGTCGACGTTGCCCGCGGAGGTGCTGCTCGGCCCGGCGCCGCAATGCCGCAGCGACAACGTGTTCGTCGACGACGGCGCCGAGTACTGCGCGGGCACGTGGGATGCGACGCCGTATCACCGGATCGTGCGAGCGCATCGCGTGAACGAATTCATGTTCCTGTTGGCCGGCGGCGTACGCTTCGCCGGGCCGGGCGGCGACGTGCTGTCGCTCGGTGCCGGCGACGCGCTGTTCGTGCCGCGCGGCGCGTCGATCGGGTGGGAAAGCAGCGAGCGCGTGGCGAAGTTCTACGTCGTGCAAAACGTCCACGTATCCATCGAACGAGACTGACCATGTCCCCTCCGCTGCGCCATATCGAAACGCTGCGCACACCGCCGGCTTCGGCCGACGTCGTCGTGATCGGCGGCGGCATCATCGGCGTCTTTACCGCCTACTACCTCGCGCGGCGAGGGGTGTCGGTCGCGCTGGTCGAGAAAGGCCGGATCGGTGCCGAGCAGTCGAGCCGCAACTGGGGCTGGTGCCGGCAGCAGAACCGCGACGCGCGCGAGTTGCCGATGGCAAGCAAGAGCATCGACCTGTGGGAACGCTTCGCGGCCGAAACCGGCGAAGACACCGGTTTCCATCGCTGCGGGCTGCTCTATCTGAGCAACGACGGCGACGAGCTGTCCCGCTGGGCCAGCTGGGGCGAGTTCGCGAAGACGGCCGGCGTCACGACGTACATGCTCGACAGCAAGCAGGCCACCGAGCGCGGGCACGTGACGGGCCGGACCTGGAAGGGCGGCGTGTTCTCCCCGACCGACGGCACGGCCGATCCGGCGAAGGCCGCGCCGGCCGTGGCCGCCGCGTTGATGAAACTGGGCGGCAGCGTGCACCAGCAGTGCGCGGCGCGCGGGATCGAACTCGAGGGCGGGCGCGTCAGCGCCGTCGTGACCGAGGCCGGCGTGATCAAGACGAAGACGGTCGTACTGGCCGGCGGCGCATGGGCGTCGTCGTTCTGCCGCCAGCTCGGCATCCGCTTTCCACAGGCGTCGATCCGCCAGTCGATCCTCAGCGTGTCGCCCGTCGAGCAGCCGCTGCCGGATGCGCTGTATACGTCCGGCGTATCGGTCACGCGCCGCAACGACGGGCGCTACGCGCTGGCGATCAGCGGCCGCGCGCGCGTGGACGTGACACCGCAGTTCCTGCGCTTCGCGCCGCAGTTCGTGCCGATGTTCGCGAAGCGCTGGCGCAATCTGCTGCCGGGCGGCCTCGAAGGCGTGCGCGGCGGCCATGAAACGCTGAAGCGCTGGCGCCTCGATGCGCCGACGCCGATGGAAGCCGTACGCATCCTCGATCCGAAGCCCGACATGCCGACGGTTGCCGAAACGTATCGCCGCGCGGTCGACCTGCTGCCCGAACTGCGCGATGCGAAGATCACGCATGCGTGGGCCGGCTTCGTCGACAGCACGCCGGACGGCGTGCCGGGGATCGGCGAGGTGCCGGGCGTGCCGGGGCTGATCCTGGCAGCAGGCTTCTCGGGACACGGCTTCGGGATCGGTCCGGGCGCCGGACACCTGATCGCGGATCTCGCGACCGGCGCGCCACCGCTGGTCGATCCGGTGCCGTATCAGCCGGGCCGGTTCAGCGATTCGGCCTGGGGCAAGGTGGCCGATTTCTAGATGCGGCTTCTAGATGCGGCGATCTGGCCGACGCGGTGACGGCGCGTGAACGATGCGCGTTCATCCGGATCGCACGTCACCGGCCGCAGTGATTTGGCGGTTTGGCGCCGCGCTCCGGCCGCCGTGCTGGCCACGTCGGCGCGCCACGGTTTGCGCCGTTCGTCGGCGCTTGGTATCGACTCGAGGACATTCCTCAACATGAATTCATCCGTCAATTCACCGCTTCAGCGCCTGAGGCACGCCGGCAGGCTAGAGCGATTCTTCATCGACGGCGACTGGGTGCTGCCGGATGGCGGCGACCGGTTCGCGGTCGTCTGCCCGTCCACCGAGGACACGCTGTGCGAGATTCCGCTCGGCAACGCACGCGACGCGGATCGGGCGGTGAGTGCGGCGCGTCGCGCGTTCGAATCCTGGTCGACCACATCGCCGCACGAACGCGCGTCGCTGCTCGATCGTATTCATGCGTTGCTCCTGGAGCGCGCAGAGCTGTTCGCGACGGCGCTCGCGCTGGAGATGGGCGCGCCGATCAGTTACGCACGCAGCGCCCACGTGCCGCTCGCGGCCGAACATATCCGTGTCGCACGCGACAACCTCGCGAGCTACCCGTTCATCAAGCCGCGCGGCACGACCGCGATCGCACGCGAGCCGATCGGCGTGTGCGCGCTGATCACGCCGTGGAACTGGCCGATCTATCAGATCACCGCGAAGGTCGGGCCGGCACTCGCGGCAGGCTGTACGGTGGTGCTCAAACCGAGCGAGCTGTCGCCGCTCAGCGCGCTGCTGTTCGCGGAAGTCGTCGCCGATGCGGGCGTGCCCGCCGGCGTCTTCAATCTCTTGAGCGGCAGCGGCGAAGCGGTGGGCGCCGCGTTGTCGTCGCATCCTGAAGTCGACATGGTGTCGATCACCGGCTCGACGCGGGCCGGTGTGCTGGTGGCGCAAGCCGCCGCGCCGACCGTCAAGCGCGTCGCGCAGGAGCTCGGCGGCAAGTCGCCGAACATCGTGCTGCCCGATGCGGACCTGCAGCGCGCGATCGCGCCGGGCGTGGCCGCCGCGTTCCGCAACATGGGCCAGTCGTGCAGCGCGCCGACCCGGATGATCGTGCCGCGCGACGCGCTCGGCGTGGTCGAGGAACTGGCCGTCGCGGCATTGGAACAGATGGCCGTCGGCGATCCGTTCAACGATGCGACGACGCACGGGCCGCTCGCCAATCGCGCGCAGTTCGGCCGGGTCGCGCAGATGATCGACGCGGGTGTCGGCGAACGCGCGAAGCTGATCGCCGGCGGGCCCGGGCGGCCTGCCGGGCTCGACCGCGGCTTCTATGCGCGACCGACGATCTTTTCCGAGGTGCGTACCGACATGGCGATCGCGCAGCAGGAGATCTTCGGCCCGGTCCTCGCGATCCTGCCTTACGACACCGTCGACGAAGCGATCGCGATCGCGAACGACACGGTCTACGGGCTCGGCGCGCACGTGCAGGGCACCGATATCGAGCACGTGCGCGCGGTAGCCGCACGCATCCGTTCGGGCCAGGTGCACCTGAACTACCCGGCATGGGATCCGCAGGCGCCGTTCGGCGGATACAAGCAGTCCGGCAACGGCCGCGAGTACGGGATCGAGGGGATGGAGGAGTACATGGAGGTCAAGTCGATCGTAGGCTTCTACGCTTGAAGCAGCCGCTGCGCGCGCGCGCAGCGGCAGTGCAGAATGGAGCCGTCCTTTTCCGAAGGTGCCGACATTGGAACACCCTGTCATCCCCGACACGTCGCTGAGCGCGCATCACGCGCACTGGGCGAAGCTGCGCCGCGACCTGCATGCGCATCCCGAACTGCGCTTCGAAGAACACCGAACGGCCGACGTCGTCGCGCGCGAGCTGCAGGCGCTCGGCTATGCGGTGTCGCGCGGGCTGGGCGGCACCGGCGTCGTCGCGAGCCTGCCCGGCGCCGATCCGCGCCGCGGCATCGTGCTGCGCGCGGATCTCGATGCGCTGCCGATCCACGAAGCGAACGACTTCGCGCATGCATCGTGCACGCACGGCATCATGCATGCGTGCGGCCATGACGGCCATACGGTGATGCTGCTCGGCGCCGCGCGCATCCTGAAAGAGTTGCCGCAGTTGCCGGGCGCCGTGCATTTCGTGTTCCAGCCCGGCGAAGAGGGCGGCGCGGGTGCGCGCAAGATGATCGACGACGGATTGTTCGACCAGTATCCGACCGAAGCGGTGTTCGGCATGCACAACTGGCCGGGGCTGCCGGCCGGGCAGTTCGGGCTGCGCACCGGGCCGATCATGGCCGCCGGGTGCCGGTTCAGGATCACGGTGACGGGCAAGGGCGCGCACGCAGCGCAGCCGCATCTGGGCATCGATCCCGTCCCGCTTGCATGTTCGATGGTGCTGCAATGCCAGACCATCGCGGCGCGCCACAAGGATCCGGTCGATCCGGCCGTCATCTCCGTCTGCATGTTCCATGCGGGCACGACCGACAACGTGATTCCCGACACGGCCGAGCTGCGCGGCACGATCCGCACGCTGTCGTCCGCGTTGCAACAGAAGCTGCAGCGCGACGTCCGGCTCGCGTGCGAGGCGCTCGCGCACGCGTACGGCGCGCAGGTCGACGTCGAGTTCTTCCAGTACTACCCGGCGACGGTTAACACGCCGGCCGAGACCGCACTGTGCGAAGCGGCGATTCGCGACACGTTCGGCGATGAACGCCTGTTCCGCGACGTGCCGCCGAACATGACGTCCGAAGACTTCGGCTTCATGCTGGAGGAGCGTCCGGGCGCGTACGTGCTGATCGGCAATGCGCGGGCCGACACGGCTGCACCGGCGCTGCATCACCCGCAATACGACTTCAACGACGACATCATTCCGGCCGGCGTCCGGTATTGGGTCGCGCTGGCACGGCGTTACTACAGCGGGGCGGCGGAAACCTGCGCGTGATGCCGCTCGGCTGCGGTCGCGGTGTCGGCCGCGACGCCGGCTACAGCGCGCGCGTTCGCGCGCGGGCAGCCGCTATTGCCGGATGACGACGGCGGGCGGACGAGCGTGCTCGCCGCGCTCAATCCGCTCGATCGGGTATCGGCTCACGCCAGTGGGATGCGGACGCTCGCCGAGCGGTGCGACGCGGGCCGGCATCGCGACGATTGTCCGTCACCGCCGAAACGCCGCGCAGCGGCCAGCATCACGCGCGCTGCGCGAGCGTCTTCACCTGCTCGGCCGACATGGCGCCGCGGTAGATCCTGAATTCGTCGATCGCGCCGTTGAAGAACGGGTCGCCCGGATACTGCGAACGTCCGATCCAGTTCTGCGCGCTTTTGCCGACACGCCACGGTGCGAAGATGACGTCGTTCGCCGAACCGATCGCATCGCCGTTCAGATAGAGCGTTGCGGTCTCGCCCGACAGCGTGACCGCGACGTGCGCCCATTGTCCGGCCGGCAGTGCCGCATTGCCGTCGATCGTGCGCTCGCCGTGCCCGCCATTGGTCGTGATCGCGAAGCGCATCGTGCCGCGCTGGCTCTTCGGCGTGACGAACAGGTAGCGTCCGGTGCCCGACCCGAAATCGAAGATGCGCGTCCACGTCTGGCCGCCGTGCCAGTTGACCCACGCGGCGATGGTGAAATCCGACACGTCGGCGACGATGTCGTTCGGCAACGCGACGTAGCCGGTCGACCCGTCGAGCAACACCGCATTGCCGAGCTTGCCTGCCACCCGCGACGCACCGCCGACGAGCGTGCTCGCATGGCCGTTGCCGCTTGCGTCCGCGGCAACGGTGCCGCCTACTTCGTCGAACGACAGCAGCGTGTGCAAACGCAGCGCGGTCGTTGCCGCGACTTCGGCCGAATTCACCGACTCCGCCGATGCGGTGCGTGCGCTGACCACGTAGTACCAGTCGCCTGCCGCGGGACTGTCGGTGTACGTCAGCGGATCGACGATGCCGGCTGCGATGGTCGTATACGGACCGCCCACGGTGGCCGCACGCTTCACGTCGTAGCTTGCCGCGTTCGCGACACCCCACCACGACAGCACGACCTGTCCGGCCGCCGGCCAAGCGGTCAGCCCGCTCGGGGCCGTTGCGGGCGCAACGGGATCGCGCGTGCACGTCAGCGTGCCGTAACCGAGCTGGTCGTAGCCGCCGCTGGCCTCGCCATAGTTGCCGCCACCGCCTTCGGGCTGGATCGCGCGGGCGAACTTCGCGGACCACGGCGCGGCCAGTCCCTTGCGATTCACATAGTGGTTGTACACGAGCGCCCAGCATGGGCGAATCGTGCCCTGGCTCGCTGTCGAGAACTGCGTCTGCGTGACGTCGACGTTCGCATACGGCACGTACGGCACCGACAGAAACGTGCCGTCCGGCTGCACCAAATTCGCCTTCGCGACGTATTCGGCGCCCGCGAGAAAGCGGTTGTTGTCGTGGCCGTACAGGTCGATGCCCTGGTTCCACGCCATTTCGCAGATGGCGCCGGCGAGCGCGATGCCGAGCGTGTTGTGCCCTTGATCGCGGCCCGACTCCTGCCATTGGCCGAGATGGCCGGGATGCACGTAATAGACGGCCTGCGCGATCGCGCCGTTGCCCGGCCCGTCGATGAAGTAGTTGACCGCTGCGTCGAACTTCGCGTGGTCGTCGCACAGCACGCCGATCGCCATCATCGACGCGAGATTGCACAGATCCCAGTTCGCCCAGTAATGCGTGATGTCGGTGTTGTTGTGGCGATTCAGGAAGTCGGCGTTGATCGGGTAGAACTTGTCGGCCATCATCGCCTGGAACGCGGCGAAGTCGGCTGCGGCCCAGCCGGAATACGTGCGCATGATTTCGCCGGCGTTCGCGAATTCGTAGCCGTAGATGCCGGCGGCCAGATCGACGTTCGAGTCGCCCGCGAGGTTCTGCAGCGTCGACGACCACGCGTTCATGATCTGCACGGCCTTGTCCGCATACGCGCTGTTGCCGGAGATCTTCCAGCGCAGCGCGCACGCATAGGCTGCCGCGATGTCCTTGTACAGCACCGGATAGTTTTGCGCGCCCGTGCCGCCGCGCGAGACGACGGCCTGCGGGCGCGGCGACCACGACAGCTGCGCATGACCGTTCGCGATCAGCGTGTTCCAGCCGTCGAGCCATGGCGACGCGGCCGCCGCCACCTTCTGCGCGATCCGGTCGAAGTCCGCTTGCGTATGCAGCAGGCCGGGATGCGCGAACGCCGCGTTCGTCGCGATGGCCGCCGTGCCGGACGCCACGCGGGCAACGGCACGGTTGCCGGCTGCCGCGAGCGATGGGCCCGTCGCGCTTTCGCTCGCCCCCGTGCCGCCGCATGCCGAAAGCGCGAGCGCACCGATGCTGTAAAGGAACGTGCGCCGGGAAAGGCGCGCGCCGGATTCAAGCCGAAGCTGCGAGTCGTTCATGTTGCGGTCGTTTCTTCCGTGACGGGCCGGTAATCAGTCATCGCATGACGACGCGGATTGTACTGGAAGGTTGGGGGTTTTCGGCCACGTGTTCGAGCCGGATCGACACATTTTTCGCGCGGCGGATTGTAATGATTTTGTAGATTAACATGCTAAGAAATCCGAAAAAAATGGCGATTGATACGTTTGCGCGATATGATCGTCGCCGGCATGCCGGCCGCAACCTTTTCAGGTGTGCAAAGCGATAGATTCCCACTATTTCATACTGTTGTCATACGACGGATGACATGGAAAGGGTTTCATTACGTGTTTCAGGCTTGCGGCCGCATCACGCACATCCCGGTGACGCCACACCGGTATCGCTCGACGTACAAGAAAACCGGAGAACGACACGATGACGAGCAGGATCGCAGCAGTTCTGGATGAACCATTTGCGCGGCACGCGCTGCGCGTTGCGGTGTTCGCAACGCTCGGATGCGCGGGCCTGTCCGCAATGCCGGCCACCG
Organism: Burkholderia sp. SR8; assembly: GCF_052851275.1. Classification (NCBI taxonomy): domain Bacteria; kingdom Pseudomonadati; phylum Pseudomonadota; class Betaproteobacteria; order Burkholderiales; family Burkholderiaceae; genus Burkholderia; species Burkholderia sp. SR8. Next base: position 58,063 of record NZ_JAULUC010000013.1, read on the forward strand.
CCGTTGCGGCGACGGTCGGCACGCAGTGGGGCACCGTCAACGAGCCGGTGCTGCCGACGAGCGTCTGCGCGACCGTCGCCGCGCAGCTGACGCCCGTCGGCGGCTCGGTCGACGCGCTCGACGCGACCGCGTCGAGCGCCGAGCACGACACGACGCGCATCCAGAACGCGATCGCGCAATGCGCGGCCGGCTCGGCCGTCCACCTGACGGCCGGCGCGAACGGCGAGACCGCGTTCATCAGCGGGCCGCTGACGCTCCAGTCGGGCGTGACGCTGTGGATCGACAAGGGCGTCACGCTGTTCGCGTCGCGCAATCCGGCGCTGTACGACAACGGCGTCGGCACCTGCGGCACCGCGACCTCCAGCAGCAAGAAGTCGTGCAATCCGTTCATCAGTGCATCGGGCACCGCGAACGCGGCCATCGTCGGCGACGGCGTGATCGACGGCCGCGGCGGCAGCCTGCTGACGAGCGGGCCGAACGCCGGACTGCGCACATGGTGGGACGTCGCGTACCAGAACAAGACGCAAGGGCTGAACCAGCAGAACCCGCGGCTGCTGGAAGTGAAGGGCGGCAGCAACTTCACGCTGTACCGGATCACGCTGCAGAATTCGCCGAACTTCCACGTCGTGACGAACGGCGTGACGGGCGTGACCGCGTGGGGCATCAAGATCGTCACGCCGAGCGCGGTGTATACGAAGAGCGGCTACGCATGTCCGGCCGGCACGCAGCCCAACGAGACGACGCCCGCGACCTGCTTCACGCCCGACACGGTGAAGAACACCGACGGCTTCGATCCCGGACAGTCGAGCCAGGTGCTGCTCGCGTTTTCCTACATCAGCACCGGCGACGACCACGTTGCGGTGAAGTCGAGCGCATCGCCCGGCGTGAAGCAGGTGACGATCGCGCACAACCATTTCTACTACGGCCACGGGATGTCGATCGGCAGCGAAACGAATGCGGGCGTGTCGGACGTCGACGTGCGCGACCTGACGATGGACGGCTTCGACAGCCCGAACGGCAACGGTCTGAGGATCAAGTCGGACTCGTCGCGCGGCGGGCTCGTGACCAACGTGCGGTTCCGGCAGGTGTGCATGCGCAACGTCGCGCGTCCGCTCGTGTTCGACCCGTTCTACAGTTCGTCGACCGGCACGCTGTACCCGGACTTCACGAACATCACGGTGCAGGATTTCCATTTCACCGGCAGCGCGAAGTTCGGCGGCGGCAAGGTCACGTTCTCCGGCTACGAAGCGAACGGGCAGCACTTTCCGCTCGGCATCGCGCTGAACAACGTCGTGTTCGACGGCACACAGCCGACCTTCGAAAAGGACACCGCGACGCACTACACGCTCGGGCCGGGCGCGGTGAGCTTCTCCGGCTCGATTGTCACGTCGAGCGCGAACGACGTGACGGCGACCGGCACGCCGGGCACGTCCACGCCGTACGACTGCAGCGCCGCGTTCACGACGCTGAAGTCCGTCGCGCCGACTTCGCCGATCTGAACGGCGCGGGTTGGGCGGCTTCGCGTCGCGCTGGATGCGGGTGGCGGGCGTGGTGCATTCCATGCCGCCGCCTGCGATGCATTCGACCGCAAGCCGCACGGTGAACGACCCTGGCCCGTGCGTTGCGAGCCCGCGCACGTTTGTTTTTCTAAAGACCGCGCAACGTTCGGCCGATATCATTCAGGCGCTCGAAAACGACGCTATTCATCGACGTGCACCGAATTCGTGCGCGACAGCCCCGCAAGACCGCCCAGCCCGGCAATGAAGCAAACACCGGGCACGCGGCACGACGCACGAACGCAGCACGACGGAGAGTATCGAAACGATGGGAATGGCGACAGGTTCGGTGCGGCGCGCAATCGCGCTCGCGGCCGGGGGGGCGTTGAGCGTGGCGAGCGCCGGTGGCGCGCACGCGCAGGCATCGAACGCGGCAGCGGCGCCGCCGGCCGACGCGGTGGCGCTGCTGCCGAAGATCGACGTGACGGGCCAGGCCGGCCGTGCGTCGCTCGGGCTGGTCGGGTTACGCACCGCGATCGCGACGAAGACCGACACGCCGATCGCCGAGATCCCGCAGACGACCAACGTCGTGACCGCGCAGCAGATCGAGATGACCGGCGCAACCGACCTGAACCAGGCGTTGCGCTACGTGCCGGGTTTCGCGACGTTCGGCGCCGACAGCCGGACCGACTGGTACGCGGCGCTGCGCGGCTTCACGCCGACGCTGTATGTCGACGGCGTGCCGGCGCCGAACACGGCCGTTATCGCGAACTGGCGCGTCGATCCGTACACGATCGACTCGATCGCGGTGCTGCGCGGCCCGACGTCGGTGCTGTACGGCGCGGGCGAGCCGGGCGCGATCGTCGACGCGCATACGAAACTCGCCGACGGCGAGCGTATCCGCGAAGCCGGCGTGCAGCTCGGCAGCCACGCGCGCAAGCAGACGATGCTCGACGTCGGCGACACGCTCGATCCGGACGGCCGCTATGCGTACCGCTTCGTCGGCGTCGCGCGCGACGGCAATGCGTGGACCGGCCCGAACGCCGACCGGCGCGTCGCGCTCGCGCCGTCGTTCCGCTGGCGGCCGACGGCCGACACGTCGCTGACGGTGTCGGCAACGTTCCTGCAGGACCATGGCGACATATCGTCGAACTTCCTGCCGGCGTCGGGCACGGTATTGCCCAACCCGAACGGGCGTCTGTCGCAGGACATCTACATGGGCGATCCGGCGTTCAACGACTACCGGAAGAAGCAGTGGTCGCTCGGCTACGCGCTCGAGCAGCGCGTGAATTCGATCTGGACGCTGAGCCAGGACGTGCGCTGGTCGCACCTGTCGCTCGACGATGCGACGGTGTTCGGCAACGGGCTCGTGCCCGGCAGCACGACCAACATGCTGCGCACCGCCGGGCTGTTCCAGTTGAACTACAGCCGGCTCGACATCGACAATCGCGCGCAGGCACGCTTCGCCACCGGCCCGCTCGAACACACGCTGCTGCTCGGCCTGCAGTTCGACCGGCAGACGACGACCAATAGCGTATGGCTCGCGCTCGCGCCGTCGCTGAACCTGTATCACCCCGTCTATCGTCCGGTGACCGCCGCGATCTTTTCGGGGCGCACGTCGCTCGGGCACGTCGATCAGTACACCGCGATGAATACGCTCGGTGCGTACGCGCAGGACCAGATCCGCTGGAATCGCTGGACGCTGACGCTCGGCGGCCGCGAGGATCGCGTGAACGCGCGCTACGACAACCGCGCCGTCGGCACCGGCGCGCAGCAGGACGTCAGCGCGTTCTCCGGTCGCGTCGGGCTCACTTACGAGGGCGATGCGGGGCTGTCGCCTTACGTCAGCTACTCGACGTCGTTCGATCCGGTGATCGGCGTGCGCATGTACGGCGGCGGCCTGCCGCAACCGACGCGCGGCAGACAGATCGAGGCCGGGCTGCGCTGGCAGCCGCCGGGCCGCAACCTGATGCTGGGCGCGGCCGTGTATCGAATCGACCAGACCAACGTCGTGACGCCGGCGCCGCCGAATCTCGATCCGACCGGCACGTCGTCGGTGCAGACCGGCAAGGTGCGTTCGCGCGGCATCGAACTGAGCGCGCTTGGGAAGGTGACACGCGAACTGTCGATCGTCGCGTCGTACGTCTATCAGGACGTCAAGAACGTGCAGGCAAACGATGCGTCGCTGAACAACTGGCCGGTGGCCGTGCCGCTGCCGCGGCAGATGGCATCGCTATGGACGGACTGGACCTGGCATACCGGTGCGCTGTCGGGCGTCGGGATCGGTGCGGGCGTGCGCTACCAGAGCGCGCTGGCCGGCGCGCCGGACAACCGGCTGAGCGTGCCGAGCGTCACGCTGTACGACCTGGCGCTGCACTACGACGTGCGTCGCTGGCGGTTCGCGCTGAACGCCGCGAACGTGTTCGACCGGCGTTATGTCAGCGGCTGTCAGTCGTACGCGGTATGCGTGTTCGGCAACGAGCGGACCGTACTGGCGAGCGCGAAATACAACTGGTGAGCGCGACTTCGCTGTGCTGCCGGCTGCACATGGCTACGCATCGCGCTGCGGCTTCCCGGCCGCAGCGCGCCCGGCCGCATAGCGCTGTCGCCGCCACTCGGTCGGCGTGATGCCGAAGCGTTCGCGGAACGCGGTGGCGAAATTCGCCGGCGTGGAAAAGCCGATCTCCTTCGCGATGCTCGCAATGCTGAGCGACGTCGAATCCAGCAAATCCTGCGCGATCCGCAGGCGCTCGTGCCGCAAGTACTCGAACACCGTCTGCCCGAGGTTGTCGCGAAACGCGCGCGACAGCCGCTTCTCGTGCGTGCCGACCGCGCGCGCCAGCTGCTCGACCGTCGGCGGATCGTTCAGCGAACGCGACAGATGGCGAATCGCCGCGCGCACGATGATGTCGTCGTCCTTGCCGGCCGTGAACGGCGCACGCGCATCCTGGGCATCGGCCGGCAACGGGCGTTCGGTCCGCTTCAGCTGCACGCGAATGCGTGCGATGACTTCGGCCGGCTCGAACGGTTTCACGACATAGTCGACGCCGCCGATTTCGAGCCCCTCGATCCGCTCGTGCAATTCGCCGGCCACCGTCAGGAAAATCACCGGGATCCTGCTCGTCAGCGGATCGGCGGCCAGCCGCCGGCATGCGGTGAAGCCGTCCATGCGCGGCATGCGCACGTCCATCAGGATCAGGTCGGGCACGAGCGCCTGCGCGCGCTGGCACGCCTGCACGCCGTCGAACGCGATGCTGATCCGGCACCCCGTGCCGCGCAGGATATCGATCAGCAGGCGCAACTGCTCGGGCTGATCGTCGACGATCAGGATATCGGTGTGGCTCAATGCGGAGCTCGGTGGAGGCATCGTGCACCTGTTCGGGAAAGGCTGCGGGTAGCGTTCCAGTGCGGAGGCGATTCCGGGTCGGGAAAAGCATCGGCAGCCGCGATACGACTTCGCGAAAGCGCATGGCACGCTCGCATCGACAAGCGGGGGTCGCCGGGCTGCACGGCAGGCAGGGTGTCGGCGCAATACCCGGCGTTCGTTGTTCTGATCACTGGCCGATAAAGGCGCGGATGATTGCCGGTGCCGGAATCGATGCGAGCGGAATTGTAGGGCGATATTTTGATTTCCGCCATATCGCGAGCCTCTATTCTTCCAATTTATATTTTCTCGATGATGGCGGGACGTTATCGTTTTCGGCCGATTTTTTCGTCGTTGCGATTCGCTTCGGTGCGCGAATTTCACTGCTATCCGGCGCATCTCGCAGTGCTGGAGGGTGGTCTTTGAAAAATATATTCAAATCACCCAATGGTGCGGTCCGCTTCGGCAAAGCATTTATCCGTCCAGGAAAACATTTTTATTAAGCACAAATATAGTAAATCGTTTGCGAGGACGGCCAATTTTACGCAAGCCATTGAAAATACGGGAATTTACAATCTATAAAGAATGCCGCCTTCTCTAACGCGGGAGCGTGTCTCATAATTCGCCCGAACTTTGGATGACGGGCGAATCAGGCAGGTGCAATGCACGGAACACCGTGACGGACGTTGCTGGATTCGAGTGCCGGACATCAATCGATGCATGTGTCGCCGGGTATTCGCCGCACGCAACATTGCGCCGGCATTACCGACGTAAATCACGCCGCCACGCGATGCCATCGCATCGGGCGGTGCAGGAAAGCAGCCGCTCAAGCAAACGAAAAGTGCGGTCGAGAAACAGTCCATTCAGTGACGGACATGAAATAAGAAAGACGGGGTTGGTCGCGGTCAGCGCGACAGCGAATTCGGAATGTTCAGCGTGACGGGTCGAATCGAAAGATTCGACCGGGGGCGAACTCGTCCTTGCAGTTCAATCTGCATTCCTAATGGGTTGATCGAATGAGCGGAACGGGCCGGCAATCGTGCGGGCTGCCCGATGGACGCGTGCGTCCTGTCGACCTGAGCGGTGGATCTGGATCGCCAGGGGCGTGACGCAAGCGCAGCGCAGGGACAGCACGTTCCGCACCGAAGTCGAAGTTGGAGTCGAAGCTGAAGTTGTGAATAAACGTAAGTAGTCCGTATTCAAACCAAACGCAAAAAACGGAGCAAAAAAATGAAGAGGAACCAGATTTCGGCGCTCGTCGCCGCCATGTTCGCAGGCGCAGGGGTGCTGGTCGCGGGGGCCGCACATGCGGACAACTTCGTCGATCGCGGCAACCCGGACAACGCGCTGAACGGGCAGTGCATCGACGGGACCAATCCCGCCTGTATCGCGACGAAGAGCGGCACCTTCGTCGCGACCAGCACAACGAACTTCACGTCGGGCACGAACGCGAAGGCCAGCTCGAGCGGCATCGCGATCGGCGACCAGTCGAACGCGGGCAGCCAGAGCGGCGGCAGCAGCGGCGGCGGGATCGCGATCGGCGTCGGTGCGCAGGCACTCGCGAACTCGTCGATGGCGATCGGCACGGTCGCGCTCGCGCAGGGCAATACGGCGCTCGCGATGGGTCGCCAGTCGGCCGCGATCGGCGATTTCTCGATGGCGCTCGGCAACGTCGCGGATGCCCATGGCACGAGCTCGATCGCACTCGGCCACTCGGCACTCGCAAGCGGCGATCGCTCGATCGCGATCGGCGGCGCGAATCCGACCACGAGCGACGGCGTATCGAACGGCGCATCGTACGACGCGGCCACGCAGACGCGTGCCGGCGGCACGCAGTCCGTCGCGATCGGCGCCGGTGCGCAGACGAACGACAACAACCAGGTCGCGATCGGTTCGGGCAGCGTCGGTGCGAACAACGGCGGCACGCCGGTGTTCGGCGGCACCGCGGCACCGGTCGGCGGCGCCGTGTCGTTCGGGTCACTCGGCCACGAGCGCCAGATCAGGAACGTCGCGGCCGGTGCGGCCGATACGGACGCGGTGAACGTCCAGCAGTTGAAGAACGTCAACAGCACGCTCAGCACCGGCATTGCGAACGTCGATGCACGCGTGACGTCGGTCGGCAATACGCTGTCGACGTCGATCGCGAACGTCGACCAGCGCGTGACGACCGTCGGCAACAGCCTGAGCACGAGCATCGTGACGGCGACGCAGAACGTCGTCAAATACACCGACGACACGCATGCGGCGATCGCGCTCGACGGCGCCGGCGGCACGACGATCCGCGGTGTCGCGACCGGTGTCGCCGATACCGACGCAGTCAACGTCGGGCAACTGAAGGGCAGCGTCGCACCGCTGCAGACGTCGCTGTCGACGGCCGCCGCGAACATCGCGAACCTGCAGAACAACGTGACGGGCCTGAACGCATCGCTGAGCACGGCCGCATCGAACATAGGCAGCCTGCAGGCGGCCGATGCGCGCAACGTGAAGTACGACGGCGCGAGCGGCTTCGACTCGGTCACGTTCGCCGGCCCGAACGGCACGACGCTGCACAACGTCGCGGACGGCGTCGCCGCGCACGACGCAGTGAACGTCGGTCAGCTGGGCAGCGGCCTCGCGTCGCTGAGCACGAGCGTGTCGAACAGCGTCAACACGACGATCGGCAACCTGAGCACGTCGATCGCGAACCAGATCGGCAACGCGACGAAGAATGCGGTGCAGTACGACGACGATGCGCACGGCGGCGTGACGCTCGGCGGCCAGGGCGCCGCGGCACCGGTCGGCCTGCACAACGTCGCGGACGGCGTTGCCCCGACCGACGCGGTGAACGTCGGCCAGCTCGGCAAGGCGACCGACTCGCTGAACCAGTCGATCGCGAACGTCGGCAACAGCGTGACGAAGCTTGGCGACCAGGTCACGACGAATACCGGCAACATCGCGGCGCTGCAGCAGGACGCGCTGCAATGGAACGCGAACCTCGGCACCTACGACGCGAGCCACGGCGGCAACGGTCCGCAACGCATCGGCAATCTCGCGGCCGGCCAGAACGGCACCGACGCGGTCAACGTCGACCAGCTGAATGCGGCGATCCACGACGGCACGAGCCAGCTCGACGCGCTTGCCGTGAAGTACGACGATCCGAGCAAGCGTCAGGTATCGCTCGGCGCGGGCAACGGCGGGGTGCCGGTGCGCGTGACCAACGTCGCGGAAGGCAACGTCGCGGCCGGCAGCACGGACGCGGTGAACGGCGCGCAATTGCGTCGCACGGTCGACGCGACGGCTGCCGCGCTCGGCGGCGGCGCGACCGCGAATACGGATGGCTCGATCACGGCACCGTCGTACAAGATCGGCGGCGATTCGTTCAACAACGTCGGCGACGCGCTGACGAACCTCGACGGCCGCGTCGGCAGCAACACGACGACGCTGCAGAACCACGAGACGCGGATCGGCAACGCCGAAACCAATATCGCCGTCAATACGACCGCGATCGCCGGGCTGCAGAAGGACGCGCTGCAGTTCGACCCGACGCTCGGCGCGTACAGCGCCGCACGCGGCGGCATGGCGACGAAGGTGACCAACGTCGCCGACGGCAACGTCGCGGCAGGCAGCACGGACGCCGTGAACGGCGGCCAGTTGTACGGCGTGAAGTCGGATCTCGAGCAGCAGATCACGCAGGTGTCGAACCAGACGGGCGAGGCCGTGAAGAACGTCGTCAAGTATGACGTCGACGGCAGCGGCAACCGGCTGAATTCGGTGTCGCTGGTCGGCGGCAACCCGAACGCGGCGGTCGTGCTGAAGAACGTCGCGGCCGGCACGGACGACACGGACGCGGTGAACGTGAAGCAGCTGAAGTCGGTGCAGTCGAACCTCGACCAGCTCGGCGCGCTCGCAGTGCAGTACGACGACGCGTCGAAGGGCTCGATCACGCTCGGCGGCGCGGGCGGCACGCGCATCACCAACGTGAAGGCAGGCACGCTCAGCGCAACGAGCACGGATGCCGTGAACGGCTCGCAGCTGTACGCGACGAACCAGCAGGTGGCAAAGAACACGACCGATATCTCGAACCTGCAGAGCAATGTGACTAACATCGCGAACGGCAAGGCCGGGCTCGTGCAGCAGCAGGACGCGAACGGCGCGATCACGGTCGGCAAGGACTCGGGCGGCACCAGCGTGAACTTCTCCGGCACGTCGGGCGACCGCGTGCTGACCGGTGTCGCGGCCGGCGTGAACGCCAACGACGCGGTCAACATGGCGCAGTTCAACGATGCGCTGAAGACCGCGGCGGCGAACGACAGGATCCGCACGGCGGCCACCGATGCGAACACGACATGGATCGCGCGTGCCGATGCGGGTGCGATCGGCTCGACGGCGACCGCGACCGGCAAGAACGCGGTGGCGGTCGGCGCGGGTTCGGTCGCGGATCGCGACAACTCGTTCTCGGTCGGCGCGAAGGGCAGCGAGCGGCAGATCACCAACGTCGCGGCCGGCACGGCGCCGACCGACGCGGTCAACGTGCAGCAGCTGAACGACAACATCGGTGCGGCGTCGACGCAGGCGAAGGGCTACACCGACCAGCGGATCGGTCAGGTGTACAACTCGTTCAGCGACCTGAAGAAGGACATGTACGGCGGCGTCGCGTCGGCGATGGCGGTGGCCGGCTTGCCGCAACCGACGGGCGCGGGGCGCTCGATGGTGTCGGCGGCAACGTCGAACTATCACGGCCAGCAAGGGTTCGCAGCCGGGTACTCGTACGTGACGGAGAGCAACCGCTGGGTCGTCAAGGCGTCGGTGACGGGCAATACTCGGTCGGACTTCGGTGCGGTGGTCGGTGCCGGCTATCAGTTCTGACGGTCGCTGAACGGCGTTGAAAGACGGGAGGCGGTGGGCATGCAGAGATGATCGTCGCTTCCGCTACGCTTACGGCCCGGGGTCGCCAGTCGACCTCGGGCCGCTTCGTTTTGCATGAATACGCGCATCGCTGTCGCGCGCCGTCGTCATGCACGCTACTCCACCACCGTGAACACGCGATTCTTCGCGATCACGCCGGCTTTCGGCAATTTGCCGTCGTCGTCAGCGGCGGGCCGCAGATGCCGATCGTCGAGTGTCGGCCCCGTATAGCGGCTGCGCGGCCGGATCACCTTGCCGACGCGCAGCTGTTCGATGCAATGTGCGAGCAGTCCGACGCTGCGCGCGATCGAGAACAGCCCGAACGCCGCATCGCGCGGCAACTGAAGCTGCACCGACAGCATCGCGAGCGCGACATCGATGGTCGGGCGCTGGCCGGTGAGCGTCGTGACCTTGTCGACGAAGTGCGCGAGCTCAGGAGGCGGATCGAGCCGCGCGAGCAGCGCGGCCGCGCGCGGATCACCGTCGGGATAAAGATGATGACCGAAACCGGTAATCGGGATCGCCGACTTCAGGTGATGGTCGACGACACGCTCGGCCCCCAATCGTTGCACGTCGTCGAACACCGCGCGCACGCGTCCCGACGCGTCGCCGTGCAGCGGCCCCGACAACGTCGCGAGTCCCGTCAGCAGGCAGCCTGCCAGCGACGCGCCGGTCGATGCGGTGATGCGCGCGGCGAATGCCGAACTCGTGATCTCGTGATCGGCGACCAGCACCATCGCGCGGCGCAGCAGGTCTGCGCCATGGCTGTCGAGGCCCCAACCGGCCGCGAGCCGCTGATGCGTGTGAAGCGGGCTTGCGCCGGCATCGTCGTGCGCGCCGAACGCGCGCGACACGATCGCGACGAGCTGCCCTGCCTCGGTGTGCAGCGCGCTGTCGAGCCGGCCGAGCGTCGAATGGCCATGCGCGGCCAGCGTCGCGAGCATCGTGAACGCACATTGCCGGTCGCGCTCGCCGGGCGGCAGCACGATCGCCGGCGCGTCGAACGACACCGGCGCGGTGGCCTGCCAGAGCAGCGCAGCCGTTTCCTCGAGCGTCGCGGTATCGGCGAGTTCAATGCTGTCGCGGCCGCGATACCATGCGCGGCCCTTCGAGAACGTGGTGATGCCGCTGTAGATGCACGGCTCGGCACCAAAGATCGTGCTGGCCGCGAGCGCGGCCCGCTTGCGGCCGACCTGTTTCTTGCGGCACAGCGCGACCACGTCCTCGGCGCGATACAGGCTCTTGCGCGGATCGTCGGGATCCTGCATCACGGCGATGCTGCCGCGGCTCGCGTACGCATAGACGGTCTGCGCCCGCACGCCGAGCCGCCGCGCCGCTTCCGTCAGGGTGATCCAGTTCTGCATGGGGAGTCGTGATGAGGATGCGGCCGGTGCGCAGCCGCTTGCGCCGACTATAGACCGGGTTCAGCTGAATGTCATCTCGGCCGGGCGCCGCTCGAGCACCTCGACGAGGATGTCGCCGGGCGCGCGCACGAAACAGCCGCGCACGCCGGCGCGGATCCGCGTGACGGGCTGGACGATCTCGGCGCCGTTGTCGACCAGATGCGCGTAAGCCGCATCCAGATTCTCGACCAGCACGCCGAAGTGGTCGATGCCTTGCATGCGCGTGCCCTCCGGCACGATCGCCTGACGCGCGTCCGCCAGCGCCATGATGAACAGGTTGATCGCGCCGATCCGCAGGTCGACGCGGCCGGGGCGCCGGACGATCTCGGCGTTCAGGCAGCGCGCGAACCACGCGGCGGTCGCTTCGGCATCGGCCGAGCAGAGTTGCAGGTGATCCCATTTGAATTCGATCATGATCGTGTGCGGTACGTGCAGTGGAGCGTAGAAGGGGGCGAACGGGGTCACAGCTCGATACGCGACAGCCTGCCGAGCAGCACCGAGTACGACAGCGTGCCGACGAGGCAGATCGCACCCATCAGGTTCAGCGCCCAGAAAAAGTTGCCGGTGTGCTGCGTCACGTAGCCGATCATCAGCGGCGTGGTGACGGCCGCGATATTCGCGGCAAGGCTCGTGATGCTGCTGGTGAGCCCGACATAGCGTTTCGGTGCGATCTCGGACACGGCCGCCCACGACATCGAGCCGATTCCCTGCGCGAAGAACGCGACGGTCAGGATCGCGATCACCAGCGCGTTCGACTGCACGAAGTTGACGAGCACGATCGATGCGCCGAGGAAGGTGCCGATCACGAGCGGCGCCTTGCGCGACGACGACATCGACACGCCGCGCCGGATGCAGAGATCAGACAGATAGCCGGCGATCAGGATCCCGAGCGTCGCGCCGATGAACGGCATTGCCTGGAAGAAGCCGACCTTGATCATCGACATGTGCCGTTCCTCGACCAGGTAGGTCATGAACCAGGTCGTGAAGAACACCAGCAGCGTGTTGTTGCAGAACTTGCCGAGACAGATCGCGAGGATCTGCCGATAGCCGAGCAGGCGCAGCGCCATGCGCCAGTCGAACCGATCGCGCGCGGTCACGACCGCCTGCCCCTCGGTGATGTACTGCAGCTCGGCCGCGTTGACGCGCGGGTGGCGCGACGGATCGCGATAGAGCCGGTACCAGACGACGCTGAACAGGATGCCGAACGCGCCGGTCGCGAAGAACACGCTCCGCCAGCCGAACGCCGACGAGATCCACAGCAGCAGCCCGGTGAAGAGCGGCGTGCCGATGTACTGGCCCATCACATATACGCTCGTCGCAAAGCCGCGCTCCTGGACGGGGAACCACATCGTCACCGCGCGCGCGTTCGACGGAAACGCAGGCGCTTCGAGCGCGCCCATCGCCAGCCGCGAACCGAGCAGCATGTGATAGCCGTGCGCGAGCCCTTGCGTCAGCGTCGCGAGCGACCAGCCGACGAGCGACAGCGCATACGCGACGCGCGAGCCGAGCATGTCGGCGAGCACGCCAGCCGGCAGCAGCGCGATCGAGTACGCGAGGCCGAACACCGCGAACAGCTCGCCCATCTGCACGCGGGTGAGCGCAAGATCCTTCGACAGCGCGGGCGCGACGATGCCGAGCGCCGAGCGGTCGACGTAGTTGAGGATGGTGGCCACCAGCAGCATCGACAGCACGCCATAGCGCACCCGCGATCGTGTTGCGATGCCTGCGTGCGCGTCGAACTCGCGCATGACCGAAACCTGCTCTTCTGCGGTTTTCAATGTCGTCTCCTGTCTCCTGATTGCCGGGCCGGCGCGCGGTTGTCCGCGGTTGTCTTGTACGCCGGCGCTCGTCCGGTCAGCCGCGCCCGACGAACGGCATCGCGCTCGCCATGATGGTCATGTTCAGAATGTTCGCTTCGAGCGGCAGGCTCGCCATCTGCACGATCGCGTCCGCGACGTGCGCAACGTCGACGCGCGGCTCGGGCGCGACGCGGCCGTCGGCCTGCAGTACCCCGTTGTTCATGCGCTCGGTCAGCGACGTGGCGGCGTTGCCGATGTCGATCTGGCCGCACGCGATGTTGAACGGCCGGCCATCGAGCGCGAGCGAGCGCGTGATGCCGAGGACCGCATGCTTCGTGGCCGTGTACGCGACCGTGTTCGGGCGCGGCGTGTGCGCGGAGATCGAACCGTTGTTGATGATGCGGCCGCCTTGCGGCGTCTGGCGCTTCATCTGGCGCCACGCAGCGCGGGCGCACAGGAACACGCCCGTCAGATTGGTCGCGACCACGTCGTTCCAGAACTCGAGCGAATAGTCGTCGAGCGGCACGGCGCCCGCGTTGCGGCCCGCGTTGTTGAACAACACGTCGAGGCGGCCGAAGTCGTGCGCGATCCGCGCGAAGCTCGCGTCGACCGATGCTTCGTCGGATACGTCGGTCGGCATGGCTGCGGCCACGCCGCCGGCCCGCTCGATGATTTCCCGCGTCGCGAGCAGCGGATCGATGCGCCTGCCGAGCAGCGCGACGGTGAAGCCCGCTCGCGCCAGCGCAACCGCCGCTGCCTGCCCGATTCCGGTGCCGGCGCCCGTCACTGCCGCGATTTTTCTCTCTGCCTGCATTTTCACGACCTCGTCGCCAGTCCGTTGAACATGCAAAAAGCATTGCGCGGCGGCGATTCGGCAGCAATCTTGATTCTTTCAATCAATATCAACTGCCCCGTCCAGACGGGCCGGCGTCAGGGTTTTCCTGAGCTCGTCACTGCGCCGTTCGCGCGCCGACGTGGCATCGCGCATGGCTGATGACATGACCGGAATCGTTCGGTCCTCGGGTCGTCGCGTGCTGCGAAGACATGTTGATCGAATCAATCAATATTGACCCGCGCCGACTGCGGTTCGTAGGCTGTGTTCCGTTTTCCGACCCAAGGACGAGACCATGCCTGACAACAATCGCACCCGCCTGCTGGTTGCGCGACGCGTTCCGGCCGCGGTGGCAGCACGCGCCGAAGCCGAATTCAACGCGTATGTAACGGACGCCGACATGGACGCGCCGTCCGTCGTCGAGTTCTGCAACCGCTACCACACGCCGGCGGTGCTGATCGGCAAGAAATCGGGGCTGCAGGCCGAGCACATCGCGGCATTGCCGCCGAGCGTGAAGATCATCGCGAACGCGAGTGCCGGGTACGACCACATGGATGTCGCCGCCGCACGCGCACGCGGCATCGTGGTCAGCAATGCACCCGACGCGCTGACCGACTGCACGGCCGATTTCACGATGCTGCTGATACTCGCCGCGTGCCGACGCGCATCGGAGTACGAGCGTATCGTGCGCGCCGGGTGGGGAAAGTCGTTCGGCATGACCGACATGCTCGGCACGCGCGTGAACGGCAAGACGCTGGGGATCGTCGGCTTCGGCCGAATCGGCCGGGCTGTCGCGCAGCGTGCGCGCAGCTTCGGGATGAAGATCGTCTATACCGACCGGCGGGCTGCGCCGCCTGAGATCGAGGCCGGTGCACGCTATTGCGCGGATCTCGACACGCTGCTGCCGCAGTGCGACATCCTCACGCTGCACGTGCCCGGCTGCGGCACGCCATTGATGACCCGCCGCGAATTCGGCTTGCTGCGCGACGGTGCGGTATTCGTGAATGCGGCGCGCGGCAGTCTCGTCGACGAGGATGCGCTTTACGATGCGTTGACATCGCATCGGCTGTTCGCCGCCGGGCTCGACGTTTACCGGAACGAACCCAACATCGATCCGCGCTTTGCCGCGCTCGACAATGTGTTTCTGTCGCCGCACATGGCGAGCGCGACCATCGAGACGCGCGACCAGATGGGGTTCACCGCGCTCGACAACGTCGCGGCGGTGCTTGACGGGAACGGGGCGCCGAACGCGCTGTGATGATGGCAGGCGAGCGCGCTCGCCCATGCCGGGGTGTCCGATGACGGAAACCCCGGCTTCGACCGCGTCGTTACTTCAGCGCTCCCTCCGCCACCAACACCTCATGCGCGGCCTTGAACGCGCTGAGGCCATGCGGAATACCCGAATAAGCGGTCGCATGCAGCAGCGTTGCCTTGATTTCGTCGACGCTCACGCCGTTGTTGAGCGCACCCTTCACGTGCAGCTTTAGTTCGTTCGTATGCCCGCCGGCAGTCAGCATCGCGAGGTTGAGCAGGCTGCGCGTCTTGCGGTCGAGCGTGTCGTCGCCCCAGGCCCAGCCCCACGCCCACGCGGTGGTGGCGCGCTGGAACGCCATCATGAACGCGTCGGCTTTCTCCATCGATGCATCGACATAGTCGGGGCCGAGGACTTCACGGCGAATCGGTAGACCTTTCTGAAACAGCGCGTCGTCTTCATTCATGATCGATCTCCTTCGTTAATCCAGCGCGCCGGCGCCGGCCGGGCAGCGGTCGCGCATACGCGAACCGTCCTTCGCCGCGAACAGGTAGCACACCAGCGCGGTGGCGGCGAGGCCCACCATCCACGACACGTCCGCGCCGCCGAGAATCGATGCCCATGGGCCGTGGAAGAAGCTCTCTTCCATGAACGGCACCTGCACTGCAATCCCGAACACGTAGATCGCGATGGCCTTGACGTTGAACGCGCCATACACGCCGCCATTGCTGCTGACGATCTCCGCGACCCGGTAATGCCGGTTGTTGGCGAGATAGAAGTCGATGAGGTTGATTGCGATCCACGGCGCGAGCACGATGCGCAGCGCGAAGATCGCGTTCAGGAAGATCGCGATGAAGTTGCTCGACGCCCACAGAGCGGTCGCGGTCGACGCGACCAGCAGCACCGCCGACACGGCGACGCGCACGTTGCGGCCGGGCACCCAGCGCGGCCGGAACGTCTGCGCGGCGGTGATGAACGACAGCACCGCGCCGTACAGATTCATCCCGTTGTGGCCGATGATATTGACGAGGAACAGGAAGATCAGCACGTAGCCGAACGCGCCGGTCTGCTCGCGGACCGCCTGCATCGCGTCGGTCGAACGCCCGGTGCTGACTGCAAGCACGCCGAACAGGAACGCGAAGATCGTGCCGAGAGACGTGCCGAAATACGTGTACGCGAACGTCTTGCCGAATCCGGCCGACGCGGGCAGATAGCGCGAATAGTCGGACGTATAGGGCGCGAAACTGATCTGCCACACCGCGCACAGCCCGAACATCGCGAACCAGTTCGCGAAATCGAAATGCCCGTGCTCGAAGATCCGTGCATCGAGGCTCGGCGCCATCAGCGCGATGCCGACGACGAGTGCGCCACCCATGAACCACGCGCCCACCTTGTTGAAGCGATGAATGAAGTGACAGCCGATCACGCCGACCAGCGTCGCAAGCACCGCGCCGATGACGGTGGCGACCGGCACGGGCACCGCGGGTGCGGCGGTGTGCAACGTCTTGCCCGCGAGAATGATGTTCGACACGAAGAAGCCGAGGTAGATCAGCGTGGTGAACCCCACCACGAGCAGCGACCCGTAGCGGCCGAACTGCGCGCGGCTCTGAATCATCTGCGGCACGCCGACGAGCGGCCCCTGCGCGGAAGTGAGCGCATGGAAGATCGCGCCGAAGAACTGCCCCGCCGCGATCGCGACAATCGCGCTCATCACGTCGAGGTGGAACACGAGTACCGACGTCGCGCCGGAAATCACGGCCAGCGGCGCGACGTTCGTGCAGAACCACAGGGTGAAGAGGTCGGCCGGTTTGCCGTGCCGTGCCTCCGGCGGGACATAGTCGATCGAGTTGCTTTCGATTGCGAGAACGCTGCCGTCGCTTTCCTGCTTTGTCATGCTGTCTCCATCTTTATTGCCGGGGGCCATGCATCGCCGCACGCGCTCGATGACGCGCGCGGCGGCGCACGGCCTCCGCGGGCTTGAATCGATACTGCAGGTGAATGCGTAGCTGTTCAGCGCATCACGAACGGGTCGCCGATCGGATCGTCCGACGTGCGCAGCCACACGGACTTCGTGGTCGTGTATTCGAGCGCAGCGCTCAGGCCGCCTTCGCGCCCGTGTCCGGACAGCCCGAAGCCGCCGAACGGCACGAGCGGCGATACGGCGCGATAGGTGTTGATCCATACGATGCCGGCGCGCACGCGCTTCGACACGCGATGCGCACGCGTCAGGCTGGTCGTGAAGATGCCGGCCGCGAGGCCGTAGGCGGTGCCGTTCGCCTTCTCGATCGCTTCCTGCTCGGTTTCGAACGTGTCGACCGACAACACCGGGCCGAACAGTTCGGTCGTGATGCTGTCGGCTTGCGCGACGCCGGTGCAGTCGAGGATCGTCGGTGCGTAGTAGAAGCCGTCGCGCTCCAGCTGCTTGCCGCCGGCGAGCACCTTCGCGCCCTGGCGCACCGAGTTCGCGACGACCGCCTCGATGTTGCGCAGTTGCCGCTCGGTACACAGCGGGCCGTACTCGGTTTCCCGCTCGTCGGGCGAACCCACGCGGATCCGCGACACGCGCTCGACCAGCAGCGTAAGGAACCTCTCCTTGACGGACGCCTCGATCAGCAGCCGCGAACCCGCGACGCAGCTCTGGCCGCTCGCCGCGAAGATCGCGGCGACCTGCGCATTCACCGCGCTCTGGATGTCGGTATCGGCGAACACGATGAACGGCGACTTGCCGCCAAGTTCCAGCGACACCTTCGCGAGGTTGCTGGCCGTATTGCGCACGATGTGGCGCGCGGTCTCGGGGCCGCCGGTGAACGCGACCTTGTCCACGCCTGGGTGGCTGCTCAGCACCGCGCCGCATTCCGGGCCGAAACCGGTGATCACGTTGACGACACCGGGCGGGAAGCCGGCTTCGTGCACGACGCGCGCGAACTCGAGCAACGGCCCCGGCGCTTCCTCGGACGCCTTCAGCACCACGGTGCAGCCGGCGGCGAGCGCCGGGCCGACCTTGACCGCGGACAGGAACAGCTGGCTGTTCCACGGCACGATCGCGGCGACCACGCCGACCGGCTGCCGCTCGAGCCACACCTGCATGTCGGGCTTATCGACGGGGATGCTGCTGCCCTCGAGCTTGTCGGCGATGCCGGCGTAGTAGCGGTAATACTCGGCGACGTACGCGATCTGGCTCGACGTTTCGCGGATGATCTTGCCGGTGTCGTTCGTTTCGATTTCGGCGAGCCGCGGTGCGGCTTGTTCGACGAGATCGGCGAGCCTGTACAGCAGCTTGCCGCGCGCGGAGGCGGTCAGGCCCGCCCACGCGGGGTCGGTCAGCGCGCGGCCGGCCGCGGCCACCGCGCGGTTCACTTCGTCGGTGCGGGCTTCCGGCATCTGCGCCCATACGGCGCCGGTCGCCGGATTGAGGCTGCCGAAGGTCGCGGCGCCGGGCTCGAACTGCCCGTCGATATACAGCTGAAAATGCGGATTCATGGCATCGTCCCGTTACTGGAAGGCCGGCATCACGTCGCGGATCATCCGCTCGAGCGACGCCTTCTTGCGCTCGAAGCTCATGCCAGTGTCGATCCAGAACGAATACTCGTCGAAGCCGAGCGCTTCGTACGCCTTCAGACGCTCGATGACCTCGGCGGGCGTGCCGATCACGTTGTTCCTGCGCATCGCTTCCGGCGTGTAGAACGGATGCGCGGCGATTTCGTCGCGGCTCAGCGGCTTGATCATCCCGCGGCTCACCGGGCGCTCGTTCTTGAACCACGCGCCGAAGTAGTTGTAGAACACGTTGACTTCGTCGGCGGCCAGTTGCGCATCGTCCTCGCTGCTCGCCACGTAGGTATGACGCAGCAGCATGATCTGCGGGCGCGGCACGTCGCTGAACTTCTCGCACGCGGCGTTGAAGTGGCCGACGAGCTTCTCGACTTCCTCGTCGCCGAGGTGCAGCGGCGTGACCTGCACGTTGCAGCCGTTCGCGACCGCGAATTCGTGGCTGTTCGGGTCGCGCGCGGCCACCCAGATCGGCGGGTGCGGGCGCTGCAGCGGCAGCGGCGACGACGTCGTCGACGGGAATTGCCAGAACTCGCCTTCGTGCGCGTAATCGCCTTCCCACAGCTTCTTCACGGCCGGAATCAGTTCGCGCATGCGCTGGCCCGCGCCCCATGCGTCGAGCCCCGGTGCCAGGCGCTCGTATTCGAACGAGTACGCGCCGCGCGCGATCCCGAGCTCGAGGCGGCCGCCCGAGATGATGTCGGTCATCGCCGCTTCGCCGGCGAGCTTGATCGGATGCCAGAACGGCGCGACGACCGTGCCCGTGCCGAGCCGCACGCGCTTCGTCTTGTTCGCGAGGTCGGCGAGGTTGATGAACGGGTTCGGCGCGATCGTGAAGTCCATGCCGTGGTGCTCGCCGGTCCAGACGGCGTGCATGCCGCCGCGGTCCGCGATCTGGCACAGTTCGACCATCTCGTCGTACAGCTGCTTTTGGCTGGTCTGGTCGGAGACGCGCTCCATGTGTACGAAAAGCGAAAAACGCATGATGTGACCTTTCAGGAAAGAAGCGGGCGGACGGTGCCGGTGCTGTGGTCGCCGAAGTACAGGCCGTAACTCTTCAACTGGCTCTCCTTGCGGTAGCGCTCGAGCATGCTGGCAAGCGCGCTGTCCTGGAACGCGTCGGCGTCGACGTCGTCGAGGCTCACGAATTCGCCGGCGACCGCCGCTTCGTCCGGTGCGCTGCAGAGGAACGAGATGTACTGGTAGTGGGTCTCGGTATTGTTGTAGACCGAATAGATGAAGCTTGCCGACGCGTCCGGCTGGTATTGCCGGAACAGTTCGGCGAGCGCCTTGTCGGCGCCTTCGTTGCCGATTTCGCGGCTGGGCAGCGCCCATTTGCGGTCGGCCGTCTTCACCATCAGCACCTTGTCGTCGCGCGTGATGATCGCGCTGACGATGACCTTCGGTCCGGCGATCACTTCGGCCGACAGCTTCGCCGGCGTGAAATAGCCGCCGCGGTAATAGCCGAGCCCCGCGTAGCCGGCCGAGTGGAACACCTCGACCTTGCCGACGATCAGCGCGTGATCGCCGGCGTCGATCACCGCGTGCGTCGTGCAGTCGAACCACGCGCTGACGTCGTCGATCAGCGGGTTGCGATGCGCGCTCAGGCGCCAGCCGACGTTCGCGAAGCGATCGTCGCTCGGTCGCGCGAACGTGTTCGACAGATCCTTTTGGCCTTCCGCGAGGATATTGATCGCGAAGTGGCCGGTCGTCGAAAACGTCTGGAAATTGCTCGACGTCTTCGCGATGCTGACGAGCAGCAGCGCCGGGTCCAGCGACACCGACGAGAACGAGTTCGCGGTGAAGCCGAGCGGCTGGCCGTCGTCGCGCGCGGTGGTGACGATCGTCACGCCGGTCATGAATGCGCCGAATGCATCGCGCAGCTCCCGTGTGTTGATGATCGGCGTTTCCTGGCTGATTGCTTGGCTCATGTCACACTTCCGATTTCAGGGTTTCCGGCTGCGGCACCGTCTGCAGCCACGCACGCAGCGCGCGGTTGACGGCGTCGGGCGCGGTCAGGTTCACCATGTGGCGCTCGTTCTCGATCACGACGGCCTTGCCGTGTTGCGCGGCCTGCGCCATCTGCCGCGCCATCTCGGGCGTCGAATTCGGGTCGTCGGATCCGGTGAGCACGAGTGCCGGGCACGCGATCCGGTGCCAGCCGTCCGCATAGACATCGTCGCCGTTCGCGAACGCGGTGTACGCGGTCGCGTAGCCTGCGAGGTCGACCGACTGCAGCCACGATTCCACTTTCCGCGCGGCGGCCTGCTGCGCTTCTTCCGCGTTGAACCAGCGCTTGAGCGGCGTATCGACGTCGATCGTGCCCGAGCGCAGCTCCGCGGCACGTTGGAGCACCGCTTCACGCGCCTGTTCGGTTCGGCGGTACACACCGTTCAGGACTGCGACACGCTTGACCAGGTCGGGCCGCGTCACGGCGACACCGGCGGCGATCAGCGAGCCCATCGAGTGGCCGGCCAGGTTGACGGGGCCGACCTTCAGCGCGTCGATGAACTCGATCGCCCACTGCACGAACTGCTGCAGGTCGGCGTCGGTGTCGAGCGCATCGCTCGTTCCGTGGCCCGGCATGTCGACGGAGATCACGCGGAAATCGCGCGACAGGTCGTCGATCTGCGGATACCACGCGCTCGCCTGCATGCCGACCCCGTGAATCAGCACCAGCGGTTCGCCGGCGCCCTGATCGAGATAGTGGGCGGCCCGCTTATTTGACAGCGGCAGGGTTCTTGACGTCATTTCCGAGCTCTGCGAGATCTTTGTAGCGGTCGCCGATGCGGTGATGCGGACGGCCGGCTGTGGCGGCACCGATGGCGATGACGAGTTCGTCGGCGGCCGGCGCATCCGGAATCGAGAACTGCAGCGTCAGGTAGTGCGAGCGGCGGCCTTCGTCGTTCTTGTCCATCATCGGAATCAGCAGCGGCGCATTGGCGGGGCCGCGCGTGTTGTTGAACGCGAGATATGACTTCGCGCCGACAGCCGTCCGGTACGTGTTGCCGAAATGCAGCGTGTGGATCAGCGCGGACGCATGCTCGATTTCACCGTCGAGACCGACGATCGCGCTCTTGCCGAACGCTTCGACGGCATCGCCCGAACCGGCTTCGTCGAGGATCAGCTTCGTCAGGTGTTCGCTCAGTTGCGGCGCGAGCGCGCGAATCTCCGGCGACAGGTCTTCGACGTATCCGCGGCCCGCCCACGGGTTCTTGATCACGGCGACCGCGCCGATCATCTTCAGCGGTTTCGCGGCGACCTTGTCGCCATCCACGTACAGCGTTTCTACGTGGAGGACGGATTTCCGAATCAGGCTCATGACACCTTTCCTTTCATGCGTTGATTGTGGGATTCATTGTGGTATACCATGTTACGGCATGCCATGAGTGTTAACCCGTGTCTCGAAATGGCGCGAAAGCGGAGGTGAAAAATGAGTGCGTACTGGATTGCCCACGTGCAGGTGCTGGACCCCGTGAAATACAAGGACTACACGGACCTCGCGCCGCAGGCGTTCAAGAAGTTCGGCGCCGTGTTCATGGCGCGCGGCGGCGCGTCGCAGACGCTGGAGGGCGATGCGTTCGAGCGCCACGTCGTGATCCGCTTTGCCGACATGGAGACGGCGCTCGCGTGTTATCACTCGCCCGAATACCAGGCGGCGAAGGCGAAGCGGGATGGACATTGCCGGGCGCAGGTCTCAATCGTCGAAGGCCTAGAGGGCTGATCGCTGGGGCGAGCGCGTGTGCGGCCTACGCCGGATGGAAAGCCTGCTGACAGTTAAGTCATAATATGGCATTCCATGTTTGCTGCCGGCTCTCGGCCGGCTGCAGGCCCAAACCGTTTCCAGAGTGCCGCTCATGCAAGACCTGAAAATCGACCGCAATGCCAAAACCCTGCGCGAACTGACGCTCGACAAGCTGCGTGGAGCGATCGTGCAGGGCTATTTCCGGCCGGGTGCGCGGCTCGTCGAGCGCACGCTGTGCGACGAGCTCGGCGTGAGCCGCACGGTGGTGCGCGAGGTGCTGCGCCATCTCGAGACCGAAGGGCTGGTCGAGACCGTGTCGCGGCAAGGGCCGGTGGTCGCGCGGCTCGATCCGGCGCAAGTTGGCGAAATCTACGAGTTGCGCGGCCTGCTCGAAGCCAATGCGGCGCGCGCGTGCGCGGAAGGCGCGACGCCCGAAGTCGTGCGGCAGCTGCGCGACATTCGCGCGGTGATCGAGGATGCGTTCGACAAGCAGGACCTGCCGCGCGTGCTCGAATACACCGAGCGCTTCTATGAAGCGCTGTTCGAGGCGGCCGGCAAGCAGGTGTCGCTGACGGTCGTCAAGACGCTGAACGCGCGCATCAACCGGCTGCGCGCATTGACCATCGCGATGCCGGGGCGCGGCGACGATTCCAATACCGAGATGAATCGCCTGCTCGACGCGATCGAGCGGCGCGACGGCGACGCGGCTTCGGCGGCATCCGCCGCGCACATCAAGCGTGTTTCCGAACTCGCGCTGTCCGCGCTCGCGCAGCAGCAGGACGAAGCGGTCAGCGACAGCTGACGACACGCCGGCGCGGGCGACGACACGCGCGATTCGCCCCGAGAGGCCGCCGGCGTACCTGCCGGCGGCCTTTTGTTTTGTCTGTCGATTCGGTTCGTTCGGGCTCATGGTATTCCATAATACGATGTTCATTGTTGTAGCCCATAAGATGGCATACCATAATCTCATCGACTTACGCAGCGATCACGGGAGAACGCCATGACCGAACCGAATTTCAGCCTGTCGCAGCACGCGTGGTCGGCGGCGGCGCGCGCGCAGGTCGGCGCGATTCTCGAACATCGCGACGGGCTGGTGCTCGTCGATACGCGTGACGGCCTGCGCCTGCCGACCGGCATCCGGCTCGAACCGGCGAGCGATGCGGCGAGCCTGCGCGGCGTGCTCGCGAAGCTCGGGCTCCACGCGCATCTCGACTTCCTGTTCGCCGTGTTCGAATCGGCCGGCGGACGCGAGCCGGGCGTCCATATCTATTACCGCGGCCGGGTGATGCCGACCGGTTCGCCGTGGTTCGACAGCAGCATCCGCATCGTCCCGCTCTGGCAGGTGCCGTGGGACGAGATCGCCGACACCGCCGTGCGCTCGATGCTCGAGCGCTACGTGCGCGAACGCCGGCAGGACGCGTACGGAATCTACGTCGGCGATACGGAAGCCGGCACGGTGCAGCCGCTGGCCGTCGCGTGACGGCATCGGCCGTGCGTGGCGCGCCGCGGTGACGAACGACAACATCGAGAAGTCGGCGCGACGGATGCTGCCGGCCTGAACACGCGTATTCGGATGGCTGCCGCCCCGGTGGCCGCGAGCCGCACCCGTTTCACCTGGAGAGAGACCATGAGCAGCAGAAGCATCCCGCGTTTCGCAGCATCGCGTCTGGCAACGCATCTTGCATGTATCGCACCGTTGGCTGTTGTTTGCGCCGCACCGGCGCTGGCCGCGGACCCGATCGTGTTCACGAGCTGGGGCGGCACGACGCAGTCGTCGCAGCAGAAGGACTGGGCGCAGCCGTTCACGCAGGCAAGCGGCATCAACGTGCTGATGGACGGGCCGACCGACTACGGCAAGCTCAAGGCGATGGTCGACAGCGGCAACGTCAGCTGGGACGTGGTCGACGTCGAGGGCGACTTCGCATATGCGGCGGAGAAGGCCGGGCTGATCGAGCCGATCGACTATTCGGTGGTGAAGAAGGCCGAGCTCGACCCGCGCTTCGCAACGCCTTCCGCGGTGGGCAGCTTCTATTACTCGTTCGTGCTCGGCTACAACAAGGCGAAGTACACGGGCGCTCAGCCGCAGAACTGGGCGGACCTGTTCGATACCAAGCGCTTCCCGGGCAAGCGCACGTTCTACAAGTGGTCGGCGCCGGGCGTGCTCGAGATCGCGCTGCTCGCGGACGGCGTCGCGCCGAACAAGCTGTATCCGCTCGACCTCGATCGCGCATTCAAAAAGCTCGATTCGATCAAGGGCGACATCGTCTGGTGGAGCGGCGGCGCGCAGTCGCAGCAGTTGCTCGCGTCGGGCGAAGCGCCGATCGGGATGTTCTGGAACGGTCGTCTGCATGCGCTCGCGCAGACCGGCGTGCCGGTCGGCATTTCGTGGAACCAGAACCTGACGGCCGCCGACATGCTGGTGATCCCGAAGGGCGCGAAGCACAAGGCTGAAGCGATGAAGTACCTCGCTGCCGCGACAAGCGCGCAGGCTCAGGCGAAGTTCGCCGCGGATACGGGCTATGCACCCGTCAACGTGAAGTCGGCCGCGCTGATGCCGCCGGCGATCGCGAAGACGCTGCCCGACCAGTACAAGAGTTCGCAGATCAACCTCGACATGAAGTACTGGGCCGAGAACCGCGACGCGATCGCGAAGCGGTGGTACGCGTGGCAGTCGAAGTAAGCCCGGCGCGTCTCGACGCACCGACCTGAATGCCGTTCAGCAGGCCGAACCGGATCGAACCGGCGCGGCCGAGCAACGAAACCGCATGGGGCCAGCGGCAACAGGCACTGAAGTGCCGGCGCCGGCCGACAAAGGAGACACCATGCCCAACGTATTGAGTACCGTCGCGCATCCGGGCGCGACGCCGCCGCGCAAGCGGCGTGACTGGCGGAGCATGCGGCTGCTGACGCCCGCGATGCTGCTGCTCGTGATCTTCTTCCTGCTGCCGGTGCTGTCGCTGCTGTTGCGCAGCGTGCTCGAACCGACGCCCGGGCTGCACAACTACGAGCAGCTGCTCGGCTCGACGACGTACGCGCGCGTGTTCGGCAATACGTTCCTCGTCGCGACGGTCGTGACGCTCGTCACGCTGCTGGTCGGTTTTCCGATGGCGTGGCTGCTCGCGATCGCGCCGCGCAAGCTCAGTTCGGTGCTGTTCGCGATCCTGCTGCTGTCGATGTGGACCAACCTGCTCGCCCGGACGTTCGCGTGGATGGTGCTGCTGCAGGGAACGGGGCCGATCAACCGCGCGCTGATGGCGCTCGGCGTGATTCATGAACCGCTGTCGCTGGTGAACAACCTGACCGGCGTGACGATCGGCATGACCTACATCATGCTGCCGTTCCTCGTGATGCCGCTGCATGCGACGCTGCGCGGCATCGACCCGTCGACGCTGCGCGCGGCCGCGGTATGCGGCGCGAGCCGCTGGCAGGCGTTCTGGCGCATTCTCGTGCCGCTCGCGATGCCGGGCGTGGCGTCGGGCGCGCTGATGGTGTTCGTGATGGCGCTTGGCTACTTCGTCACGCCGGCGCTGCTCGGCGGGCCGTCCTACATGATGCTTGCCGAACTCATCGCGCAGCTCGTGCAGGAACTGCTGAACTGGGGCCTTGCCGGCGCCGCGGCATTCGTGCTGCTCGCGGTGACGCTCGCGCTCTATGCGTTGCAGCTGCGCTTTACCGGCAGCGCGCACGCTACTACCGGAGGCCGCTGAGATGCTCCTCGATTTCGATCGCCTGGGCGCGCTGCGCTGGATTCTCGTGGCCGTGGGCGCGGCCGTTGCGCTGTTCCTGTTGTTGCCGATCGTGTTCATCGTCGCGCTGTCGTTCGGCGATTCGCAGTGGCTCATCTTCCCGCCGCCGGGTTGGACGCTCGAGTGGTATCGGCAGCTGTTCACCGACGCCGGCTGGATCGACTCGCTGCTGACCAGTGCGAAACTGGCGGTGATCGTCACGGTGCTGTCGGTCGCGATCGGGTTTCTCGCGTCGCTGGCGCTGGTGCGCGGCACGTTCCGCGGCCGCGAAGCCGTACGCGGCTTCTTCCTCACGCCGATGGTGCTGCCCGTCGTCGTGCTCGCGGTCGCGCTCTATGCGTTCTTCCTGCGCATCGGGCTGAACGGAACGATGACCGGCTTCGTGATCGGCCACCTGATCATCGCGCTGCCGTTCTCGATCATCTCGATCAGCAATTCGCTGGTGAGCTTCGACACGGCGCTCGAAGACGCCGCGCTCATCTGCGGCGCATCGCCGCTCACGGTGAAGCTGCGCGTCACGCTGCCGGCCATCCGGCTCGGCCTGTTTGCCGCCGCGATCTTCGCGTTCCTCGCGTCGTGGGACGAAGTCGTGGTGTCGATCTTCATGTCGAGCCCGACGCTGCAGACGCTGCCCGTACGGATCTGGGCGACGCTGCGGCAAGACCTGACTCCCGTCGTCGCGGCCGCGTCGTCGCTGCTCGTCGGACTCACGACCGTATTGATGCTGGCGGGCGCCGTGGTGCGCCGCGCACGCGCTCACTGAGGTAATACGCCATGACTGCATTCCTGCAAATCCAGCGCCTGCGCAAGACCTACGGCGACGTCGTCGCGATCGATCATGTGTCGCTCGACGTGCGCAAAGGCGAATTCATGACCTTCCTCGGGCCGTCGGGTTCGGGCAAGAGCACGACGCTCTATATCGTCGCGGGCTTCCAGGAGCCGACCGACGGCCGCGTGCTGCTCGACGGCAAGCCGCTGCTGTCGGTCGCGCCGAACCAGCGCAACATCGGGATGGTGTTTCAGCGCTATACGCTGTTCCCGCATCTGACCGTCGGCGAGAACGTCGCGTTCCCGCTGCGCGTGCGCCGCCGGCCCGACGCCGAGGTCCGCGCCAAGGTGGAGCAGATGCTGAAGCTCGTGCACCTGTCCGAATGCCGCGATCGGATGCCGGCACAGCTGTCCGGCGGCCAGCAGCAGCGCGTCGCCATCGCGCGTGCGCTGGCCTACGATCCGCCCGTGTTGCTGATGGACGAGCCGCTGTCCGCCCTCGACAAGAAGCTGCGCGAGGAGATCCAGCTGGAACTGCGCCGCATTCACCAGGAAACCGGCGTAACGATCCTGTACGTCACGCACGACCAAGAAGAGGCGCTGCGCCTGTCGGACCGCATCGCCGTGTTCAACCAGGGCCGCATCGAGCAGGTCGGCACCGGCGAGGAATTGTATGCGAACCCGGCGTCGCGCTTCGTCGCGAGTTTTATCGGCAACTCGAATTTCCTGCCGGTCAAGGTGACGAAGACAAGCGACGGCCGCATGGGCGGCGTGTTCCCGAACGGCCTCGAAATGGCGTCGGACGTGTTCCATCCGACGCTCGCCGCCGGCGACGAAGGCACGCTGATGATCCGTCCGGAACAGATGCGGATCAGCTCGCTCCAACGCGCGAGCGGCACAGCCGCTTCGACCGCCAGCAGCCTTCCGGTGACCGTGCGCGACGTCACTTATCTCGGCGATGCGATGCACTACGCGGTCGCGACGCCGTGGCAGCAGGAGATCTCGATTCGGATGCCGGCCGCCCATCGGTACGACAACGGCATCGTGATCGGTGCGCAGGCGCTCGTCGACTGGGACGCGCGCGACGTGCGCCTGTTCGCGCAAGCCTGACGGCGGCACTCATGAGTCCCGCACTGCCGTCACTGAAAGTCCAGCGGCCCACCGCCACGCTGCGGGAGCTCGCGCTCGAGAAAATGCGCACCGCGATCCTCGACGCGCATTTCCAGCCAGGCGAGCGGCTGGTCGAGCGCTCGCTGTGCGAGATCCTCGGCGTGAGCCGCACCGTCGTGCGCGAGGTCCTGCGGCATCTGGAAACGGAAGGCCTCGTCGATTCGATACCGAACCAGGGGCCGATCGTCGCGATCCTCGATTTCGACACGGCCGCCGAGATCTACGAGATCCGCGCGCTGCTCGAAGGCGAGGCCGCGATGGCCTGCGCGCAGCATGCGGACGCGGCGCTCGTCGCCGATCTGTCATCGTGCATCGACCAGATCCAGCACGCGTTCGACACGCAGGATCATCAGGCGGTGAAGGCGCTCACGTCGGCGTTCTACGAGCGCATGTTCAACGCCGGGAAAAAGCACGTCGCATGGGAAATCGTGCAGACATTGATCGCGCGCATCAACCGGCTGCGTGCGCTGACGATCGCTTCCGACGATCGCGGACACCAGGCGGTCGAGGAGATGCGCGCGATCCTCGCGAGCATCGCGGCCCGCAACGGGATGGCGGCGCGCGACGCGGCCGTCGCGCACGTCGCCCGCGTGGCCGAGATCGCGCGCAAGCTGCTGGCCCATGGCCAGGAGAACGCTTCCTGGCGGCAGGCCGGGTAGCGCAACCCGCGGCGTCGCTGCAGGCCGCCATTCGACATTCACTCTCTTCGCGGCCCGGATCGTGCCCGGGCCGCCTCATGCCTTTTTATCCCCGGAAGGAACGATCGTGGAATTGAACACACTGTTGAAGGATCCGGCGCTCTTGCGCCATCACGCCTATATCGACGGGCAATGGCGCGACGCCGATTCCGGCGAACGCTTCGACGTGCTCGACCCGGCGACGGGCGTCGCGCTGGGCACGGTGCCGCTGATGGGCGCGGCCGAGACGACGCGCGCGATCGACGCGGCGAATGCCGCATGGCCGGCGTGGCGCGCCACGACTGCGAAGGAACGCGCACGCGTGCTACGCCGCTGGTACGAGCTCGTGATCGAGAACGCCGACGATCTCGCGCTGATCCTCACGGCCGAGCAGGGCAAGCCGCTGGCCGAGGCGAAGGGTGAAATCGTCTACGGCGCGTCGTTCATCGAATGGTTCGCGGAAGAGGGCAAGCGCGTGGCCGGCGACACGCTCGCAACGCCCGCGTCGGACAAGCGCCTCGTGGTCGTGAAGGAGCCAGTCGGCGTGTGCGCGGCGATCACGCCGTGGAATTTCCCAAACGCGATGATCACGCGCAAGGTCGGCCCCGCGCTCGCGGCCGGCTGCCCGATCGTCGTGAAGCCGGCCGAAGCCACGCCGTTCTCGGCGCTCGCGCTCGCGGTGCTGGCCGAGCGTGCGGGCGTGCCGGCCGGCGTGCTGAACATCATCACCGGCGACCCGAAGGCGATCGGCGCCGCGCTGACCGGCAACCCCGTCGTGCGCAAGCTGTCGTTCACCGGATCGACCGGCGTAGGGCGTCTGCTGATGGCGCAAAGCGCACCCACCGTGAAGAAGGTGACGCTCGAACTCGGCGGGAACGCGCCGTTCATCGTGTTCGACGATGCCGACCTCGATGCCGCCGTCGATGGAGCAATTGCTTCGAAGTACCGCAACAACGGCCAGACGTGCGTGTGCACCAATCGCTTCTACGTGCATGATCGCGTGTATGACGCGTTCGCCGCGAAGCTGGTGGCCGCGGTGAAGGGTTTGAATGTCGGGCACGGCACCGAGCGCGGCGTGACGTTGGGGCCGCTGATCAACGATGCCGCGGTTCGCAAGGTCGAAGCGCACATCGCCGACGCGCTCGACAAGGGCGCGACGCTCGCTGCCGGCGGCCACCGGCATTCGCTCGGGCATGGCTTCTTCGAGCCGACGGTACTCCTGAATACCACCGCGGAGATGGACGTGGCGCGCGACGAAACCTTCGGGCCGGTCGCGCCGCTGTTCCGCTTCTCGAGCGACGACGAGGTGGTGAAGCTCGCCAACGACACCGAATTCGGGCTCGCCGCCTACTTCTACAGCCGCGATGTCGCGCGCGTATGGCGCGTGGCCGAGCAGCTCGAATACGGGATGGTCGGCATCAACACGGGCCTCATCTCGAACGAGGTCGCGCCCTTCGGCGGCGTGAAGCAGTCGGGGCTCGGCCGCGAAGGGTCGCGTTACGGCATCGACGACTACCTCGTCATCAAGTACCTGTGCATGGCGGTTTGAGCGTCGCGTCGCTCAATTCCGTCTGACATAACGGTCCGACACGACCGCGCGCCGCTGAATCCACGCGAGCGCGAGCTCCAGCGCCTGGTCGCATGCTTCGCGGGTATCGGCGAAGTCTCCATCGACGCCGAGCGTGCGTGTTTCGCCGTCGCGATCGGTCACGATCGCCGTCGCCGAGTAGCGGCCCGCTTCCGTGTCGGTGACAACGGCACGGACCTCGTATCCGCGATGTTCGATGATCTTGTCCGTTTGCATCTGGCACCTCCTGCTGCGAGTTGCTCAATGTTGCGATACGCACCGCTCGCCGCGCGTTTCGCGGGCAGTCCGTGTAGCATCAACCGTACCGCCGGCATGGGCTGCACGGCTTGCGGGCGCCGCCGCACGGGCGGGGCGCCCGGCGATCAAGCCGCGAGCCGCAGCGCGGCCTTCGCTGCGCGTTTGCCCGGCCGCCGCCCGTCGGGCATGCGCGTGGGCCGCGCGTCGCCGTCGCCCGTCGCGAGCGGAACCGCGATGAGCGGCGCGGTGTAAAAGAACGATACGTGATGCAGCACGGGTGCGGGCGTCGACGTCCGCCGGCGTGGGCGCTTCAGGCGCCCGGCTGCAGCGGCCGTCCGCGCGCCGCGCAACGCGAGGCGGTCGCCGCGGTCGCGCAGCGCGACATCGTTCGCCGCGACGCGGCCGACCCAGCGCGGCGCCGAGCGCACCACGTAGCGGCGGGCAGCGACGCCGCGCGTGCGCCGGACGCGGCGAACGCGATGCTCGCGCAGAACTGCCGCGCGCTCGCCGAGACCGCGGCCGGGTGCCGATCGCCGGCGCCGGCGATACACGCCCGCACGTGGCTTGCCAAGCGGCGCGAGCCTTGTTCGCGCCGAACTCGCGAAACGCTTCCAACGCATTCGTTCACCCCGCCGTGACCTCGATGCGTCGCGGCTTCGCTTCTTCGCGGCGCGGAATCTTCAGCTGCAACACGCCGTCGCGCAATTGCGCGTCGATCCGCGACACGTCGAAATCCGCACTCAGCGTGAAGGCGCGCGAGAAGTGCGGGTGGCGCACTTCGCCGTGCTGCAGCCGCAGGCCGGTCGGGGTCGGAATGACGGCCTGCGCTTCGATGCTGAGATTGCCGTCGTGCACGCGCACGTCGAGCTTGTCGCGCGGCACGCCGGGCAGGTCCGCATACAGCGTGATGCCGTGCGCGTCCTCGACGATGTCGACGGCCGGCGCGATACGTGTGCGCGGGGTGTCGCGCTCGGCCGGTTCGCGGTTCGTCACGGCCGTTTGCGAATCGGCCGGCCGCGTCGTCAATTCAGTGGTGTCGCTCATGATGTCCTCCGTCATGCGTTCGTGACGTTGTGCCGGTTACTGAACGGTGATCGCGCGCGGCTTCGACGCTTCGGACTTGCCGACACTGATCGTCAGGCAGCCGTTCGCATAGCGGGCCTCGATCTTGTCGGAGTCCGCCTGCTGCGGCAGCTCGATCACGCGGCGGAAAGTGCCCATGAACCGCTCGTTCGCATAGACGCGCCGCTCGCCGTCGGCCGCGCCGTCGTCCGGCGGCACGCGCTCGCCGCTGATCGTCAGCAGCCGGCGGTCGACCGAGATGTCGATCTTCGCGGGATCGAGCCCCGGCGCGAACGCGACGATCTCGACCGTGTCGTCGGTGCTGCCGATGTTGACCGGCGGGAACGCGCCCGGACGCGGCGCGCGCAGGCTGACCGGAAAGCCGGTGAACATGCCGGCCATCTGCCGTTGCAGGCGGTCGAATTCCGCCAGCAAATCGGAGGGGAAGAGGGGATCGCTCATGACTCGCTCCTGGTTACGCCTCCCGCGGAGGACGAACCGGACCACGCGCTCCCGTTCGTCGATCCGCGAGAGGCTCGCTGACAAACAAATCGAAACACGCAGCGCGGGAAGCCGCGACTGCCTTGAGCGATACATAAAATAGGTCACGCCGAACGAATTTCAAGGGGGCCGGCGCGCGGAAAATTGTCGGGTATCGACGCGGGAAATCGCCATCTTTCCGAAGCGGGCGGATCGCACGCTTGATTTGACCCTATCGGCCGGCGGCCGCCCGGCGCCCGGCCGCATACGACTCCCTCCGGAGTCGTGGTCGTGCGCACGGTGGGTCGGATCGCCTGGGTGCTCGGCTGGCCGGTGTTCGCCGGATACCGGATCGACTGCCGCGCATCGGAGGCCGCCGCAACGCGGCGGGCCGCCCGATGCGGGCAGAAGGCGGAATTTGCAACGACTCCGGAAAAGACACGGCACCGCGTGCGACCGCCGCCGCGCGGCGCCGTTTCCGGCCGCTTAGCGGGACGGGCCGGACGGCGGTTTCACTTCGGACAGGTCGTCCTCGCGAACCTCGGCCTGGCGCACGCTGGTACCGTCGTCGCCGGTCTCGGAAATATCGGTTTCGAAGGTCGACTGCCCGTCGTCGCGTTTCTCGTCGGGTTTCTTGTCACCGGTCTGTTTGCCTGGCTGTTGCTGTTGCTGTTGCTGTTGCTGTTGACTGGTCATCTTGCTCTCCTGATCGCAACGTCCGATGTTGCGCATCTTGCTCGCGAGCAAGGCGCGGGCCGCAAGCGATTCCCCCGGCGTGCAGCCGCGGCGTTACACGTCAGAATCATTTTCCGTCGATGTCCGGCGCGATTGTCGCGCGCCGGCGTATGCCGGCGACGATCGCGCGGGTCGAACGCGACGCCGCACCGCACGAAACAGCATCGCATCGTTCCGCGAGTCGGTTCCCGCCTGCTGCCTCCCATGCGCCACACGTCACGCCGTATCGGCGCTGCAACGTTTTTGGCGCGATTTCCACGTGCCGGGCGCTTGCCGCGGCCGGCGGCCGTCCCGGCAACGCCGTCCCGCGACTGGCACGTTGCTCGCTTGATCGATTGCGGTGAAAACGATGGTTGCCGCGCGTTCGGGAAGGTCCGACGAATCGACGCACATGCGTCGCCGGGCGCGCCCGGAACGCGGCCCGTTCGCTCTCCGCCGCCAGCTGACGGCGCCGCACGGCGCGGATGCCGGCCGCTCAATCACGATGTGGGGAGCGCCGGCCGCAATGTGTTGGCCATCGGCTGCCATCCCCCCTTCGACGGGAGAGCAAAAATGTTGGCCAACTCAAGCCGGATCCTGCGAGCCTTTCTGATCGTCTTCTCCGTTTGCCTGATGACGTTTGCGCCCGGACGGGCGAACGCACTGTCGAACCAGTTGCTGTTGCTGCTGCCGGACAATTTCACGCTGCCGGACCCGCGTGTGTCCGCGTGGCTCGATTCGGCGGCGGAGGAGGGATTGCAGATCTCGCTCATCAGCGACACGCAATTCAAGC
Source organism: Burkholderia sp. SR8 (assembly GCF_052851275.1). Lineage (NCBI taxonomy): Bacteria > Pseudomonadati > Pseudomonadota > Betaproteobacteria > Burkholderiales > Burkholderiaceae > Burkholderia > Burkholderia sp. SR8. The sequence continues at coordinate 91,619 of NZ_JAULUC010000013.1, forward strand.
AGGGCGGCACGTCGCTGCAGCAGTACCAAGGACTCATCCTGCCCGACCAGGTGCATACGGTTGCCGACGATACGCTCGTGAGCGCGATCCAGACCTACGCGCTGAACGGCGGGCGCGTGATGCTCGTCTATGACTTCGGCGTACTGAATGCGGCGGGATTCTATCCGCCCGGGCAATCGCGATTCAGCTCGATGGCCGGCGTCAACTACGTGCTTTACGACACGCTCGGCGGAAGCATGATCGGCCTCGGTCCGGTGACCGGGATGGGCAGCACGTTGCGCGCGCTGCAGATCCCGCCCGGGAAGTCCATGACGTGGACCGGCACGACGACGACCGCAACGGCGTTGGCCGCCACTCCGTCGACGACGTCGACGACTTCGTCCGGCGCGACCGCGAATCAGCACCTGTTCCTGCAGCCGAGCACGTCGAACCCGGGCGGGCTTGCCGGCTACAACCATCAGGCGTATTTCACGTACAAGTCGGAAGGCGGGCGCATCGCGGGCGTGCCGCTGAATCTCGGGCACGTGCGCAAGGGCGCGAAGGTCAGATCCGGATCGTATTCGCCGACGTCGACGCTGCTGTCGTCGACCTCGTTCAATCGCGCGACGTCGTTCGCCACTGCGTCGCCGTCCACGACGACCGACGTGCTCGAAGGAATTTCCGGCTACGTGTACGGCTTCCTTAGCTACCCGAGCTACGTCACGCAAGGCACGTACACCGGCACGACGCTGCTGACGTCGCCGAACTTCGGTCTCGTCGCCGGCTATCAGGCGTACGGAAACGGCGGCGTGATGTTCGTGAACCTGCCGCTCGCGTATCTCGACGGGCAAACCGACGGCATGCCGATCCACGGTTTCCTGCATTACTTCACGACCAACATCCTGTCGATGCCGCACCTGTCGCTGCAGCCGCGCGCACAGGCCGGAATGGTGCTGAACTGGCACTTCTGCGCGGAGGACCAGATCCAGCCGGCACAGTATCTGAAGAATTACGGCATCTGGAACAGCGGCCCGTATTCGATCGTGATGACGGCCGGCCCGGACGACGTGACGATCGGCGACGGTCTCGGCATCAACCTGACGAACAACACGCAGGCGAAGCAACTCGTCGCGTTCCTGCTCAAGCGCGGCCACAACGTCGGCAGCCACGGCGGCTGGGCGCACGACTACTGGGGGGCGAACGCCAGCGAAACCAACGCGAGCACGTTTACGCAGTATCTCGTGCTGAACCGCAATGCCGTGCAGTCGGTGACGGGCAAGCCGGACGTCGAATGGGCGGCGCCGGAAGGCAATACGCCGACGTGGGCGGTGACGTGGCTCGAATCGAACGGGTACTCCGGCTATTACTTCACCGGCCATACCGGCAATGCGCAAACGCGCGCGTATCGCAACGGTTCGCTGCTGAACCCGGGCATCTGGGCGTTCCCGGTGATGCCGTTCGGCAAGTACGCGACGTTCGAGGAGTTCCAGGAGTTCGCGGTGCCGACGGCGGACGTGCAGAACTGGTATCTGTCGCTGATGGATTTCGTCGTCGCGAACCGCACGAGCCGGCTGATCTACATGCATCCGCTCGGCGCGTCGTGGTATCCGAACGTCGTCACGACATTCCTGAGCCATGCCGCGTCGCTCGCGAGCGCCGGCCAGTTCAAGTGGTTCACGATGGACCAGCTCACGCAGTTCGACCGGCGCCGTCTGCTCGTGAACTGGACGGCCACCGATACCGGCACGAGCTGGACGTTCAGCGCGACGCATCCGGCGAGCCTGCAGGACATGACCTGGCTGTTGCCGAAGAGCACGTACCAGTTGCCGAGCGTGAAAAGCGGCAGCGCGACGGTCGTGAGCACCGACCCGGTCAACTGGCTGGTCATCGCCGGTACGGGCAAGTCGCTGTCGTTCACCAGTGCGAAGGTGCATTGACGCGCGTCGGCCCGGTGGCCAACGGGGGAACATCATGAAGCGAGCTTCGTTTGCGCGCGCGCTGCGCATGTTGATCGTATCGGCGAGCGTCGCGCTGATGTGCGGCGGGTCGTTCGCGCAGTCCGCGTCGCGCGCGCCGCGCGGGTTCGCGCGGCCGCCGCTCCATCTGCACGGCGGCGCGAAACGAAGCCCGGTCGGCGTGTCGCCGCAGCAGATCCGCCGCTTCTACGGGTTCGACCAATTGCCGGCGCGCGGCTACGGCGGCGACGATCAGGTCATCGCGATCGTCGATGCGTACGACAACCCGAACGTCGAAGCGGATCTGCGCTCGTTCGGCAACACGTTCGGCCTGCCGCCGTGCGCGTCGCCGCGCTGCTTCACGAAGGTATACGCGACTGCCGACAAGCGCCCGCCGCCGCCGGACGCATTGTGGGCACTCGAGAGTTCGCTCGACGTGCAGTGGGCGCACGCGATCGCACCGAATGCACGGATCGTGCTGGTCGAAGCCGCATCGAGTTCGCTCGACGACCTGATGAGCGCGATTGCGCTCGCGACGAGTCCGGCACCCGGCGGAGTCGGCGCGAAGGTCGTATCGATCAGCTGGGGCAGCGCCGAATTCCTCGCCGAAACGCAATTCGACGGACAGTTCGCCAGCGCGAACGGCGTGTCGTTCGTCGCCGCGTCCGGCGACGGCGGCAATGGAATCGACTACCCGGCCGCGTCGCCGTATGTGCTGAGCGTCGGCGGCACGTTGATCGCGATCGATGCGAGCGGTGCATACACCGGAGAAACGGCGTGGGCCGGCAGCGGCGGCGGACAGAGCGCCGTCGAGCCCGAGCCGACGTATCAGTCGAACTTCGGCGTGCCATCGGATACGCTCGGGCTGCGTGGCGTGCCCGACGTCGCCTATGATGCCGATCCGGCGTCCGGCTTCGCCGTCTACGATTCGTACGGCTATGCGGGGCAGAGCGGCTGGTTCGTCGTCGGCGGCACGAGTGCGGGCGCACCGCAATGGTCCGCGCTGATCGCGATCGCGAACAGCTTGCGTGTCGCGCGCGGCAAGACGACGCTGAACGCGGTGGGCGCGCTCCAGACCGCGCTGTACGGGCTCGCATCGAGCGCCTACGCGGCGAACTTCCGCGACATAGTCAGCGGCTCGAACGGCACGTGCGGCACGCTGTGCAATGCGTCGGCCGGCTACGACTACGTGACCGGCCTCGGCCGGCCGATGGCCGCCAGTCTGGTGCAGGCGTTGATTGCCGCGCCTTGACCCGGGCACAGCTGCGGAAGAGAGCGGGCTGGCTCCATGATCCGAGCCCACCTATAATCGCCATCAGCTTGTCCGGGAAATCGCGGTTATCAAGGCGAGGGAGGGCAAATGGGACAGTGCCGTCGCATCTATTCGCGCTTCATCCTCACGAGCTCGATCGCCGGTCTGGCAATTCTTGCCGGCACGGGCAACGCGCATGCGCAGGACAGTGCGTCGAGCTTACCGATCGACTCCAAGCCGTCGGAAAGAGCGCTCAACGCCTATGCGGTGTTTGGCGACGGGCGCGCGACCAACGGTGGCGACATGCATTGGCGCGCGTACGAAGTCGGCTTCGGCGACGTCCTGAACGACTACCTGTCGGTCTACCTCGCGTACGTGAACGAGGGACATCCGGTCGATCACCACCGTGACGGCTTCGCTGCGCTCGGCTCGTTTCGCTGGCCGGTCGGCAGCCGCCTGGCGCTCGAATTGTCGGCCGGCCCGTATTTCAGCATGGACACCACGCATGTCGACAACCAGGTGCGTAACGACAAGCGATGGGGCGTGCGTGCGTCGGCAGCGGTACGGTATTACGTCGTTCCGAATCGCTTCTTCCTCAAGGTTCAGTACAACCACGTCCAGATGTTCGGCGGCTTCAATTCCGACGCGGTGCTGTTCGGCATCGGCTCGGATTTCGGCGGCGATCCCGGCCCGGCGTTGTCGGACGGCAAGACGCAGGTGAGCGTGTGGGCCGGCACGTCGCAGACGAACCGCCCGCAGGTGCCGATCGAAAAGGGATACATGCTCGAAGTCAAACGGCCGCTCGGCAATGCGTGGGCCTATTCGGCGAGCTTCGTCTACGAAGGCAACAACGGCGTCGCCGGCAGACGAGGCATCGCAGCGCAATTCTGGTACGTCGCGCCGATCAGGAGCAAATGGACGCTGTCGGCCGGTGTCGGTCCGTATCTGTCGCACGATCGGGACGAGACCTCGAGCAGGATACGGCTCAACGCGTTGCTCAGCGCGCAGGTGACCTACCAGGTGACGAACCATTGGGCGGCGAGCTTGCGCTTCAATCGCGTCGCGACCCGCAACGACAAGGACCAGGACATGTTCATGGTCGGTCTGGCGCGGAATTTCTAGGGCTTGTCGTTGTGCGCGGGTTCATTCCGTGAGGAGACGGCGGGATAGGCGGCCCCGCTCTTGAACCGCGCGACGCTGCCGTCGGCTTCCGTTCCGAATGCGCTTTACGCGTCATTCAGCCAGGGCATTTCCACGGGCGAGACGATCAGTTGCCGGAATTCGCGTTTCAGATCGAAGATGAATCCGACCAGGATCATTGACTCGGCGTAAGGAATCGGAAAGACCAGCGGATTTTCCGGAGTACGCAGCGGGCGCTCGGGCGTGTCCGCTGCCGCCGCGGCGTTCTCGCGCACGCTTTCGAGTTCGTCGGCCATGGCCGGGCCATTGAGTTTCAGCACACGGCTGCGCAGGTCGCTCAACGGCTCGATGCGCGCAGCGTCTTCGTGGTATTCGGGCACTTCGTAGATGAACCAGGACATTTTCGTCTCCTGTCGGAAGGGGCGCCATTCTAACGCTGCGGAAGGATCGGCCGGGAATTGACCGTGCTCGGCGATCGTCGGGACGGACGCCGGTGCGATTGGCGCGCGGTGCAAACGCTAGCTGTGATTGCGCAAGAGGCTTATTGCGGAGTCTAAGCGTCGGGGGCGGCTGGTGTGGTTTCGGAAATTTGGTTCGACCCTATTTGATCGATAATACGCATTATGTAAAGTGCGATTTGCACGATGCGCGACCCGGCGCACCCGCGTACCGGAAACCCTTCACGCAAACAGGCTTCGAGGTTCCGGATGCTGCCGAAAGACCTCGGATCGACTCGCACGACAGCGCCGGCAGAACAGGATGGCTGAATGATCATACGGAGTCACGTCCGTGAACCCGTGCGCTGACGACTTCTTTTCCCGCAAGCGGAGTCCCGCGCCGAAATCGCGCATCGGGCTGTCGCGCATTTCCGGAAAACTCGTGCGGATCGGATCGGCATGCTGCTGCGGCCAATGCTCCATATGTAAGCACCATTGGTCGCCGGTCGAACTGGACGACCACGTGCGCGCGCCGATCTACGTCCGTTTCACCGGCATTGCGTTCGGCGACTCGCCCGGCCCGCTGCGGGTCAGTGCTGGATGCCCCAGCGGCGCACCGTCACGCGCTCGAGCGTATCGAACACGAGATGCTCGACCAGCAGCCCGATCACGATGACGGCCGCGAGGCCCGCGAACACGCGGTCGGTATACAGCTCGTTGCGGTTCTGGAAGATGTACCAGCCGAGCCCGCCCTGCCCGGCGCTCGCGCCGAACACGAGTTCCGCCGCGATCAGCGTGCGCCAGGCGAATGCCCAGCCGACGCGCAGCCCCGACAGGATCGACGGCAGCGCGGCCGGCACGAGAATCAGCGCGATCTGCCGCAAGCCGGTCAGGCCATAGTTGCGGCCCGCCATCTTCAGCGTGGCCGGCACGCCGGCAAAACCCGTATACATGCTGAGCGCGAGCGGCCACAGCACCGCGTGCACGAGCACGAACAGCAGGCTGCCGGTGCCGAGCCCGAACCACAACAGCGCGATCGGCAGCAATGCGATCGACGGCAACGGATTGAACATCGACGTGAGCATCGACAGCACGTCGCGGCCGATGCGCGTCGATACCGCGAGCGACGTCAGCACGAATGCGAACAGCACGCCGAGCGCATAACCGCGCAACAGCACGGACATCGAGATGCCGGTCTTCACCAGCAGTTCGCCCGACGCAATGCCCTGCACGAACGCGACCAGCGTCGCGCCGAAGGTCGGCACGAGCAGATCGTTCGCGACGATACGCGCAACGATTTCCCACGCGGCGATCAGCACCAGCGCGACGATCGCGCGGCGAAACCCGCTCGCACCGACGATGCGGCGCAACAGCGGCGCGGGTGCCGCACGCTCGACCTCGGGCGGCGCATCGAGCGTGTGTACGTATTCGGTTCGAACGGGCGGCAGCGGCGGGAGCACGCGGTCGATCGTGCTCATGATGCGGTTGCCTCCGTGGCCGGCACTCGATCCGTTTCGTTCGCGACGCCGGTATCGAACAGCAGATGATGGATGCGGGCGACACGCGCGCGGAAGTCGCCGCTGCCGACGCTGTCGAGCGAATAGTCGTGGCTGTTGAGCTCCGCGCGCACGCGGCCCGGATGCGGCGACAGCAGCAGGATCCGGTTACCGACCACGAGCGCCTCCTCGATCGAATGCGTGACGAACAGCAGCGTGAAGCGGAATTCGTCCCACAGGCGCAGCAGTTCTTCCTGCATCTTGCGGCGCGTGAGCGCGTCGAGCGCGGCGAACGGCTCATCCATCAGCAGCACGCGCGGCTGCATCGCCAGCGCACGCGCGATCGCGACGCGCTGCTTCATGCCGCCGGACAACGTATGCGGATACGCATCGGCGAATGCGGCGAGCCCCACCTTGTCGAGATAGTGCAGCGCGCGCTCGCGCGCGTCGGCGCGCGACAGCTTCGCGGCCGCGCGCAGCGGAAACGCGACGTTCTCGACAACCGTCTTCCACGGCGGCAACTGGTCGAACTCCTGGAACACGACGATGCGGTCGGGGCCCGGGCCGTGCACGGGCCGGCCGTCGAGCGCGATCGATCCCGACACGGGCTCGATGAAGCCGGCGATCGCCTTCAGCAACGTGGACTTGCCGCAACCGGACGGGCCGAGCAGCACGAAGCGGTCGCTGCCGTACACGTCGAAGCTGACCTGATGGGTTGCGCGAACGATCCGTGCGCCGGTCCGGTATTCGAGGCTCACGCGATCGAGCGCCAGCAGGCGCTCGCTGGGCGCGCCGGCCGCGGCGGCCTGCGGCGCCGACGCGGCGCGTGCGTCGGGCACGGGATGGGCGGCCGGCGCAGCCGTGCCGCGCATGGAGTACGGCGGCAAGCCGATGCGGGGAGAAGTGGCGTTCACGATCGAAACTCTTGCAGGTAAAACATCAACATACGGCGACGCGGCGCGTGACCCAACCAACGATTGCGCATATCGAAACCGCGCCGACGCATAAGCGTCGATCGCGACGCGGGAACGCCGCTGCCAGCGCCGCTCAACTGCCGCCGGCCGTCGCCGGGTCGTCGAAGAAGTAGTCGCGCCACGACTTCGGCTCGTTGCGGATCGCGCCAGTGCGATACATGAACTGCGCGAGCGCCAGCGTGTTCTGCGGCGCCGTCTTGAACTGCACCTGCGGATTGCGCAGGATCTTCACCAGCAACGCACGATCGATCTTCGAACCGTTCACGCGAATGTACGTATCGGCCGCGCGCTCGGGATCGGCCGCGATCTGGCGCGCGGCGTCGGCGAGTGCGGCGACGAACGCACGGTACGTCTTCGGATTCTCGTCACGGAATTTTTCCGTTGCGTACAGCACCGTCGCGGAGCTCGGGCCGCCGAGCACGTCGTACGAGTTCAGCACGATGTGCGCGTTCGGATTGCCCGCGAGTTCCTGGTCCTGGAACGGCGGATTGCCGAAGTGGCCGGTGATCACGTTGCTGTTCGCGAGGATCGCGGCGGTCGCATCCGGATGCGGGATCGCCTGCGTCAACGCATCGAGCTTGTCGAACTGCTTGTCGCCCCACTGCTTCGCGGCCGCGTACTGCAGCACGCGCGACTGCACCGACACGCCGACGGCCGGCACCGCGATGCGGTCCTTCGCGCTCAGGTCGGCGATCGTCTTCACGTTCGGGTTGCTGCTGACGAGGTAGTACGGAAAGTTGCCGAGCGACGCGACGCCCTTCACGTTCTGGCGGCCGCGCGTGCGGTCCCATACGGTCAACAGCGGCCCGACGCCCGCGCCCGCGATATCGACCGCGCCCGACAGCAGCGCGTCGTTGACGGCCGCGCCGCCGGACAGCCGCACCCAGTCGACCTTGATGTCGACGCCGGCCTTGCGGCCTTCCTTCTCGATCAGCTGCTGGTCGCGCGCGACGTTCAGCATCAGGTAGACGACGCCGAACTGCTCCGCGACGCGGATGCGGCCTTCCGCATGCGCGGCTTGCGGCGTGCCGGCGGCGGCGAAGGCCAGCGCGGCGGTGAGCGTAGCGGCCAATACGCGGCGCGCGGACAGGGTCGTGCGGCGTAGCGCCGGTGAAAGCGGAAACGACATCGGAACTCCAGTGGAAATGAGTCTGCGGAACGAGGACGTGGTGACGCTCAGAACGGCGCGTCGCCTTCGATCGTCGTGCGGTACAACTTGCGGCGCAGGTGGTCGGGCGTGCCGGCCGCGAGATGCATCAGCGAGCGGTTGTCCCAGAACACGAGATCGTGCTCGCGCCACCGATGGCGATACAGGTGCTCAGCGCGCACGCTGTGCGCGAACAGTTCGTCGAGCAGCGCGCGGCTTTCGTCGTCGGGCAGGTCGACGATGCGCGTCGTGAAATGCTCGCTCACGAACAGCGCCTTGCGGCCCGTTTCCGGATGCGTGCGCACGACCGGATGCACGACCGCGTCCACCTGCGCGATCTGCTCGGCCGACAGGTTCGGCCGCCACGGGCTGCGCGCCTGCAGCTCCGCATAGCGCGCGAGGTACGTATGTTCGGCGCGCCGCCCTTCGACCGCACGGCGCAGGTGCGCGGGCAGCGTGTCCCAGGCGAGATGCATGTTCGCGAACAGCGTGTCGCCGCCTTCGGCCGGCAGCTCCTGCGCATGCAGCAGCGAGCCGAGGCTCGGCTTTTCCTTGTACGACAGGTCGGAATGCCAGAAATGGCCGGCATCGCCAAGCCCGATCGGCTTGCCGTTCTCGACGATGTTCGACACGATCAGCACTTCCGGATGCCCGGCGAGCGCGAACTGGTGCAGCACGTGGATCTGCAGCGGCCCGAAGCGGCGGCTGAACGCGATGTGCTGTTCCGGCGTGATGCGCTGGTCGCGGAACACCAGCACGTGATGGTCGAGATGCGCGCGATGGATGCACGCGAAACCGGCCGCATCGAGCGGCTGCGACAGATCGAGTCCGACGACCTCGGCGCCGAGCGGCGCATCGAACGGGACGATGTCGAACCGTTGCGCGCCGGGTTCCGGCAGCAGCGCGGGCCGATGGCCGGCGGACGCCGATGCAGCGGCGTGGATGGCGGGAGTCGTCACGGTACAGCCCCTGATTCGGTAAAGATGCGAATCTACGAGCGCGCGCCGGACGGCGTCAACGAAGCGATTCCGATACGTTTATCTGCTGCAGCGATAAAGATCGCTGCTCGGGCGGCGGGCCCGCCGGACAGGCCGTTCGCGGTCCGTGACGCCAGTCGCCCGCGCGCGTCGCGCTAAGGCTGCCCGCCGCCGCCCGACGCGCCGTAGATCTGTCCGGTCACGTAACTCGCCCGCGACGACGCCAGCTCGACGTAGATCCAAGCGAGTTCGGCCGGCTGTCCGGGCCGCCCCATCGGCACCTGCTGGCCGAACGTCTCGACGTTCTTTTCGGTCTGGCCGCCGCTCACCTGCAACGGCGTCCAGAACGGCCCGGGCGCGACGCCGTTCACGCGAATGCCGCGCTGGATCATCTGCTTCGCGAGCCCCTTCGTGAAGTTCGCGATCGCGGCCTTCGTCATCGCGTAGTCGAGCAGGTTCACGGACGGCTCGTACGCATTCACCGACGTCGTGTTGACGATCGCGGAGCCGGGCGGCATGTGCGGAATCGCCGCGCGCGTGATCCAGAACAGCGCGTACAGGTTGGTGCGCAGCGTCCAGTCGAAATCCTCGGTGCTGATGTCGAGAATCGAATCGTGGCTGTGCTGGCGCGCCGCGTTGTTCACGAGGATGTCAAGTCCGCCCAGGCCCGCGACCGCGTGCTCGACGAGCCCGTTGCACGCGCCTTCGGTGCGGATGTCGACCGGCAGCGGCACGGCCTTGCGGCCCGCGCTGCGAATGTATTGCACGACTTCGCGCGCGTCGGGTTCCTCGTCCGGCAGATAGGCGATTGCGACGTCCGCGCCCTCGCGCGCGAACGCGATCGCGGCCGCGCGGCCGATGCCGGAATCGCCGCCGGTGACGAGCGCCTTGCGGCCGTCGAGACGGCCGCTGCCGCGGTAGCTGCGCTCGCCGTGATCGGGACGCGGCGTCATGCGGCCCGCGAGACCCGGCCACGGCTGGTGCTGCTCGGGAAACGGCGCGTGCGGATACAGCGTGCGCGGATCGTGCGGTGCGGTGTCGGCGGCATCGGATACGCCGCCGCCTTGGGCGACCGCCGGAATCGCCACGCCGGCGACGAGGCTCGCCGTCGTGCCCTGCATCCACTTGCGGCGGGATTCGGATACTTCGTCTGACGACATGAAAGGCTCCAGTGCGTGCGTGAACCCGGCGATGCCCGGTTCTACGCGTACGGATGAAGACGAACGGCCGGCACGCGGCTAAAGCGGCCGCGGCCGGTTGCCCGAATCGTCGGGCGCGTCATGCCCGTCGGGCCACGGTCTACCGGCCGGATCGCGCGCCTCGGTCTGGCGCGGATCGTCGGGCACGACCTTGCGCGCCTGGTCGTCCGGAATCGAATCGAGTTCGCCGCCGCCCGGCGCGTGACCCGGGTGCCCGGGCGGCTCGCCCGGTACCGGGCCGCGCCGCTCAGGCGAATCGGCGGATTCCCGCGGCTCGACGTGCGGTGCGGTGTGCTTCGGTTGACGGGTTTTCGTCATGGTGAACTCCCTGCGCTGCGGTTTGGCTGCGTGGCTGAAGGCGGGCGCGACGCGCGTCGAAGCGGCCGCGGCGAACCCGGATTCCAGCAAGCGACATGCCGTCGGTGGCGCGCGGCGAACATGCCCCCATCCGACCAATCCGCTGCAGAATTTACAAATTCGGCGCCAACCGGCACCGCCAGCGTCCGCCGGGCCCGCGCCACAAGGCCGCCACGGCGACCAACGAACGCGGCACGGTACTTGCTGCTCTCGGCCCGGATATGGCGGTGGCCCCGACTCGACGGCCGCCGGCGGCACCGTATGGTCGTGAGCCCTATGAAACCTGCCTCTCCCCTGCTGGAATCGGCGCCGCTCCGGGCCGATCACTTCGTGCAGTTCTACGAGTCCGGCGAGCAGCTCGTGTCGGAGGTCGCGTCGTTCGCGACCGATGCGCTGTGCGCGGGCGGCAGCGCGATCGTGATCGCGCGGCCCGACCGGCTTGCGGCAGTGCACGAACACCTGGGCGCGTCGATCGACGACGCGGCCCGCAGCCGCATCTTCATGTCGAGCGCGCAGACGCTGCTCGACAGTTTCATGGACCGCGACCTGCCCGACCCCGTGCGCTTTCACCGGTCGATCGGCACGATCGTCGAAACGGCGGTCCGCGCCGGGCGGCCCGTGCACGCATTCGGCGAAATGGTCGCGCTGCTGTGCGCGCAGGACCGCTACGCCGGCGCGCTGCGGCTCGAAGCGCTGTGGAACGAATTGATCGAGCGGTATCGCTTCTCGCTGTACTGCGGCTATCCGCACGATGCGTTTCCGAGCGCCGAACAGTCGGAGATGTTTCGCCATGTGTGTGCGCTGCACCGCCGCATCCTGCCTGCCGCGTCGCTGCGCAGCGACGAAAACGAACTGCACCTGACACTCGCGCTGTCGCAGCAGCGTTCGCGCGCGCTGACCGACGAAATCCGCCGCCGCGAGGCCGCCGAGCAGCAGCGCAACGGCGTGCTGATGCACGCGCCGTTGCCGATCGCGCTGTTGTCGGGCCCGGCGCACCGGATCGTGCTCGCGAATCATCGCTTCTCCGCGCTGTGCGGCCGCACCGACATCGTCGACCAGCCGTTGACGTCGGTGCTGCCCGGCGGCGATACGCCGGCGATCCTGCGGGCGCTCGAGGCCGCCCGCGTGCACGGCCGCTCGACGACGATCGGCGAGCACCGCGACCGGCCCGGACCGGACGGCGCAGACCGCGCCGACAGCGCGCGCGTGTACCGGCTGCATTTCAATCCGCAGCCGCTCACGGACGGGCTCGGCGTGATCGTCAGCGCGGTCGAGGTGACCGAGCACGTCGCCGCGCGCGAAAAGCTCGTCGCCGCGAACACCGAGCGCGACCGGCTGCTCGGCGAATTGCGCGACGCGAACCAGGCGAAGGACCAGTTTCTCGCGGTGCTCGGCCACGAGCTGCGCAATCCGCTCACGCCGATCTCGCTCGCGCTGGAGCTGATCCGCAACCGCGATGGACAGGCGACGCCGAACGAGATCGCGATCATCCAGCGGCAGCTCGATCACATGGTCCGGCTGATCGACGACCTGCTCGACGTGTCGCGCATCACGCGCGGCAAGATCACGCTGAAGAAGGAAGCCGTGCGGCTCGCGGACATCGTCGACCGTGCGGTCGAGGTCGCAAGCCCGCTGCTCGAGCAGCGCCGTCATCGGCTGCACGTCGATACCGACCCGGACGCGCGCTGCCATGGCGACCCGGTGCGGTTGTCGCAGGTCGTCGCGAATCTGCTGACCAACGCGGCGAAATACACGACGCCCGGCGGCGACATCACGGTGCGCGCGACGCGCGGCGCGGACGGCACGGCGCTCATCGAAGTCTGCGACAACGGTGCGGGCATCCCGCCCGATCGCCTCGACAGCATCTTCGAGCCGTTCTACCGGATCGACGGCGAAGCGAAGCAGGCGCACGGCGGCCTCGGCATCGGCCTCGCGCTCGTGCGCAGCCTGGTGAACCTGCACGGCGGCACGGTGCGCGCGGACAGCGCCGGACCCGGCTGCGGCAGCACGTTCACGATCGCGCTGCCCGAGTACCGGCCGAAACCGGTCGCGGTCGCCGCGCCGCAGACGCCGCCCGGCATCCGCGACATGGCACCGGGCACCGGCCGGCGCGTGATGCTGGTCGACGACAACGAGGATGCCGCGTCGACGCTCGCGCAATGGCTGCGCGACGCCGGTCACGACGTTGCGGTCGTGCACGATCCCGTGACCGCGCTGGCCGCCTACCGCGCATATCGCCCCGACGTCGCGATCCTCGATATCGGGCTGCCGGTGATGGACGGGTACGAACTGCTGCGGCGGCTGAAGGCGATCAACGAAGTCACGCCGTGCATGTTTCTCGCGCTGACCGGTTACGGCCGCAGCGCGGATCGCGAACGCTGTCTCGCGACCGGGTTCCTGCAGCACTTCGTGAAGCCGGTCGATCCGGCCGCGCTGCATCTCGCGATGAGCCGGCCGGCGCCCACCGGCGATGCGCACGACGGCGCGGGCGCGGAAGCCGGACGCTGAGCGCGGCACGCGCGATGCTCGAAAAGCGGTATGCCGGCCGTGCGCCGGCGCCCTTTCGACACCGAGGAGCATGCCCATGAGCCCGACGAATACGACCAACCCGACGCCGAACCCGGACGCGGACGACCAGCCGGACACGCCGGACATCCCGCAGACCCCGGAGCGCGAACACCTGCCCGACCTGCCCGATCCGACCGAAGTCGGCGAGGACGGATAGCCCGGTTGCAGTCGTCGCGCGCGCCACCGTCGCGGGGGCCGCGCGCTTCGTTCACGCTTCTTTCGAATCCGCCGCGCGGGCGGTCCCGCCGCCGCCGGCTGCCGTTGCAGCATTCGACGCGGGGGAAGCGAGCGCGGGCACTTGCGGCTCGAATTGCACGCGCCGCTCGACCGGATCGAACCGGCACAGCACGCGCATCCCTTCGGCGACCTTCCCGTCGAGCATCGCCTTCGCGAGCTCGTTCTCGATCGACTGACGGATCTGCCGCCGCAGTTCGCGCGCGCCGAACTCGGGGCGGTACCCTTCGCGCGCGAGATACTCGACCACCGATTCGTCGAACACCAGGTCGACGTCCTGGCTGCCCGCCAGCCGCCGCACCGCATCGAGCTGCAGCCGCACGATGCGCGCGGTTTCTTCACGGCCGAGCGCCTTGAACAGGATGATGTCGTCGATCCGGTTCAGGAACTCGGGCCGGAAATGCTGGCGCAGCACGTTCATCACGCCGGATTCGACCGTCGCGCTCGCGGTGCTGCTCGTGAAGCCGGGCGCGGCACGCGCCTGGCCGGCGATGACGTCCGCCGCGAGGTTGCTCGTCGCGATGATCAGCGTATTGCTGAAGTCGACCACGCGCCCCTTGCCGTCGGTCAGCCGGCCGTCGTCGAACACCTGCAGCAGCACGTTGTACACGTCCGGGTGCGCCTTCTCGATCTCGTCGAGCAGGATCACGCTGTACGGCCGCCTGCGCACACGTTCGGTCAGCTGGCCGCCCTCCTCGTAGCCGACGTAGCCCGGCGGCGAGCCGATCAGCCGCGCGACCGCGTGGCGCTCCATGTACTCGCTCATGTCGATCCGCACGATCGCTTCCTCGTCGCCGAACACGACTTCGGCCAGCGCCTTCGCGAGCTCGGTCTTGCCGACGCCGGTCGGCCCGAGGAACAGGAACACGGCCGTCGGCCGGCGGCGCGCCTGCAGGCCCGCACGCGCGCGGCGCACCGCATCGCTGACGGCCTTCACCGCTTCGTCCTGGCCGATCACGCGCTCGCCCAGACGCGCCTCCATGTTCAGCAGGCGCGCCTTCTCCTCGGCGGTGAGCTGCGCGACCGGGATGCCGGTCAGCTTCGCGACGATCTCGGCGACGATCGACGCGTCGACCAGCGACGTGCTGCTGCCGATCCGCTGTTTCCATGCGTCGGTGGTGTCGTGCAGCGCGCGCTCCTTCGCAGCCATCTCCTCGCCGAGCGCATGCGCGCGATCGAATTGCCGGCGCGACGCCGCATAGTCCTGTTCGCGGCGCAGCTGCGCGAGCTCCGATTCGAGCTCGAGGATGCCGGACGGGCGCGACGTCGACTGCAGGTTCACGCGCGCGGCCGCCTGGTCGATCAGGTCGATCGCCTTGTCGGGCAGGAAGCGGCCGGTCACGTAGCGGTCCGACAGTTCGGCGGCCGCGACGATCGCGTCGTCGGCGATCGTCACGCGATGGTGCGCCTCGAGGCCGTCGCGCAGCCCGCGCAGGATGTTGATGCTCTGCGCGACGCTCGGCTCGGCGACGAACACCGGCTGGAAGCGCCGCTCGAGCGCCGCGTCCTTCTCGATGTACTTCTGGTATTCGGCGAGCGTCGTCGCGCCGATCAGGTTCAGTTCGCCGCGCGCCATCGCCGGCTTGAACACGTTCGCGATGTCGAGGCCGCCCTCGCCGCCGCCCTGGCCCGCCCCGACGATCGTGTGGATCTCGTCGACGAACAGCACGACCGAATCGCGGTTCGCGGTGATTTCATCGACGAGCTGCTTCGTGCGCTCCTCGAATTCGCCGCGATACTTCGCGCCGGCGACGACCGCGTTCACGTTGAATTCGACGAGCCGTTTCGCGCGCAACGATTCGGGCACGTCGCCGCTGACGATCCGCTGCGCGAGCCCTTCGACGACCGCCGTCTTGCCGACGCCCGGCTCGCCGATCAGCACCGGATTGTTCTTGCGCCGCCGCGCGAGCACCTCGACCATCGTCTCGATCTCGCCCGAGCGGCCGATCACCGGATCGAGCCGCCCTTCGCGGGCAAGCGCGGTGAGGTCGCGGCTGTAGCGGTCGAGCTGCGGCGTGCGCGACGGTTGCGCCGCGCCGTCCTGGCGCGGCCGCGCGCCCACGGCCGCGATCGTGCGCCGGCGCAGCGCATCGGCGTCGACGCCGGCGCGCACGAGCAGTTGTCCGGCGAAGCTGTCCGGCACTTCGGCGAGGCCGATCAGCAGGTGCTCGGGCCCGACGTAACGGTGGCCGAGCTGGCGGGACGCGATGAACGCGCGTTCGAGCGCGCCTTTCAGCCGCGGCGACACGGAGATGTCGGGCGACGTGTACGCCGGCGTGCCTTCCGCGTGCGGCAGCTGCGCGTCGATCCGGCTGCGCAGCCCGGCCGCGTCGACGCCGAACCCGGCGAGCAATTCCGCGACGGTCGGGTTGTCCGCCAGCTCGTACAGCAGGTGTTCGGTATCGACTTCGTGGCGGCCCGCGCGCGCCGCACGTTCGGCCGAACGCTGCAGCAGGTCGCGCGCGAGATCGCTGAAGAACTGCACGATGCCCGCGTGCTCGGCGCTCTCGACGGCCGACGCGTCGGGCCACGGCACGCCGCCGGCCGGCGGCGCGTCGCTGCGCGCGGTGCCGAGCCCGAACAGCGATTCGAGCGGCGAGAACGCGCGCTGATGGCGGGTCAGTTGCGCATAGTGGTAGTCGCATACGTCGAGCGCGCGGCGGCGCCCGTTCTGCAGCATCTCGAGCCGGATCGTCGCCGGGCGCACGCCGCAGATTTCACAGGCCAGTCTTGCCATGATCGTGTCGGTTCGCGAGTGACAGGAACGCAACGCGCCGCAGTGCGCGTGCCTGCTCGACCGCGGCGCATCCCGCCCGCACCGGCATGCGGCCCGACGCGCAGCCGGCACGATGCCGCCCCACACGCTCGGGGCGGCATCGCCATGCGCGCGAAACGTGACGCACGTGAAGCTAGTGCTTGTTGCCCGGTTCGCGCACGCGCTCGCCGTACGTATCGTTGCCGCAATGCGGGCACTTCGGAATCGGATGGCCCGCTTGTACGTGTGTCGACCGGTGGCATTTGTCGCAGCGGAAATCGCCGGTCTTTTCCGCCTTTTCGCCTGCATGCGCGGTCATCTCGATCCTCCTTGCCGGCTTGCCGGCCGGCACGCGTCGCCCGGGCGCGTCGCGCATTCATCCGCCGCTGCGATTCACCGCGTGCGGCGCTTTTCGTGCGCAATCTCGCTCGGCGGTATCGCGTCCGTGTCCTGAAGCGGCTCGCCCAGGATGCGCCGCTTCGCGGACTGTTCGATCGGCAAATCCGCCGCCGGCTCGTCGCTGTCCTCCGCGCTACCGGTCGCGCCACCGGCCGCGCTGCCGCCCTCGGCATCGAGCTGCTGCTCGGCCTGCCGCCAGTATTCGTCGGCACGGCCTTCCGGCGAACCGTCTGCCTGCCACAGCCGGTACGCGCGCTCCCTGATCTGCGTTTCCCTGTCTTCGTTCATGTCGTTCTCCTTATCCGCTCGCGGCGATTACCGGTCCGGGCGCGACGGCGCCGACACCGCGCCGAGCGTCGACGAGATACCGCCGTCGGCCGACGTGGCCAGATCGCCGAGCGCGACGATGCCCACGAGCCGTTTCTCGCGGTCGACCACCGGCACGCGGCGGATCTGCGCGTCTTCCATCTTCTTCTGCACCGCCGAGATGTCGTCGTCCTCGTAACACCAGTTCGCCGGTCCGCTGACCACGCCCTCGACCGGCTCGTCGGGCCGCACGCCCATCGACACCGCACGCACGACGATATCGCGGTCCGTCAGCATGCCGATGAGCCGCGTGCCGTCGCATACGGGCAGCGAACCGACGTTCAGTTCGTCCATCAGCTTCGCCGCTTCGCGCAGGCTCTGCGTCGGCGCGATGGTTGCAGCGTCGCGTGTCATCACTTCAGATACACATGTCATGTTTCGCTCCTGGATAAGCCGCCGGGGGCGGCCTGCTGCACGAGCATCGCGCGTTCCGCGGACGCGCCGTCAGTTCTCCGCCGAGCAGCGCACCGACGTCAGCCCGGCCGTTTCGACGATCCGCATCAGCTGCTTCAGCATCGCGTCGGCGGTGGCGGCTTCGCGCCATTGCACGAACAGTTCTTCCTCGTGCAGCGCGAGCGCGGCCGTTTCGCGAAAACCGCGCGTGCGGCACGTGAAACCTGCGTCGCGCAGCGTGTCGGCCAGCTGTTCGCGCACCGCCGAGCCGCGCGGATACTCGACCGTGATCAGCGCATTCCGCGTGCGCCGCAAGCGTTGCTCGACGTACCGCAGCGGCCAGACGACCAGCAGCGCGAGCACCAGCCCGAGGCCGCCGAGCAGCAGCTGGCCGCCGCCGATGGACAACCCGATGACCGTCACGAACCACAGCGTCGCGGCCGTGGTCACGCCCGACACCAGCCCGTCGCGATGCAGGATCGCGCCGCCGCCGATGAAGCCCATGCCGGTCAGGATGCCGAGCGGCAACCGCATCAGGTCGAGCTGGGCGAATCCGCCCTCCGGCTTGCCGGCCTGCAGCAGCAGCGCGTTGACCTGCAGCATCGCCAGGCACGCAGCAAGACAGACGAGAATCGTCGTGCGCAGCCCGGCCGTCTTGCCGGACTCGCTGCGATCCAGGCCGACGAGCCCGCCGGCAACCAGCGCCAGCACGATCCGGATGACAACCTCGTGCCACTGAAGGATGAGCGGCATCGGCTCCATATGCGCCTCCCATGCAAATCGCCATGCGCGATGCATCGCGGCAAGGCCGCGGACGATGCTGCGCGACGCAAGGTTCGGGCCTGCTCCGCGCATGCGGTGCGCGGCACCCGTGCCGGGACTGGCGGCACCGTGTAGCGGTGGCCGCACGGATTGTAGAAAGGTCGCAGTCGCGCGGACGCGGCTCGCTACGCCGTTGCGTCGCCCGTTTTCGCGATGCGGGTCGCGCATGTACGACCTCGCGCACGGGAGCGTCATCGGCCAGCAGCATTATTTGCTGTCGTGACGGCGGCCGCGGATCGCTGCGAACGCGCGGCCGGTGCGCGGTGCGCAGTGCGCGCGTTGACCGCCTGTTCGGGCCGCGGACAATGGAGCGTCGGCACGGTGCGCCGCACGGGTTCGAATCCTGCACCGGCATCCCGCACCATTGGCGCACCCGCGCGGCCCCGCCCGTCGCGCGGCGCGCGCCGCATCCGGCGTCCCCGTCACGAAGGAGTTCGACCATGCTCACGCAGAAAACCAAAGATATCGTCAAGGCCACGGCCCCCGTCCTCGCGCAACACGGCTACGACATCATCAAATGCTTCTATACGAAGCTGTTCGATGCGCATCCCGAACTGAAGAACGTCTTCAACATGGCGCACCAGGAACAGGGCCAGCAGCAGCAGGCGCTCGCGCGTGCCGTCTATGCGTATGCGGAGAACATCGAGGACCCGAGCAGCCTCGCCGCGGTACTGAAGAACATCGCGAACAAGCACGCGAGCCTCGGCGTGCGGCCCGAGCACTATCCGATCGTCGGCGAGCACCTGCTCGCCGCGATCAAGGACACGCTCGGCGACGCGGCCACCGACGACATCATCTCCGCGTGGGCGCAGGCGTACGGCAATCTCGCCGACGTGCTGATGGGGATGGAAAGCAGCCTGTACGAACAGTCGTCCGAGCGACTCGGCGGCTGGACCGGCTGGCGCACCTTCGTCGTGCGCGAGAAGCGGCCCGAAAGCAGCGTGATCACGTCGTTCATCCTCGAGCCGGCCGACGGCAAGCCGGTCGCGAACTTCGAACCGGGCCAGTACATCAGCGTCGCGGTCGACGTGCCCGACCTCGGGCTGCAGCAGATCCGCCAGTACAGCCTGTCCGACATGCCGAACGGGCGCACGTACCGGATCTCGGTGAAGCGCGAAAGCGGCGGCAACTACCCGCCGGGCTACGTGTCGTGCCTGCTGCACGATCATGTGAACGTGGGCGACCAGATCCGGGTGGCCGCGCCGTACGGCAACTTCCACATCGACGTCCATGCGAAGACGCCGATCGTGCTGATCAGCGGCGGCGTCGGGCTGACGCCGATGATCAGCATGCTGAAGCGCGCGATCCAGGATCCGCAGCGGCAGGTCGTGTTCGTGCACGGCGCGCGCAACAGCGGCGTACATGCGATGCGCGACCGGCTGCGCGAAACCGCGAACACGTATGCGAACTTCAATCTCCTCGTGTTCTACGACGATCCGCTGCCGCAGGACGTAGAAGGCGCGGATTACGACATGAAGGGCCTCGTCGACGTGAACGCGATCAAGGGCGCCATTCTGCTGCCCGACGCCGATTACTACATCTGCGGCCCGGTGCCGTTCATGCGGATCCAGCACGACGCGCTGAAGAATCTCGGCATCCACGAGACGCGGATTCATTACGAGGTGTTCGGGCCGGACCTGTTTGCCGAATGACCGACGCGCGCTCCGCGTCGCCCGGCGGCGTGCGATACGTGTCCGCAGGCGGCGACGCGAGCGACGTACCGATCGCCGCCGGGTGATGACCGCCGTCAACCGCCGCCCCAGGTATCGCGGTGCGCGTCGGCTGCCGGGCGGAGCGCCCGGGCGTGCACGTGCGCATGCTCGGCACGTGCCGGACACCCCTCGTTCCGTATCCGACCGGATACGAATCGATTCTCCACGACGATTTTCCGACTACCGGTTCCCGCTCGGGTACGAACGGCCGCAACCGGCCGTCGCCATCGCCGATTCGTTCCTGTACGGATACGAAATAATTCCCGGGCCGGCGAAGTGTGCAATACTGTTCCCGATCAGATACGAAGCACGGAGAACATCATGTCGGAGCCGCAGTCCGTCGACACGATCGGCGCGCTCGCCCACCTCATCCGCGCGGCGCGGCTCCAGCAGGGGTTCACGCGCGACGAACTCGCGAATGCGACCGGGCTGTCGCCGAAATTCATCAGCCAGGTGGAAGCCGGCAAACCGACCGCGCAGATCGGCAAGGTGATGCTGCTGCTCGGCGAACTGGGCGTGCGGCTGTACGCCGAGTCGACGGTCGAGATTTCGGAAGCCACCGCGCTGAAGGCCGCGCAACGCCGCAGGAGCAGCCATGGCGGCTAGAACGCTGATCGCGTCCGCGAACGGCGTGCGCATGGGTACGCTGACCGACGACAAAGGGATCTGGTCGTTCGCGTACGACCCGCAATGGCTCGCGTCGCCGGCCGCGTATCCGCTGTCGCCGGCCTTCGCGCTGCGGGCCGGCCCGTTCACCGACACGTCGACCGATCGCCCGGTCCAGTGGTTCTTCGACAACCTGCTGCCCGAGGAAGGCATGCGCACGTCGCTCGCACGCGAGGCGAAGGTCGACGCCGCCGATGCATGGGGCCTGCTCGCGTACTTCGGGCGCGAATCGGCCGGTGCGCTGACGCTGCTGGCCGACGGCGAGCGGGAAGCGCCGGGCGGCCTGCAGCCGCTGCCGCTCGACGAGCTCGAACGGCGGATCCAGGCGATGCCCGAGCGCGCGCTGACGGCCACCGCGCCCAAGCGCATGTCGGCGGCCGGCGCGCAGCAGAAGCTGCTGCTGGTGCTGCGCGGCGACGCGCCCGACTACGCGCTGTACGAGCCGGTCGGCAGCGAGCCGTCGATGCACCTGCTCAAGCCCGACATGCGCGCGGCCGGCTATCCGCATTCGGCGATCAACGAATTCTTCTGCATGACGCTCGCGAAGAAGATGGGGCTCGACGTGCCGGACGTGCATTTCCTGCGTGCGCCGTCAGCGTGCTACGTGATCGACCGGTTCGACCGCGACGTCGCGTCGGAACCGGCCGGCCGCCTTCATACGATCGACGCGATGCAGCTGCTCAACTACGATCGCGGCTTCAAGTACCAGCGCGCGAACGCGCAGGAACTCGCGCGCGCGATCGAGCGCACCAGCACGCGCGCGCTGGCGCGCCTGGCGGTGTTCCGCTGGACCGTATTCAACGTGGTGGTCGGCAATGCCGACGCGCATCTGAAGAACCTGTCGTTCTTCGTCGATGCGCGCAGTTACCGGCTCGCGCCGTTCTACGACATCGTCAGCACGGTCGTCTATCACACGCCGACGCACCGGCCCGACCATCGCGGCGATCACTGGCCGCACTGCGAGCTGACGATGCCGCTCGGCACCGCGACGCGCTTTGCCGAGATCGACGTGAATGCGCTCGTTGCGTTCGGTCAGGCGCTCGGGCTCAGGGAGAAGGCGGCCGCCAGCGAACTGCAGCGCTTTCTCGAACCGCTCGATCGGCACGTCGCGCAGACGCTCGACGATGTGCGTCAGATCGCGCGGCCGGACGCCGGCGAAATGCGGCTGCTGAATTCGATCGTCGCGATGCCGATCGCGGAGATGGGGCGCGCGCTGCGGGCGACGCGGGGCTGAGCGGTCACCCGCGGGCGAGCGCCGCCGGTCCACTCTTCTGCCGCGGTTTTGTCGCCGGCCGCGCCGCCCTCCCTGTGCGCGAAGCACGTCAGCAGCGCAGCGTGGCGCTCTCTTGATGGACGTTCCAGATGGCGGTTACGACGGCGACCTTCATTCGCATCACCATTATCGGGATAAGTATTCTTATCACAATAGCCCGATCAACGAATGAAACCCGAACGCATCGAAAAACGCCGCGCGAGGACGGCGCGCACGCGCGTCACCGCCCGATCGGCAGCCCGGTCGGTTCGATCCATCCGAGCTTGTACGCGATCAGCAGCGACAGGAACAGCGTGATCGACAACCCGACGCGCGCCGCGAGCGACCATGCCATCCGCTTGCTCCTGCCGCGGTCGTGATTCATGAAATACAGCGCGAAAATCAGGCTTCCGATGATCAGTACGAAAGCCGCCGAAACCAGCGCAATCTTCATTGTTGATGCTCCTCCAGGCCCGCATCGGCCTTCAGCAGTTCGGCCAGTTTCCGCCGCTCGGCAGCGACGTCGGCGACGCCCGATGCCGGCCAGTCCAGCGCGACGCCATTGCCGAGCGAATCGCGCACGAGCGCCTGGTAACGGCGGTCGCTGATCCGCCCCTCGTCCATCGCGTCCGAGATCTCATGTCTGAACGGTAGCGGAAAGCTCGCGTATCCGCGCGACAGCGCCGCATATTGCCGCGCGTCGATTTCCTTCGACGACGGCACGACCGCCCACACGACGACGGCAACGATGGCTGCGAACGGAATCGCCGTGTAGCGGAGGACGAACTTGATCGGGGTCATGGCGCGGATATCGAGGTGGCGGCGAGGTGGCGGCACGCGTGCGCCGTGTTGAACCGGAAGCAGCCGGCAAGCGGTTGCGCGGACGATGCCGCCAACCGGCAGCATCGGACGACATTGTACTCAAAGCGCAATACGACTAACAGAGTATGATAATGTCGTTATCATGATTCGCAGACGATGCGAGCCCGCCCGGCCCCGTTTCCGCCGGTCGATGCACGTGCGCGGCCCGGGCGTCTGCCGTCCTCCCGTGCCTGAAGTCCGGCGATCCGGCAATCCGGCAATCCGGCGATTGAGCGAAACCGAGACCCTATGCCAGCGCAGTATTTTCGAAGCCTGACGGGAAAACACCGCAGCGCGACCGCGAACCGTCAGCTCGGCTTCTCGCTGGCGTTCGTCGCCGGCGCTGCCAACGCCGGCGGCTTCCTCGCGGTCCGGCAATACACGTCGCACATGAGCGGCATCGTGTCGGCGATCGCCGACCAGACGGCGCTCGGCGAGCTTCCGCTCGCGCTGGCCGGCATCAGTTCGCTCGCGTCGTTCCTGATCGGCGCCGGCTGCTCGGCGATTCTCGTCAACTGGGGGCGCCGGCGCGCGCTGCAGAGCCAGTTCGTGCTGCCGCTGCTGGTCGAAGCGGTGCTGCTGCTTCTGTTCGGGCTGCTCGGCAGCCATCTCGCGCTGTGGGAGGCGTTCTTCGTGCCGGTCACGGTCACGCTGCTGTGCTTCATCATGGGGCTGCAGAACGCGACGATCACCAAGCTGTCGGGCGCGGAAATCCGCACGACGCACGTGACCGGCATCGTGACCGACCTCGGCATCGAGCTCGGCAAGCTGTTCTACTGGAACCGGACGGCCATCGACGTGGACGCGCACGCGGTGATCGCGAACCGTTCGAAACTGAGGATTCACGCGACGATGCTCGCATCGTTCTTCGTCGGCGGGCTCGCCGGCGCGATCGGCTTCAAGCATGTCGGCTACGTGTCGACCGTGCCGCTCGCCGCGCTGCTCGTGATGCTCGCGGCGATACCGGTGATCGACGACCTGCTCGCGTGGCTCGAACGCCGGCATTGAGCCGGCACCCGCACCGCTCGAACGCCGGCATTGAGCCGGCACCCGCACCGCCACGGCGCTGCGCCAGAAGCCGATGGATTATAATTTGATTAACATATCGACCACCCCCGCCTGACGATGGAAACGAAAACCGCCCGCCTGACCGTCCTGATCGATCCCGCGAAGAAGGAAGCGTTCGAAATGCTCTGCGCGGAGCAGGATCTCACGCCGTCGCAGGTCGTGCGTCAGCTGATCCGCGAATACCTGGACAAGCACGGCGTCACCTACAAGACGAAGAGCGCACTCGGCAAGCGCGTGAAATAACGATTCAGGCAAGCGCGTGCGCCTCGCGGCGCCATCACGCGCAGATTTCCCATCGTGCATGTTCGCGCGCGCGCCAGACGAGCCGCGCGGGATCGATGCCCTCTCCCGCCTTCATGCGTCGCGCCGTGGACGCGAGCTTGAGCTCGCCGGCCGACCCGAACCCGAGCGCACGCTCGAGCAGGATGCGCAACGACGGCAACGGATTGCCGTTCTTCCACGCGAACGCGATGAAGTTGTTGTCGTCGCCGCACGGCACGAGCGCATACGAATCGTCGAATACCGCGCGCAACTGCGCGAGATGCCGCGGCAGCGCCGGATCGTCGTCCATGAAATTGATCGCGAGCACGCCCGTCTCGCTCAACCGGGCGCGGCACGCGTCGAGGAATTCGGTGCCCGTGCAGCGGCCGGGCGTGCCGTCGGCGACGAATGCATCGTGCAGGATCACGTCCGCCTGCACGTCGGGCCTGGCGACGTAGTCCGCGCCGTCCGCGCACACCACCGCGAAGTGCGCATCGTCACGCGGAATCCGGAACACGTCGCGCAGCGCGATCACGTCCGGGTTGATCTCGACGGCGTCGATCGCGGTGCCGGCCAGATGCCGATAGCAGTACTTCGCGAGCGATCCGCCGCCGAGCCCGATCATGCAGATGCGCGCGGGCGCCGGCTGCAGCAGCAGGAAACCCATCATCACGCGCGTGTAGCCGAGCTCGAGCCGCACCGGATCCTTCAGCGACATGAAGCTCTGCGTGCCGAAGTGATCGAAATGCAGCGACACCGCGTGCTTCGTCTCGAGCACGAACGGACGGCCGTCGTTCAACGGCATCGCCAGGAAACGCAGGAATGCATCATAGGATGTCCGATCCTCGCTCATGTTCGGCAGTCCGGTTGGTCGGAGAACGGTGAAACCGCGCGTCAGACCTTCTTCAGGTAGCAGGCCTTCAGCATGAAGCCGCCCATGTCGGTCTTGCAATCGACTTCGTGATCGCCGCCGACGAGCCGGATGCTCTTGACCTTCGTGCCCATCTTCAACGTGATCGACGAGCCCTTCACGCGCAGATCCTTGATCAGCACGACCGAATCGCCGTCCGACAGCACATTGCCGTTCGCGTCCTTCACGACGTCGCCCGCCGGTTCGTCGCCCGCTTCGGCGCCGGCGCCGGCCGACCATTCGTGGCCGCAGTCCGCGCACACGGTCAGCGTGCCGTCCGGGTAAGTGTTTTCCATCGCGCATTGCGGGCAGGCGGGGGCGGCGTTCATTGCAGCTTCCATTCGGTGGGGGTTCGGGTCAATCGATAAAAAAATGCCGGGCGCGCAAGCGCGTCGCCCGGATCGCGTGCCGCGCCGCCCCGGCGAAATGGCCGGATCGAGCGTCATGCACACAACATTATAATGCAATACACATAACCTGGCTCTCGTATTATAATCGTCCACTTTCGGTCGTTCGCCGGACTTGATGGCGGTTTCGCTGAGGATGTCGACATGTTCGTGATGAATGATGCGCCGGCGCCGTCCGGTCAAGGCCGGGCACCCTATCGGGAAGCCGCCCGCCGTGCGTTTGCGGCGGGTTGGTCGTCGGCCGGCGCACGCCGTTCCGGCGACTTGCCGCGAGGCTGACGCGCATCGTGGCAACCGTCGTCTACGTCGAAATCGGCGCCGCGTGGAACCGCAGCCGCGCCAGCGCGGCCCGCGAGGCGCTCGTCGCGGCGGCACGCCGCTTCGACAGCGACATCCTGCTGATCGCCAACGGTCTCAGCGGCAGCGCGAAGGACGCGAGCGCCGTCGCGACGCTGCAGTTGCACGGCGGCACGTCCGCGCAGATGCTCGCCAGCGGCCCCGACGAAGGCATCGCGCTGCAGGCGCTGTTGCCGTTGCTGCAAGCGGGCTGACCCTGCGTCGCCGCCCGATCCCGCGGTCTCGTGCCGTTCACCCTGAATCACCACTCCCGGAGGAAGCAATGAACGACAACGTCACGTCCAACACCCCCAACCTGTCGGCCTCCGCACTCTGGGCGCTCGAGCGGCTCGCCGACGTGCGCTATGGCCGCGATGCGCCGGCGCTCGGCTGGTCGGTCCAGCAGGAACTCGTCGGCGCGGGCTTCGTCAGCCATGCGGCGCACGGCCGCTCCGGCGCGTCGATCACCGCGCACGGGCGCAGCTTCCTGAAAAGCCGCAAGTAGCAACCGGCCGGCACGAACGCAATGCCGCCGGATGCGACGGACGCAGCCGGGCGGGACGCGTCCATGACGAAATCCGCCGGCAGCCCGCAGTGCGTCCCTTTCCCGATATCTTGCAGGCCTGCGTACCGCATCCGGCGAACGCATGTGCGTCCATCGGGACGATGCGGTTCAAGCGCCGCGGCGGCATGTATCGATCCGCTCGTACGGCGGCAGCGGCCACCGGCGCGACCGTATCCCCCGACGCACGCGGGGCTTTCCGGCGCACCGCGATTTCCGCGGTATCGTACGGCACCGTTGGCGCGGCGCCGTGCGTCGCATTCGCTCCCCTTCCCGATGGAACGCCCGATGACCTCCAGCGCGCTGCCGCCCGTCACGTCCCCGCCCGTTCTCGACACCCCGCGCCTGGTGCTCGAAGGCCACCCGCTCGGCGACTTCGACGCGCTCGCGGCGATGTGGACCGAACCGACCGTCGTCGCGCACATCCTCAACGGCAAGCCGTCCGCGCCGCGCGACTCGTGGATGCGCATGCTCGCGTATCGCGGACTGTGGCCGCTGCTCGGCTACGGCTACTGGGCGATCCGCGAGAAGGCGACGGGCCGCTACGTCGGCGATCTCGGCTTCGCCGATTTCCACCGCGCGGTCGAGCCGTCGATTCGCGGCGTGCCCGAAGCCGGTTGGGCGCTCGCGAGCTGGGCGCACGGCAAAGGCTATGCGACCGAAGCGCTGGCGCACGCACTCGAATGGCTCGATGCGCAGAACCGGTTCGAACGCAGCGTATGCCTGATCGCGCCGACCAACGTCGCATCGATCCGCGTCGCGGAGAAGGCCGGCTATGCCGATCCGGTGCGCATCCGCTTCAACGACGCCGATTCGCTGCTGTTTTCGCGCGCGTGCCGGTCGGCATGACCGCGCACGGCCGCTGCCGTCGCGGCACGCTCGCTATGGCGCGCGGGTCGTTGCGTCAGCCGATGCCGATGCCGATGCCGACGGTGATGGCGATGGCGCGCTGACCGCATCCGCATTCGCGCCAGGAGCCGCGCCGGTCTGCCATCCGCCGCCGAGCGCCTTGTACAGCGCGACGAGATCGGTCGTCGTCTGCAATGCGCCCTGCACCGCCTGCTGCCGCCCCTCCGACCATTGCCGTTGCGCATCGAGCACGTCGAGGAACGGCGACAGCCCCTTCCGGTAACGATCTCGCGCGAGTTCCAGCGCGCCCTGCTCGGCCTTCACGGCATCGTCGAGCGCGGCCGCGCGCGTCTGGTCGGTGCGGTACACGGCCAGCGCGTTGTCGACGTCGCGCAGCGCGACGAGCACGGCCTGCCGGTACGCGAGCGCCGCTTCGGCCTGGCGCGCCTGCGACAGCCGCAGGTTCGACACGAGTTGCCCGCCCGAGAAGATCGGCAGCGATACGGCCGGCCCGAACGAATAGAACAGATGCGACCAGTGCGCGAGCTCGCGCACGTGCGACGCGCGCAGCCCGACCTGGCCGGTCAGCGAGATGTCCGGATAGAACTGTGCGACCGCGACGCCGACGTCGGCCGTCGCCGCATGCAGTTCGGCTTCCGCGCGGCGAATGTCCGGCCGGCGGCGTGCAAGCGTCGACGGCAGGCCGACCGGCACGGTCGGCGGCACGCCCGGCAATGCGTGCGGCGCGTCGAGCCAGTCGTCGAGCGCGCCCGGCGCACCGCCGACGAGATACGCGAGGCCGTTGCGCAGCAGCACGATCTGCTGGTCGAACTGCGGCAGCTGCGCGCGGATCTGCGCGAGCCGCGCGTCGGCGCTGCGCACGTCGAGGTCGCTCGCGAGCCCGTGCGCGGCCTGCTCGCGCGTGAGATCGAGCAGGTCGCGCTGCGCGCGCTGCAGGTCGTCCGCGAGCGCGCGCTGAGCTTCGGCACCGCGCAGTTGCAGGTACGTCTGCGCGACTTCGGCCTCGAGCGACAGCAGCGCATCGTCGCGGCTCGCGACCGCGGCGCTCGCCTGCGCACCGGCCGATTCGACCGAGCGGCGCACGCGGCCGAACAGGTCGAGCTCCCATGACGCGTCGAAGCCGGCCTGCCACAGGTTGACCGGCGCTTCGAGCGCATCGATCGCGCCGCGCGCGCCCTGCTGCACGCTCGCGCCGGTGCCCGGCCCGAAGCGATCGAGCGGCGAGCCCGGCGCACCGAGACGATCGACGCGCTGGTCGAGGCCCTGATCCTCGATGATGCCTTTCAGGCCGAGCTGCTCGCGCTGGTAGCTCGCGCTCGCGCGCACGTTCGGCAAACCCTGCGCAGCGGCCGCGCGCACCTGCGCCCGCGCCTGCGCGATGCGCAGCACGGCGGCCTGCACGTCGAGGTTGTCGTGCGCCGCGCGCTCGACGAGACGATCGAGCAGCGGATCGCCGAACGCGCGCCACCAGCGCGGGTCGGGATCGGCGCTCGTCACGGGCGACGAGCGCGTCTGCGCGGCGGCGGCCGATGCGGCTGATCCTGCCGATGCCACCGATACTGCCGATGCCGCCGATGCCGCGGTCTGCATGTCATGCCAGTTCGCCGGCACGTCGGCATGCGGCGGCTTGAAATCCGGCCCGACGGTACAGCCGGCGCACACTACGAGCACCGCGCTCGCCGCGAGCGCCGCCGCGATCCCGCGCGCCGGCATCCGATGTCGGCGCACGCCATGCCGTCGATGCATCGTCGTCATCGTCAATGCCCTCCCGTGCCGCGTGCGGCCTTCACCGGCGAGAACAGGAACGTCAGCGGAATGCTGAACGCGCAGAACACCGCGAGGATCGCGAACACGTCGATATACGCGAGGATCGTCGCCTGCGAGATGAAGGTTTCGTAGAGCCGGCCGGTCGCCGTCTGCAGCGCGGCCGGCGGCGGCACGCCCGACAGCGCGCCGATCGTGCGCGCGTTTTCGTGCAGCGCATCCTGGAAGTTCTGCGACAGCGGCGACATGTGCGTGGACAGATGCGCCATCCGCGCCTGCGTGCGCTCGCGGATCAGCGCGGTCGACACCGAAATGCCGATCGAGCCCGCGACGTTGCGGAACATCGTGAACAGCGCCGATGCATCATCGTTGAGCCGCTGCGGGATGGTCAGGTACGCGAGCGTCGTGATCGGCACGAACATGAAACCGATCGCGAGCGACTGCGCGCAGCGGATCATCACCAGGTGCTTGTAGTCGATGTCCGGCACCAGCATGCGCGAATAGATCAGCGCGCCCGACAGCAGCACGAAGCCGAACCCGACGAGGTAACGCGTCTGCACGTGCGGCATCAGCCGGCTCACGAGCGGGATTTCCATCGTGATCAGCAGCGCGCCGGGCGACAGCACGAGGCCCGCGAGCGTCGCCGTGTAGCCGAGATGCTGCTGCGCGAGTTGCGGCACGATCACCGCACTGCCGTACAGCACGGCCGCGAACGTCGCGATCGTCACGCAGCCCAGCGCGAAATTGCGGTCGCGCAGGCACGACAGGTCGACGACCGGTTTCTTCGTGCGCAGCAGCCACAACGTCGCGCCGATCAGCCCGAGCGCGGACAGCACCGCGAAGATGCGGATGAAGTTCGAGCCGAACCAGTCTTCGTCCTCGCCGCGATCGAGCATCACCTGCAGGCAGCCGAGCCCGATCGCGATCAGCCCGATGCCGACATAGTCGACCGAAATCCCGCGCTCGGCGCCGCGCCGCCACGGCGGATCCTCGACGAGCTGCATCACCGCGAGCACGGTCAGCGCGCCGATCGGCACGTTCAGCAGAAACACCCAGCGCCACGAGAAATGATCGGTGATCCAGCCGCCAAGCGTCGGCCCGAGCACCGGCGCGACGACGATCGCGACGGCCGAGATCGAGAACGCGCGATTGCGCTGCTCGGGCGGGAACGTGTCGAGGATGATCGATTGCTGGTTCGGCTGCAGCCCGCCGCCGAACAGCCCCTGCAGTATGCGGAACACGATCAGTTCGCCGAGGTTGGTCGCGATGCCGCAGAGGAACGAACACACGGTGAATGCGGCGATGCACAGCACGAAGTAGCGCTTGCGGCCGAGCAGGCGCCCGAGGAAACCCGAGATCGGCAGCACGATGCCGTTCGCGACGAGGTACGACGTGAGCGTCCAGGTCGCCTCGTCGTAGCTCGCGGACATCGTGCCCGCGATGTGCGGCAGCGCGACGTTGACGATCGTCGTGTCGAGCACCTCCATGAACGCGGCGAGCGTGACGACGATCGCGATGACCCACGGGTTCGCGGCCGGCCGCCATGCGCCGCCGGACGCGCGCGACCGATCGGCCGGCCGGTTCATCGGCGGCCCTCGCGCAACGTGTCGGGCATGCGGAGGTCGGGCATCGGTTCGCTCCGGTGAAGGCGGGCCGCCGCGCGGCGGCCGGTCATTTCAAGTGCACGGTCGGTTCGGCCGACAAACCGAGACCGAGCGGCGGATTGTTCGGCAGCGGGCCGTCGAGCACGATCTTCACGGGCACGCGCTGCACGATCTTCACGAAATTGCCGGTCGCGTTTTCGGTCGGAAACGCGGAGAAGCGCGCGCCGCTGCCGAGCTGGATGCTGTCGACGTGGCCGTGCAGGTCGAGATCGGGATACGCGTCGACCGACACGTCGACGCGATCGCCGATCCGCATTCGTTCGAGTTGCGACTCCTTGAAGTTCGCGGTGATCCACACGCGCGGCGTGACGATCGAGAAGACCGACGCGCCGGCCTGCAGGTACGACCCGAGCTGCACGTTGCGCCGCGTGACCCAGCCGTCGGACGGCGCACGCAGTTCGCAGTACGACAGGTTCAGGTTCGCGGTATCGAGTTGCGCGCGCGCCTGCAGCACCTGCTGGCGGCGCTCCTCGACGGCCGTTTCGGCCTGGCGGATCTGCTGCGGCACGAGGCTCGCGGTGCGCGCCTGCGCCTGGGCCATCGCGACGTTCGCATCGGCGCTCGCGCGCTGCGCGTCGGCCGCGTCGATCGCCTGCTGCGACGTCGCGCGCGCATCGACCGCGCGCTGCCGCTCCTGCGCGGCGAGCGCCTGGCGGTACGCGGCTTCCGCCGATTCGATCTGCGCGCGCGCCTGCCGGTACTGCGCCGGATACTGCACGCGCGCGATGTCGAGTTGCACGCGCGATGCGTCGAGCTGCGCCTGCGCGAGACCGAGCTGCGCACGTGCCGCGTCGACCTGCGCACGGTAGTCGCGCGGATCGATCTCGACCAGCACGTCGCCGCGATGCACGAACGTGTTGTCGTCGACCGCGAGCCGCGTCACGTAGCCGGACACGTGCGGCGCGACGGCCACCGCGTTGCCGTCGGTATACGCGTCGTCGGTGCTTTCCTGGTTGCGCGTCATGAGCCACCAGACGAGCCCCGCGATCACCAGCACGATCACCACCGCGCCGAGGACGATCAACGGTTTCTTGCCCGGCCGCTTGCGTTCGCCCTCGCCGTCGTCGCCGTCGCCATCGCCGCCGGTGCGGCCGCCGCGATCGTCGTGCGGATGGCCGTCGCCTCCGCCGCCGCCCGGCGCGTCGGTGTCGTGTTCGTCGTGGCGGCCTTGTGCGGTGCCGCCGCCGCGGTTGCCGTCGGCGTTGCCGTCGCCGGCGCGGGCGAGTGTCACGAGCGCCGCGAGTTCGGCGGGCGCTTCGCAGAGCGGCGACGCCGGCTCGGCAACCGCGGACGAGAACGTCGCAAAACTGCGCGCCTGCACCTGTGTCCGCCTGCCGCGCCGCCCGGGCGTGAACGCGCGCGCGAGCACGTCGCGCAATCGCTCACTCATGGGCAACGGGAACAGGGTCGCATCGGGCATCGGGTCGCTCTCCAGGCGGGGGCCGCGTGCGGCATTGCACGCGCCGGCCTCAGCCGCGCGTGCAAGCAAACGGCGCGCCCGGCCCGCGTCGTGGTCCCGGCCCGGCACGAATGGCCACGCATCGCCCCGCAAGTTCGGCCGGCACGCGCGATGCGCCACACGAGATCCGATCATCACGACAGGAAACCGGCTCCGATGACACGCTCGAGCTCGCTGGACACCGATTCGCAAGGACAAGACCGCGGCGACAGCACGCCCGGCCCCGAAGGCAAGCGGCACGGCACGGACACGCCGCCGCCGCGCAGTGCGCGCGATCCCGCCGAAGGCAAACCGCCCGAACCCGACGACCATGGGCCGGCACAGCAATCCGGCGAACCGCAGAAGCGGCCGCCGGGACGCGAACGCGAACGCGGCGAACCGCGCTGAGCACGCGTGTTCGGCGTGCAGGCCGGGAGCGGCGGCGTGCGCCCCGCGGCAGAAATGACAACGCGTTGAAAAATCGCGGACGATCGCGCGGCGCGCGGCACGGCCGATGCGCGAGGCCGGTGTAGCCGCGCGACCGGCCATTGGCATCAGCCATCAGCCGTCAGCGGTCAGCGGTCAGCGGTCAGCGGTCAGCCGTCGGACTCTCCGCGCGCCGCGAATACCCGCACCGCACCCCGCACCGCACCGCACCGCACCGCACCGCACCGCACCACCACTATAGGCGCGCCCTGTGCTCAGCCCCCGTCGCAGGTGCCGTCCACTTCTTCACACGGAGGTTTCATGTTCATCCACAACACACGGCTTCAGTACACGGTGCGCGTCGCCGCGCCGAATCCGGGCCTCGCAAACCTGCTGCTCGAACAGTTCGGCGGACCGCAGGGAGAACTCGCCGCCGCGATGCGCTACTTCACGCAGGCGATCACCGAAGAGGATCCCGGCCGCAAGGACATGCTGCTCGACATCGCGACCGAGGAACTGAGCCACCTCGAGGTGATCGGCTCGATCGCCGCGATGCTGAACCGCGGCGCGAAGGGCGAACTCGCCGAAGCGGTCGACGAACAGGCCGATCTGTACCGCAAGCTGCACGGCGCGGGCAACGACAGTCACGTGACGCAGGTGCTGTACGGTGCCGGTTCGCCGCTGACGAATTCGGGCGGCGTGCCGTGGTCGGCCGCGTACATCGACACGATCGGCGAACCGACGGCCGACTTGCGCTCGAACATCGCGGCCGAAGCGCGCGCGAAGATCATCTACGAGCGGCTGATCAACGTGTCCGACGATCCGGGCGTGCGCGACGCGCTCGGTTTCCTGATGACGCGCGAGGTGTCGCACCAGATGTCGTTCGAGAAGGCGCTGTATGCGATCACCGCGAATTTCCCGCCGGGCAAGCTGCCGCCGAAGGCGCCGTACGACCGCGTGTACTTCCGGATGCAGGACGGCGAACCGGTGCCGGGCCCGTGGAATCGCGGCGATTCGCTGTCGCTGCGGCGCGGCGAGCCGGCGGTCGACGGCGGCGACGGTGCGGCGAAGGGCGCGGTCGAGCCGCAGCAGTCGCAGGCGCTCGAAGCGATGACGCGCCGGCTGACCTCCGATCCGCGCTGCGATCCGGTCACGGGCGCCGAGCTGGGCGCGGGCGCACCGCGCGACAGCAGCGCTTCTGCGCCGGGCACCACGCCGCCCGCAAAGCCTTGAGCTCCGCACCGCGCCGCGCGCGGCGGCGCGGCGCGGCGGCCGTGCCGGCCGGGCCTCTCGCGCGATGCCGCGACCGGGCGCCGGCCGCGGCCCACGCGGGCACACCGGTTGCTGCAGGTCGTCATGGATCTCGCCCTTCTCTGCCGCCTTCCGGGCATGACACTCCCAGACCCGTCCGATTTTCCCGTGCGCACCGTGCCGCTGGCTCCGCTGGCGAAGGAACGCGCGACGATCGTCTGCCATCGCAACAACCGCGTGCTGCTGGTCGCGCGCCGGCCGTCGGCCCGCTGGACGCTGCCGGGCGGCGTGATCCGGCGCGGCGAATCGGCGCTCGACGCCGCGCATCGCGAACTGCACGAGGAAACCGGGCTCGTCGACCTCGAACTCGCGTATTTCTTCTACGTCGACGGCAGCGTGAAGCGCCATCACGTGTTCGTCGCGATGCTGCCGCCCGGCCAGCATGCGTGCCCGGGGCGCGAGATCGCGCTGTGCCGCTGGGTCCATCTCGACGCGGTGCCGCGCTGGCCGGCAAGCGCGCCGACGCAGCGCATCGTGCAGCGGATCGCGAGCCTGATCCGCGCGCAGGACACGCGCGGCACCGATCCGGTCACGCGTCCGTCGGCTTCCCGCTGAACGTCGCGCTCGGCTGCCCGGGTTCGCGCGCGAGGCCCTGAGCGAATACCTTCAACCCTTCGAGCAACGGCGTCAGCGCGTCCCACAGCGCTTCGTCGTGCAGCAGCCGGTACACGCCGCGCACGCCGGGCGCCGCATGCTCGTGCTCGGACGGCTGCCACGCGCCGACGTGCCGCAGCGCGTCGGCGGCCGCGAACATGGTCTTGCCGAACTGCTCGGGCGGGATGCTCGACAGCGCCATCACGAGCGCCGCGAGATTTTGCACGCCGGTTTGCGTGCCGGGCTTGTCGAACGCGCCGACGAACGTCTCGGCCATTCGCGCGTTCGCGCTGACGACTTCGTTCGCAAAACGCAGAAAGCCGTGCCGGTGCAGGCTGCCGAGCAGGTTTTCGAGCGCGTGATGCGCATCGGGCGACGGCGCCGGAGGCGTCGTGTCTGGGAGTGGGCGATCGGTCATCAGTTGTTCTCCGGATGGGGCGTCGCACGGCGCTCGTTGCGGCCGCCACGTGCGCGCCGCATTCGTGTCCCGGTTCGTTCTCCGCGCCCGCCGGCGCGACGCCGGTTTCGCCGTCAGTGCATCGGGCCGCCGGGCGGCGCCTTGTACTCGCTGCGCGCGCCCATCGCGTCCTCGACGGCCTTTACGCCGTGCAGCGCGGCCACGCCGTCGACGACCGCATGCCGTTCCGTTTCTTCCACCTGTCCGCTCAGGCGCACGTTACCGTGCTCGACCGTCACGTCGACGTCGCGCGGATGGGAAACCAGATGGCCCAGCGCGGCGCGTACGCGCTCGGTGACCTGCGCGTCGTTCGCGTCGCCCGCCAGCCAGTCGGCGCGCAGTCCCGCGATCGCGCCCCGCGCATGGTCGGCCGCGCGCTTCGCCTGCGTGGTCGCGTAGTCGGCGACACCGTGCCGGCCGGCGATCGCCTTGTCGCGCAGGTAGGCGCGCCGACGCTTGCCGGACGCCGGGTCGAAGAAGTACATCGCCGCCGCGCCGCACGCGACGGCCACCGCCAGATTCAACAGCGGATTGTTCGAACGAGTTCTGGAAGTCATGGGAGCACCGTAGTCGATACCCGGAACCGCCGGGCTTCGTCGGTGGGTGCAGCACGTGACGTTCCTCCTCCGTACCGCCAGACGGCACGGCGCGCGCGCGCCGTGCCACGTACGACGGGCGGAGCGCGTTGCGCGGCAGCCGTGCAAGCGAAATGACAAGCGGTTGAAAAATCCGCGGTACGGATGCTGCACGTGCGAAAGCGCCGGACGTGCCGGCATGTACCGGATGGGCCGCGCGGCTCGCCGGCGGCTTGCGGCCAGCGTCCTCCGTCGTTCCGGCGTGGCACGCGTCGGCACGCCGCGCCAGCCCGGCGTGTCGCGAAGCGGACGCCAACGCGCATGCCAACGCGACCGCCCCCATGCCGGCACGCCAGCCAGGCCCGCCCCCGCTCACCGCGGCGCATGCGTATCCTCGTCGTCGGGAAAAAAGCGGATGTCCGTTAGTTGCGCAATGCCGTCGAGGTCCGGAAAGATCGTCCCGATGCTGACGCCGACGCCCGCCAGTTCCCGGCGGATCGCGGCAAAGCGGTCGCACGGCACGACGATCCTGGTCAGACGGCCGGCGAGATCCGGATCCTCGTCGAGCGGCGCGAAACCCTGCGAATCGGCGTCGTAGCGGTGGATGGTGAACCAGCCGTCCTGCGCGGTGATTCTCGGCATCACGTGGCGCGGCCGGAACACCTTCGTGCGGTCGACCTGCAGCGGCGCGCGCCGCTCGGCGGCCGTCGCGATGTCGTCGGCGTCGTGCGACAGGCACCATACCGCGCCGTCGGCGCCGGTGCCGTTGTCGGTCCTCACCGCGAACCACAGTGCGGCCAGCGCATTGCCCGACCAGTCGAGCAGTCGCGTGCGCATCCCGTGCTGCTGCGCGAGCGCGAGCCAGTCGCACGCGTCGAGGTTCGGCGCCGGGTCGAGGTGCGGCAGCGCACGCCGCGTGAATTCGTCGAGCATCCGCGCCTCGACGTCGGGCGATGCGCATTGCCGCGCGATGCTCGGCACGAGCGGCCAGCCCGCGTTGCATTGTCCGCGGAACAGCCGCGCGGCCGTCGCGCCGTTCGCCGCGCCGATCGCGGTCATGTAGTCGGCGATGCTGCCGATCGACTCGTTCGTCGCGCCGCGTTCACGTCCCATCGTCGCCGCCTCCCCGGTTCGCCGCCGTCACATGTGCTCGTAGCCGATATCGCCGCGCACCTTGCCGCGAAACACCCAGTACGACCAGCACACGTACAGCAGCAGCACGGGCAGCATGAACGCGGTGCCGATCATCAGGAATTCCTGCGACATCTGCGCGGATGCGGCCGACCACAGCGTGATCGACGGCGGCGCGACGTGCGGCCACAGGCTGATCGTCAGGCCGGTGAAGCCGAGAAAGAACAGTCCGATCGACGCGATGAACGGCAGCACGTCGCGGTCCCGCCGCAGCGCCCACTCGGCGAGCCACGCGAGCACGGCGGTCAGCACTGGCACCGGCGAGAAGAACAGCAGGTTCGGCCACGCGAACCAGCGCGCGGCGATGGCGCGGTCGGCCAGCGGCGTCCATACGCTGACCACGACGATGAACACGATCACGCCGACGAGCGCGTAACGCGCGCTGCGTTGCGCGGCCGCGCGCAGCGGCCCTTCGGCCTTCATCACGAGCCATGCCGAACCGAGCAGCAGATAGCCGACGACGAGCCCGGCCGCGGTCACCAGCGGGAACGGCGCGACCCAGTCCCAGCTGGTGCCGGCGAACCGGCCGTCGACGACCTTGAAGCCCTGCACGAACATGCCGAGCACCGCGCCCTGCCCGGCGGTCGCGACCAGCGACCCGCACGCGAATGCGCCGCTCCACAGCCGCTTGCGCGCACCGGTCACGCCGCGAAACTCGAACGCGACGCCGCGAAACAGCAGCCCGAGCAGCATCAGCAGCACCGGGAAATACACGCCCGGCACGACCACCGAGAATGCGCCGGGAAACGCCGCGAGCAGCAGCGTGCCGCCGAGCACGAGCCACGTCTCGTTGAAGTCCCATACCGGCGACACCGACGCGATCATCCGGTCGCGCTCGGCTTCGTCGGTGCGCCAGAAGAACAGCATCCCGACGCCGAGATCGAAGCCGTCGAGCAGCACGTACATCAGCACCGACAGCGCGAGCACGCCGGCCCACAGCGGGACGAGGTCAAGTGCGGTCATCGTTCGCCTCCTGTTGTGCGGCGCCGCTGGCCGATACGGCCGACAGCGGTCGCGCCGAGCGCGCGGACGCGTCGCTCTCCGGCTCGCCCGCATGCGGGCGCACCGGCGCGGTCGGCCCGATCCGCACGAGCCGGCGCAGCAGCACGAAGCCCGAGCCGAAGATCACGATGTAGCTGATCACGTACAGCGCGAGCGACAGCGCGACGTCGCCGGTCGTCAGCGACGGCGTGACCGAATCCGCGGTCCGCATCAGTCCGTACACGGTCCACGGCTGCCGTCCGGCCTCGGTCGTCGTCCAGCCGGCCAGCACCGCGAAGAAGCCGATCGGGATCGCGACGCGGCACGCGGCGAGCCAGCCGCGCCTTTCGTACAGCCGCCGGCCGCGCCACAGCGTGAGCCCGCGCACGATGATCAGCAGCATCACCACGCCGAGCCCGACCATCAGGTGGAACGCGAAGAACACGACTGCGACGGGCGGGCGCCTGTCGCGCGGCCAGTCCTTCAGCCCGTGCACGAGGCCGTTCCAGTCGTGCGTCAGATACAGGCTGCCGAGCTTCGGGATCGACACCTCGAAGCGGTTCGTCTCGCTCGTCTCGTCCGGCAGCGCGAACAGCGTCGCGCGCACGCCGCGCCCGGTATCCCACAGCCCTTCCATCGCCGCGAGCTTGGTCGGCTGGTGTTCGAGTGTGTTCAGCCCGTGTGCGTCGCCGAGCGCGATCTGCACCGGCACCGCGATCGTCAGGAAGAACAGCGCCATCTTCACCATCACCCGGCTTTCCTCCAGCGCGCGCCGCTGCAGCAGGTAATGCGCGCCGACGCCGAGTATCACGAACGCGGTTGTCACGAGGAACGCGGTGACGGTGTGCGTGAGGCGAAACGGAAACGACGGGCTCAGCAGCACCGACAGCATGCTGTCCGGATAGAAGCGGCCGTCGACGATCCGGTAGCCGGTCGGCGTCTGCATCCAGCTGTTGACCGCGAGGATCCAGAACGACGACAGCAGCGTGCCGAGCGCGACCATCACGGCCGACATCGCATGCGCCCACCGCGGCACGCGCGTGCGGCCGAACAGCAGCACGCCGAGGAACGCCGATTCGAGGAAGAACGCGGTCAGCACCTCGTAGGCCATGAAGCCGCCGACGACGTTCGACGTCGCCGCGACGAAGCGGCTCCAGTTCGTGCCGAACTGGAACGGCATCACGATGCCCGACACGACGCCCATCCCGAACGACACCGCGAAGATCCGCAGCCAGAACCGCGACAGCCGCGCATACACGTCGCGTCCGGTCGCCCAGTGCAGCACCTCGAGCGTCGCGATGTAACACGACAGTCCGACCGTGAACGCGGGCAGCAGGATATGCAGCGCGATCACCCATGCGAACTGGAACCGCGACAACAGCAATGCATCGATTTCCATACGGTGCTCCCTCCGGTCTCGATGCGCGGCATCGAGCAAGCGCGATACCGCATCGGCACGCAGCGGCGCAATCGCTGCTCCGCGATCACCGCCGCGCGATCGGCATGGTTCCGTTCACGGCGTCGCGCCATGCTCCTTCTGCCAGCGCTCCATCAACGCGATCTCGTCGCGCTGCGCGGCGATGATGCGGCTCGCGAGCTTGCGCAGCGTCGGATCCTTGCCGTACTTCAGTTCGACCTGCGCCATGTCGATCGCGCCTTGATGATGCGGCGCCATGTGCGACACGAAATCGCGATCGGCGTCGCCGGTGTAGCGCGCGCCTTCCATCGCATCCATCATCCTGCGGTCGGCGCGCTTGTACGCCTGCGTCGACGAGTCCGGAACGGTCGCCGGGGCGGGCGGGCGCAACTGCGCCCACCCGGGCGATGCGACGACGGTGGCGGCCAGCAGTGCGCACGCGGCGCAATAGCGGGTCGCGCGCGCTGGGCAGCGGGTGAAAACGGCCATGTCTTAACTCCTCGAGGTTGATTGCAGGGACGCTGCGTGCGGCACACGGCGCGCAGCGCAACGGCCGCACCTACCGCCACCGCGCGCGCGCATGCGCTTCACCGCGCGCGACGAGCGTGCGGATGCGGTCGGCCGTGCGGCACGCGATCGCCTGGATCGTCAGCGACGGGTTCACGCCGCCGACGGTCGGAAACACCGAGCCGTCGCAGACCCACAGGTTCGGGATGTCCCAACTGCGGCAGTCGGCATCGACGACGCTCGTCGCCGGGTCGTCGCCCATCCGCACGGTGCCCGCGAGGTGGCACGTGTCGTCTTCCTCGTGCCAGATGTCGCGCGCGCCGGCGAGTTCCAGCGAACGGTCCATCTGCGCGAACGCATGGCGCAGCATCCGGCGGTCGTTGTCGTCGTACGAATAGGTGACGCGTGCAACCGGCAGCCCGAACGCGTCGCGCTCGTCCGCGAGCGTCACGCGGTTGTCGTCGCGCGGCAGCGTCTCGCCGACGATCTTCAGCCCGGCCTGGAAGTTGTAGCGCGCCATCTCGCGCTTTAGCGCGTCGCCCCACAGCCCGCGCCCGGCAATCTTGCGCGCCCATTCGATCGGCAGCGGCCCCTGGCTCATCCAGCAGTAGCCGCCGAAGAAATCCTTGCCGTCGTCCGCGTAGTTCCAGTGCTCGGTGATCGACAGCGACGGCGGCCCCTTGTACCAGCGCACCTCGTCGTCCATCGTCCCCCACGACGCCTGGTTCAGCTGCGCCATCATGTAGCGGCCGACGAGGCCCGAGCTGTTCGCGAGTCCCTGCGGATGACGCCCGTTCGCGGACAGCAGCAGCAATCGCGGCGTCTCGATCGCGTAGCCCGCGACGACGACGTTGCGCGCGCGCTGGAAATGCGTGCGGCCGTCGCGCCGGTAGTGGACGCCCGTCACGCGATCGCCTTCGGCTTCGATCCGCAACGCCATCGCGAGATCGCGCACTTCGGCGCCGGCCGCGACCGCGCGCGGGATCCACGTGATGAGCGCGCTCTGCTTCGCGTTGGTCGCGCAGCCGGCGATGCAGAAGCCGCGATATACGCACGGATGCGCACGGCCGCGCGGCGCGGACAGCGTCGCGAGCGGGGTCGGCGTCCAGCCGATGCCGAGCGCGTCGGCGCCGCGCGCAAGCACGAGCGCGGCCGCATTGAGTTCGTGTGCGCGGTACGGATAGCGCGGGCGCGGCGGCCCCCACGGATAGTTCACCGGCCCGCTGATCTTCAGCGCCTGCTCGACCTCGCGGTAGTAGCGCCACATCTCGCGCCAGTCGAGCGGCCAGTCGACGCCGTAGCCGAGCAGCGTGCGCGAGCGGAACCATTCGGGCCGGAAGCGCAGCGACACCATCGCGAAGTGCACGGTGCTGCCGCCGATCGCGCGGCCGCTGTTGTTGGTGCCGAGCGTCAGCGGGTTCGCGCCGTCGCAGATCCGCTCGTCGGTCCAGAACAGCTTGCGCTGGTGCGCTTCGTCGGATGCGAATTCCTCGAGCGGCCGCCACCAGGCGCCCGCATCGAGCGCGACGACCGAAAAGCCGTGCTCGGCGAGCCGGCACGCGAGCGTGCCGCCGCCCGCGCCGGTGCCGACGATCACGAAGTCGACCGGCTCGTCGTCGCGGAACATCCGCATCGGCGACCAGCCGCCGACCCGCAGCGGATCGGGCGCGCGGCCGTCGCAGCCGCGCGGCTTGTCGGCGTACAGCGAATCAGCGCCCATCGCGATCGCCCTCCGCATCCACCTGCGCTTCCCACGGGTCGCGCCGGTTGAAATCCATCCGCACGTAGCCGCGCGGGCTCGCCGGGCCGCCGAAGCCGATCTCGTTCCATGCGAACGGGTGGCTGTAGTACGCACCGCAGATGTCCATCAGCACGCGCTTCGAGAAGAACGTGCGCGGGTCCATGCCGGCCCACGCGGCTTCGACCTGACGATCGATCCGGCCATGCTGGACCGCGCGCAGCAGCGCATCGGCGTCCTTCCCGTCGAGCGACGCGAACGGACGGTCGTGCGCGTGGCGCGCCATCGCGTCGAGCGCGGCGAGCCCCGTATGCCACGCGGCGCGCAACGGCGGCAGCCGCGCGTCGCGAAAGCCGTCGCCTTCGTCGCTCGCGAGTCGCGCGTCGATCAGCGCGGCGGTCGGCACCGGACCGGCACCGCCCTTCTGCTGCGGGACGATGCGGTCGCACAGCGCGCCGAGCGTCGCGTACTGCTCGGCGTTGAAGTGGCGCGGCGCGGTCGCGGCGACGCGCAGCCGCGCGTCGATCGCGCGGCGGGTCGCGTCGTTCCACGATGGCGTGTCGCGCTTCGCGAGCACGTCGTAACTCGAATAGCGCGGCAGCGCGACCGCGTTGTCGTCGGGTTGCTTCATCGTGCCTCCCGTTCGGCGAGCGCGGTCGCGGCAAGGCCGGCGATCGCGAGTGCGGTGAAGCTCGGCGGCGCCGGCAGCGGCGGCCCCGACAGCACGTTCTGCGACCAGTTGCGCCAGCCGCCCATCTGCCGCGCGACGCCGCGCGCATGGAACGCGACGCCGACGAAGCCGAGCACGGCCGTCGCGCGCATCCACCAGCGGCAGAAGCGCCGGTCGCCGGACGGACGCGACATCGCGATCTGCGCGGCGCTCAGTGCAGCAATCGGCGGCACGATCAGCGGCACGAACATCGCACGATGCTGGAATGCGCCGCGAAAATGCAGCAACCCGACTTCGCCGAGCGTGCCGACGAGTCCGGCCGCGACCAGTCCGGACAGCGCACGGCCGGCCGGCAGTCCGGCGAGGCGCGGTGCGTCGGCCGGACACGCGCGCAGCCGCTCGCCGGTTGCGCCGAGCAGCCCGGACAGCAGCAGCGCGAACGGCGCGCCGAGCGGCGCCCCGTAGAACAGGTTGTGCCAGCTGAAACGGCCGGGCCGCTTCGTCACGTTGTACAGATGGAACGCGGAACCGGCGAGACCGACTGCCGCCGCTGCGACGTGTACGGCGTCGCGCAGCTTGTGGCGCTCGGGCGTGTCGTCCGCATGGCCGTGCACGCTCGCGAGCACCGACAGCGTCGACGCCACCAGCGGCGCGACCATCGCGCGGTTGTGGAACGTGCCGCGATAGTGCTCGACGCCGCTGTCGGCGAGCACCGATCCGGCGAGCAGCAGCGCGCTGCGGTTCAGCAGCCGCGCGGCATCGGTCATCAACCGGTCGTGCTCGTCCGCGCGGGGTCGGGAGTGTCGCATCGGTCCTCCTTGCCGTGATGGTCGTCCGTCGCGCCGCATCGACGCAAAACAAGCGGATGCAGCCCGACGCGTTCAGATCGCGAATGCCGCGACGTCGGCCGCGCGCAGTTCGAGGCCGAGGCCCGGGCGCGTCGCATCGATCTCGAGCGCGCCGTCGACGAGCGCCGGTGCGCCGTCGAACATCATTCGCTCGATCCGCACGTGATCGTGAAACCACTCGACGTGGCGCATGCGCGGCGCGACGCAACCGACGTGGCGGTGCAGCGCGGGCGCGCAATGCGCGGACACGTCGACGTGATGCGCATCGGCGAGCGCAGCCGCCGCGAGAAAACCGCTGACGCCGCCGCAGCGCGTCGCGTCGGCCTGCAGCACGTCGACCGCGCCGCCTTCGAGCAGCCGCCGGAAATCGTCGGGCGTATACGCGTATTCGCCGGCCGCGACGTCGACCCGCGCACCGACGTGCTCGCGCACGAACCGCAATCCTGCGACGTCGTCGCTGCTGACCGGCTCCTCGAACCAGCGGATCGCGCAATCTTCGACCGATTCCGCGAACGCGAGCGCGGTGCGCGCCGCATACGCGCCGTTCGCGTCGACGAACAGCTCGACGTCGGGCCCAAGCGCGTCGCGCGCCACGCGCACGCGTGACGGATCGCGCGCATCGTGCGCGCCGATCTTGATCTTGCATGCACCGACGTGTTCGCTGCGCCAGCCGTCGAGTTGCGCGGCGAGCGTCGCATCGTCGTAGGTCGTGAAGCCGCCGCTGCCGTACACCGGCACGCGTTCGCGCAGGCGGCCGAGCAGGATCGCGAGCGGCACGCCGGCGAACTTCGCCTTCGCGTCCCACAGGGCGGCGTCGAGTGCGGAGATCGCGGTCGCCGCGATGCCGGCGCGCCCGACGTTGCGCACCGCGCGCCATAGCGCGTCGACGGCGGCCGGAATGTCGGGAAGCGGCCGGTTGCGCAGCACGTCGGCCAGCATCGATGCGACGAGCGACGCGGCGCTCGCGTCCGTGTACGTGTAGCCGAGCCCCGTCACGGGCCCCGCGTCGATCTCGACGACGACGATCGTCGTCGCGTGCCATGCGTAAGTGCCGTCGGCTTCGGGCCGGTCGGTCGGCACGCGGTACGCGCTGGCGCGCACGTCGTCGATCGCCGGTGCGTCGGAAAGTGCCATCGTCGCGCTCCGGATTGCTTGCTGTTTGCTTGCAACCCCCGCGTGCAACGCCCGTGCCCGGCACGGTCGCGCGGCGCCGCACGGCACGCGACTTGCGCGCCGCCGGGCAGCGCCGCGCACGGCGACGGCCCGCGCGCGGCTCATCGGCTCATCCGGAACCAAGGAGAAACGGCATGGCGACAGTGGCGGATTTCATCGTCGAACGGCTGTACGACTGGGGTGTGCGTCGCATATACGGCTACCCGGGCGACGGCATCAACGGCTTCTTCGGCGCACTCAACCGGGCCGAGGGCAAGATCGAATTCATCCAGGCGCGGCACGAGGAGATGGCGGCGTTCATGGCGTCCGCGCATGCAAAATTTACAGGCGAGCTCGGCG
This sequence comes from Burkholderia sp. SR8, assembly GCF_052851275.1. NCBI lineage: Bacteria > Pseudomonadati > Pseudomonadota > Betaproteobacteria > Burkholderiales > Burkholderiaceae > Burkholderia > Burkholderia sp. SR8. Next base: position 136,067 of record NZ_JAULUC010000013.1, read on the forward strand.
TGTGCGTCGCGACATCGGGCCCCGGCGCCGCGCACCTCGTGACCGGGATGTACGACGCGCGGCTCGACCACATGCCGCTGCTCGCGATCGTCGGCCAGCAGGCGCGTGCGGCGCTCGGCGGCCACTATCAGCAGGAAGTCGATCTGTCGGCACTCTACAAGGACGTTGCGGGCGCATTCGTCCAGCTTGCGGTGGTGCCGGGCCAGGTGCGCCATCTGGTCGACCGCGCGGTGCGCATCGCGCTCAGCGCGCGCACGGTCACCGCGCTGGTGCTGCCGAACGACCTGCAGGAGCTCGACTACGCGCCGCCGAAGCGCGCGCACGGCACCGTGCACTCCGGCGTCGGCTACACCGCGCCGAAGGTCGTACCGTATGCGGACGACCTGCAGCGCGCGGCCGACGTGCTCAATGGCGGCAAGAAGGTCGCGATGCTGGTCGGCGCGGGCGCGCTGCGCGCGACCGACGAGGTGATCGCGGTGGCCGACCGGCTCGGCGCGGGCGCCGCGAAGGCGCTGCTCGGCAAGGCCGCGCTGCCGGACGACCTGCCGTGGGTGACCGGCTCGATCGGTCTGCTCGGCACCAAGCCGAGCTACGAGCTGATGACCGAATGCGACACGCTGCTCGTCGTCGGCTCCGGGTTCCCGTATTCGGAATTTCTGCCGAAGGAAGGCCAGGCGCGCGGCGTGCAGATCGACCTGAAGGCCGACATGCTGAGCCTGCGCTATCCGATGGAGGTGAACCTCGTCGGCGACAGCGCGGAAACGCTGCGCGCGCTGCTGCCGCTGCTGAAGGAGCGGCACGATACCGGGTGGCGCGAGCGGATCGCGAAATGGAACGCCGACTGGCACGACACGCTCGCCGCGCGGGCGGCCGCAAAGGCTTCCGCCGGGCGCGGCGTGAATCCGCAGCGCGCGTTCACCGAGCTGTCGCCGCGGCTGCCCGACGACGTGATCCTGACGAGCGATTCGGGCTCCTGCGCAAACTGGTACGCGCGCGACCTGATGATCCGGCGCGGGATGATGGGCTCGCTGTCCGGTGGCCTCGCATCGATGGGCGCGGCGGTGCCGTATGCGATTGCCGCGAAGTTCGCGTATCCGGTGCGTCCGGTGATCGCGATGGTCGGCGACGGCGCGATGCAGATGAACAACATGGCAGAACTGATCACCGTCGCGAAGTACTGGCGGCAATGGCCCGATCCGCGCTGGATCTGCATGGTGCTGAACAACGAGGACCTGAACCAGGTCACGTGGGAGCAGCGCGTGATGGAAGGCGATCCGAAGTTCGACGCGTCGCAGCAGATTCCGAACGTGCCGTACTATCGCTTCGCAACGCTGCTCGGGCTGAAAGGCATCTACGTCGACGATCCGGAACAGCTGGGCGCCGCGTGGGACGAGGCGCTCGCGTCCGACCGGCCGGTCGTGCTCGAGGTGAAGAGCGATCCGGAGGTGCCGCCGCTGCCGCCGCACGTGACGCTGCAGCAGGCGAAGCATTTCGCCGAGACGCTGGTGAAGGGCGATGCGCGCGAAGCGAACGTGATCGTCGAGACGGCGCGGCAGGTGCTGTCGGCCGTGCTGCCGGGCAACGGCGAACACGGCGGCAAGGGCGGCAAGCACGAGTCGTAGCGAACGCCGGCGGCAATCCGCGCGGCGCGACTGCGGCGCCGTGCGGTGCGGCCCGGTGCGTCAGCCGATATCGACGTCGTCGCGCCCGTCGCCCTGCAGCGCGAGCGCCGCGTTCACGAGCCCGACCTGTCCGAGCGTAAACGGAAAATTGCCGCACATGCGCTGCGCATGTACGTCGTATTCCTCCGCCAGCAGGCCGACGTCGTTGCGCAGGCGCAGCAGCCGCTCGAACTGCGCATGCGCGTCGTCTTCGCGGCCCTGCATCTGGTAGACCTGCGCGAGCCAGAAGCCGGCCGCGACGAACGCACCCTCGTCGCCCTCGCAGCCGTCCGCGAAGCGCTGCGGCCGATAGCGGAACGGCAGCCCGTCCTCCACCAGCTCGCGCTCGATCGCCGCGACCGTCGCGCCGACGCGCGGATCGGCCGCATCGAGCATCCCCGTCAGCGGAATCAGCAGCAGGCTCACGTCGAGCCCGTCGCCGTCGTAGCGGTCGACGAAGCGCCCCAGTTTCGCGTGATAGCCGCGCGCCAGCACATCGGCGCGCACCGCCTCGGCCCAGCGGCGCCACACGTCGAGCGGCGCGTGATGGCCGAACGTTTTCGCGGAGCGGTACGCGCTTTCGACGGCCGCCCACACCATCACCTTCGACGACGTGAACTGGTGCCGGCCGCTGCGCACTTCCCAGATGCCTTCGTCCGGCTCGCGCCAGATCGTCGCCAGATGTTCGAGCAGGCGGCGTTCGAGCATCCACGCGTCGTCGTCGGGCGGCAATCCGTGCCGGCGCGCCTGGTACAACGCGCCGAGCACTTCGCCGTACACGTCGAGCTGCAGCTGGTCGGCCGCCGCGTTGCCGAAGCGCACCGGCTGCGCGCCTTCGTAACCGGCCAGGTGCTCGGCGTGCCACTCCGCCGCGCGCCGGCCGCCGTCGGCTGCATACAGCACCTGCAATTGCGACGGATGATCGGCGATCGCGCGCACCAGCCAGTCGCGCCAGCGCGCTGCCTCGTCGCGGTAGCCGCAGCGCACCAGCGCGCGCAACGTGAAGCTCGCGTCGCGCAGCCAGCAGAACCGGTAATCCCAGTTGCGCTTGCCGCCGAAGCGCTCGGGCAGCGAGCTCGTCGGCGCGGCGACGATGCCGCCGGTGCGCACGCTCGACGCCAGTTTCACCGTGATCAGCGCGCGCTCGATCGCGTCGCGATACGGGCCCTCGGCCGCGTTGCAATCCGCCCACACGCGCCAGAACGCCTGCGTGTCGCGCAGCGACGCGTACGCGTCGGGCACGGCCGGCGCCCGGTCGAACGAGCGCGCGTAGCTGATGCAGAAATCGACGCGCGCGCCCGCCTCGACCTTGAGCGTGCCGACGAGCCGGTCGCTCTGCACGTCGAGTGTCGCGTCGGTGTCGAGCCACATCGCGTCGCCGCCCGTCATCATCCGCCAGCGCCGGCCGAAGCGGCGGCACCACGGCAACGCGCTGCCGTAGTCGAAGCGCACGCCCAGATCGACGTCGATGTCGACCGACCCGTGCTCGCCGCTCACGCTGCGGATCAGGCACGGATCGGGCGCGTTCCAGCTCATCCAGTCGGTAATCGCGATGCAGCCCGACGCGGTTTCGAAGCGCGTTTCGAGCACCGCGGTGCCCGGCAGATAGCGGCGCGTCGCGCGTGCATCCGGGTCGTGCGGCGCGATGCGGAAGCGGCCGTTGTCCGGCGTGCCGACGAGCGCCGCAAAGCATGGCGGCGAATCGAAGTCCGGCCAGCACAGCCAGTCGATGCTGCCGTCGAGCGCGACGAGTGCGGCACTGCGGCCGTCGCCGATCAGCGCGTAGTCCTCGATCCGCATCGCGCTCACCGGTCGATCTTGCGCGCGGCGACCCACGCGGCGGCGAGCATCGCGAAGACTGCGCCGTACGCGAGCGCGCGCGTCGTGCCGAGGCCGGCCTCCGCGCCGGTGCGGCGCGCTTCGGCAGCGAACGCGCCGCGCGTCGCATGACGGCCCGGCACCGTATGCCACAGGTTCGAGTCGCGCGGCACGGCGAGCGTCTCGCGCTGCTGGCCGCGCACGGCCGTCAGCGCGAGATAGCGGTCGAAGCACGCAGGCGCGAGCGCATTCGCGACGATCGCGGCGAGCGACGACCAGCCGACCCAGCGCTCGCGGCCCGGATGGCGCGCGGCCGCCACGATCGCGTCGGCCGCGACTTCGGGCGCATAGACGGGTGCGACCGGGCGCGGCTCGTGCGGCAACTTCGATTCGGCCCAGTCGAACTGCGGCGTGTCGATCGCGGGCAGCTGCACCATGGTCACGTGCACGCGGCTGTTCGCATGCAGCAGCTCGCAGCGCAGCGCGTCGGTGAAGCCGCGGATCGCATGCTTCGCGCCGCAGTACGGCGACTGCAGCGGAATCGAGCGGTACGCGAGCGCGGAGCCGACCTGCACGATCGTGCCGCGATTGCGCGCGGACATCCGCGCGAGCGCCGAGCGCGTGCCGTTCACGCAGCCCAGATAGGTGACGTCGGTCACGCGCGCATAGTCTTCCGGCGAAATCTCGTCGAACGGCGCGAACACCGTCACCATCGCGTTGTTGACCCACACGTCGAGCGGGCCGAGCTCGTTCTCGATGCGCTCGGCGGCCGCATCGAGCGCGGCCGCATCGCTGACGTCCACGGCGATCGGCAGCGCTTCGACGCCATAAGCACGCACTTCGCTCGCAGTGTCGTCAAGCGCACGCGGATCGCGCGCGAGTAGCGCGACGTTGGCGCCGAGGCGCGCGAACGCATGGGCGGTCGCGCGACCGACGCCGGCACTCGCGCCGGTAATCGCGACGGTCTTCACGGTGAATTCCTCCCGTTTTTCGATAGGGGCCGGTGCGCCGCCGGGACAGGGCCGAAACTGCGTGCCGGAACGCGATCGACCTAGCAAGCGGCGTACCGCGCAACGGGAGAACCGCGCAATTCGCGCGCGCGGCGTGAACGGGCGCCAAATTTACAAGGCCGCTGTAACGCGCCGGATATCGCGCATGCAGCGCCGGCGCCGCATGCGCGCGCGCCGCGCACGCATGGAACTTGCTCCGCCGCGAACGGCTTGTCGTCGTGCCGTCGAATCCGGCAAGGAGTCGTATTGCTCGTCCCGCCGTTCCTGAAAGCGCATCGTATGGTTCGCCACGCCGCTGCCGCGTGCAGCGTCGCGCCGGCGCTCGCACGCGCTGCCGCCGCGTCCGACGCATCGACCGCGCCGGCCGGGCCGCTGCCGCTCGCGTACGTCGCCCATGCGGCGGGCCCCGCCGCGCAGCCGGTGTTCGTGCTCGGCTGGGCGCTGCTCGCACTGTGCACGTTCGTGTGCGTCGCGATCGCCGTGCTGCTGCTGATCGCCCTGTTTCGCCGCCGCGCGCAGGCAGGCGGCCACGGCAGCGGGCTGACGATCGTGGCGGTCGGCACCGCGATCTCGATCGTGCTGCTGTTCGGCGCGCTCGTGTACATGCTGCGCGTGCTCGGCACGGTCGCGTCGCCGCCGAGCCCGCCCGCGCTGACGATCGTCGTGACCGCGCACGACTGGTGGTGGTCGGTCCGCTATCCGGACGACGCGGGCGGCGCCGCGTTCGTCACCGCGAACGAGATTCACATCCCCGTCGGCGAGCCGGTCGCAATCGACCTGAAGAGCGCCGACGTGATTCACGCGTTCTGGGTGCCGCAGCTGGCCGGCAAGACCCAGACGATCCCCGGCCAGACCAATCATCAGTGGCTGCAGGCGGACCGGCCCGGCGTCTATCGCGGCCAGTGCTCGCAATACTGCGGCGCGCAGCATGCGCACATGGCGTTCGAAGTCGTCGCCGAACCGCCGGACGCGTTCCGCGCGTGGCTCGCCGCGCAGCGGCAGCCCGCGCCCGTCCCGGCGGCCGGCGCCGAACAGCGCGGCTGGCGTGTATTCGCCGCGCGCTGCGCGGGCTGCCACGCGGTGCGCGGCACCGACGCGGCCGGCGACGCAGGCCCCGACCTGTCGCATCTCGGTGCGCGCCGGCTGCTCGCGGCCGGCACGCTCGACAACACGCCGGACAACTTGCGGCGCTGGATCGCGCATGCGCAGCAGATCAAGCCGCTGACGCTGATGCCGTCGTTCGCGCTCGCCCCGCGCGACGCCGACGATCTCGCCGCGTATCTCGCCACGCTGCACTGAACGGAGGATGACGATGGCCGTTGCCCGCGACACGCCCACGCCGCTCAGCCGCGTGCCCGATCTCGGCGAGGCGCCGCCGGGTTCCGCGCACGAACGCGAACTGGCCGAGCTGTGGGAATCGGCGCCGGGCTGGCGCGGCTGGCTCGGCACCGTCGATCACAAGCGCATCGGGCTGCGCTACATCGTCACCGCGTTCGCGTTCCTGCTGCTCGGCGGCGTCGAGGCGCTCGTGATGCGCATCCAGCTCGCGCGGCCGAACGCGACGGTGCTCACGCCCGCGCAATACGATTCGCTGTTCACGATGCACGGCGTCACGATGATTTTCCTGTACGCGCTGCCGGTGCTGTCCGGCTTCGCGAACTATCTGTGGCCGCTGATGCTCGGCTCGCGCGACATGGCGTTCCCGCGCCTGAACGCGTTCTCGTACTGGGCGTTCCTGTTCGCCGGGCTGTTCCTGTATGCGAGCTTTCCGCTCGGCGCGGTGCCCGACGGCGGCTGGTTCAACTACGTGCCGCTCACGTCGCTCGACTACAGCGCGGGCGCAAACATCGACATCTATGCGCTCGGGATGATCCTGCTCGGCATCTCGACGACCGGCGGCGCCGCGAACTTCGTCGTCACGCTGCTGCGCATGCGCGCGCACGGGATGTCGATCGACCGGCTGCCGATCATCGTGTGGGGCACGCTGACCGCGTCGGTCGCGAACCTGCTGGCGGTCCCGTCGGTCAGCCTCGCCTTTCTGCTGCTGTGGCTCGACCGCAATGCCGGCACGCACTTCTTCGACGTCGCGAACGACGGCCGGCCACTGTTGTGGCAGCACCTGTTCTGGATGTTCGCGCATCCGTGGGTGTACGTGGTCGTGCTGCCGGCGATGGGGATCGTGTCGGACGCGCTGCCCACCTTCTGCCGGCGACCGCTCGTCGCATACGAGGCCGTCGCGGTGTCGACGGTCGCGACGATGCTGATCGGCTTCGAAGTGTGGGTTCACCACATGTTCGCGACCGGCATCGCGCCGCTCGCGCTCGCGTTCTTCGGCGCGGCCAGCATGCTGATCTCGATCCCGAGCGCGGTCGCGGTGTTCGCATGGCTCGCGACGATCTGGACCGGCCGCCCGGTATTCCGCACGCCGTTCCTGTATTTCGCGGGCTTCGTGCTGATGTTCGTGATCGGCGGCGTGTCGGGCGTGATGACCGCCGCGGTGCCGCTCGACTGGCAGTTGACCGACACGTACTTCGTCGTCGCGCACCTGCATTACGTGCTGCTCGGCATCAACGTATTCCCGGTGCTCGGCGGCATCACGTACTGGTTCCCGAAGTTCACCGGGCGAATGATGAACGAGCGGTTCGGAAAACTGACGTTCTGGGTCGTGCTCATCGGCTTCAACGTCGGCTTCTTCCCGATGCACATCTCCGGGCTGCTCGGAATGCCGCGCCGCATCTATACCTATCCGTCCGGGATGGGCTGGGACACATCGAACCTGCTGACCACGGTCGGTTCGTTCGTCTTCGGGATCGGCATCGTGATGTTCGTCGTCAACGCGCTCGTCAGCGCGCGGCGCGGTGCGCGCGCCGGCGAGAATCCGTGGGGCGCGCCCGGGCTCGAATGGTCGGTCGCGTCGCCGACGCCCGTGTACAACTTCGCGGTGCTGCCGCTGATCGCGTCGCGGCACCCGCTGTGGGAAACGCGCGACGATCCGAAACGCACCAGCCTGCGGGTCGGTTACCGGCTCGCGGACGGGCGCGAGGCACTCGCGGTCACGCCGCTCGCGGCGCAGCCGAGCGCGATCCTGAAGATGCCCGAAGACAGCTGCGTGCCGTTCGTGCTCGCGCTGCTCGCGACCGCCCTGTTCGCGGCGATGCTCGCGCGCTCGCCGACGCTCGTCTGCGCGGCAACGGCCGGCTGCGCGATCGCGACCGTCGCGTGGCTGTGGCCGCGCCGCCCGCTCGGGCAGCGTGCGCGGCTGCCGGGCCGCGACGCCACCCAGGCGCCGTCGGCCGCTGCCGGGCCGCATCCTGACGAACCGCCATCGGAGGCGGTGCCCGCCGCCGCGCCGGCCGCATGCGTCGAGCCGTTGCCGGTCGGCAGTTGCGGCGAGCGCGCGGGCGGATGGTGGGGCGTGCTGACGCTGATCGCTACCGAGGCCGGGCTGTTCGGCTACCTGCTGTTCTGCTACTTCTACCTGCAGTCGCAATCGGCCGCGCCGTGGCCGCCCGAAGGCATGCCGAAGATCGGCCTCGCGGCGGGCAACACGGCCGTGCTGCTGTCGAGCAGCGTGTTCGTGTGGCTGGCCGAGCGCGCGGTGCGCGCGGGCAGGCGGCCGCACGCGGTGGCCGCGCTCGTCGTCGCGCTGGTGCTCGGCATCGCGTTCGCGCTCGTGCAGCTGCACGAGTGGCGCGATCATCCGTACGGGCCGACCGCGCACCTGTACGGCAGCCTGTACTTCACGATCACCGGCTTCCACCTCGCGCACGTCGTGGCCGGCCTCGTGATCCTCGCGCTGCTCGCCGGCTGGACCGCCGCCGGCTTCTTCGGCCGCGAGCGGCGCGTCGCGCTCACCGTCGGCGGGCTCTACTGGCACTTCGTCGACATCGTGTGGCTGTTCATCTTCACCGCGCTGTACGTGTCGCCGTACTGGCTCAGGAGACCGGGATGAACGGCACACGACGCGCGTGGACCCCGTTGCTCGCGATCGCGGCCGGCCTGGTCGGCGCGCCGGCGCTGTGGTTCGCGCAGATGCTCGCGTCCGAGACGCTCGCGTCGACCGCATGCTATCCGCTCGGCGTCGCGCAGGCCGCGCCGCGCTGGGCGCACGTCGGCGTGTGGCTGGCGCTGATTGCCGCATGCACGTTCGCGCTGGCGGCCGTGTTCGCCGCGTGGCTCGCGCGCACGTGGCAACGCAGGCACGACGCGAACGTGCAGGCCGCGACGCGCGACGACAGCACGCGATTCCTCGCGCGCTGCGGGATGCTCGCCGCGCTCGGCTTCGTGATCGGCCTCGTGTTCACGGGGATCGTCACCGCTTTCGTGGGGCCGTGCAGTCCATGGCGATGATCGGGTCCGGTACGATCTTCAATATGCGCCGCCGCGCGGGCGTCGCGTTCGCGCTCGCGCTCCTCGCCGCGCTCGCCGCTTGCGACGTGCATGAGGACGATCGTGCCGTATCTGCCGGCGATACGGCGGACGCCGCGTCGCAGGCGGAAGCGCCCGAGCCCGCGTCGGGCTGGCGGTTCGTGCGGATCCGCGCGTCGGCGGCCGATGCCGGTGCGTCGATGTCGGCCCGCGTGAACGGCGATCCGCGGCTGGCCGCGTCGCCTGCCGCGGCGTCGCCATCGTCGGGGGCCACCGCGCCACCGAACGCGTCGTCAGCCGCTGCCGCCCGGCGCCCCGTCGTGGCCGCTGCGGCCGCGAGCGCCGACGCCGCGACGATCGCGCGCGGCCGCTACCTCGCGCTCGCCGGCGATTGCGCGGCGTGCCACGACGCGGCCGATCACACGCCGTACGCGGGCGGCCAGCCGGTGAATTCGCCGTTCGGGCCGATCTATGCGCCGAACATCACGCCGGACCCGACGCACGGCATCGGCAACTACACGCTGCGCGAATTCGACGATGCATTGCGGCGCGGCGTGCGCGCGGACGGCAGCCGGCTGTATCCGGCAATGCCGTATCCGTCGTTCGCGCGCATGACCGACGACGACGTGCGCGCGCTCTATGCGTACTTCATGCGCGGCGTCGCGCCGTCCGCGAACGCCGCGAAGCGCACGGCGCTGCCGTTTCCGTTCAACCAGCGCTGGGCGCTCACGCTATGGAATCTCGCGTTCGCGAACCACGACCGCTTCGTGCCGCAGCCGTCGCAATCGTCGGAATGGAATCGCGGCGCGTATCTCGTGCAGGGGCTCGGCCACTGCGGCGCGTGCCATACGCCGCGCGGGCCGGCGTACAACGAGCGCGGCTACGACGAGCACAGCCCGGCGTTCCTGACCGGCGGCATCAACGATCACTGGTTCGCGCCGAACCTGACCGGCGCACAGGCGGACGGCCTCGGCCGCTGGAGCGTCGACGACGTCGCCACTTTCCTGCGCAGCGGCCATGCGGCGCGCGGCGCCGTGTTCGGCGCGATGGGACCGGTCGTCGGCGAGAGCACCGCATTGCTCACCGATACCGACCGACACGCGATCGCCGTCTACCTCAAATCGTTGCGCGCGCAACCGACTGCCGCGACGAATCCGCTCGGCGTCGGCGTAGCGCGGCTGACGCCGGCCGGCCCGCGCCCGGAAGGCGGTCAGCAGGCGCCGGGGGCAGGCGTGTATGCGGGGTTCTGCGCACGATGTCACGGCGCGGACGGTGCGGGCGTGCGCGATCACGGGCCGGCGCTCGCCGGGAATTCGGCCGTGCTCGCCGCGGACCCGACGAGCGCGATCCGGATCGTCGTCGAAGGTGCGCGGCCCGCGCCGGGTACGCACGGCCCCGTGCAGCGGATGCCGGCGATGCGCGGCGCGCTGACGAGCAGCGAAATCGCCGCGGTTGTCAGCTACGTGCGCGGCGCGTGGGGGAATCGCGCCGCGCCGGTGTCCGAGCAGGACGTGAGGCGGTTGCGGGCGGCGATTCATCGATAGCGGCGTAGCGCGCGCACTGCATGTCACCCGTGCACGCCCCCGCGCCGGTCGACGGAATGCGTGCCCGGTGTCGTCCGGACATGCTTGCATCGGCAACATCGTCGTGGCCCTGCCGGATCGACGAGCCCAAGGACCGGCCGGCGCTCGTACCGGTGCGCGAGCGCGACATCGCGACCCGCGAAGAGGCCCGGGCGACACACGCTGCCATCGCACCCGATGTTCGGACACCGGCTCGCAAGCGCGACCGGATGCCGGAGCAGTTCGCGAGGCTCGGTGCCGATCCCCGTCACGACGACGTCGTCGCGATGAAGCGCGCGGCAAACGCGGTCGACGGCTGTCATCCGCAATGAACGATGCGGGCGACGGCGGCGACGCCGTCCGCCACCGCATGCTCAGAACATGTGCCGGATCCCGGCCATCACGCCGATCTGGTTCTGCCCGGGCGCGGGCGTCGTGCCGCCACCGCCGGCGCTGACCGTAAACGCCGCATGCGCGCTATTCGCGAGATACGCGCTCTGCAGATACACGGCCGTCTGCTTCGACAGCAGGTACGTACCGCGCAGCACGCCGAGCGTCGCACGCGCATCCTGGCCGGACACGTTCACGTGATAGACGCCGCCATCGACGATGAACGCCGGGCTCACGTAGTAGTTCGCGGTGAGGTAATAGATGTTCGAGTGCAGGTTCGGGCCGCCCGATGCGCCCGCGTCGGCCCAGCGGCCGATCCAGCCGCCGCCGAACTTCATGCCGAAGGCGTTCACGTAGCCGTTGACCTGTGCGCGGTCGTCGCGGTCGCCGTTCGAGGTGAGCGGCACCGGCTTCACGCCGTCGAAGAAGTTCGCGGCCGCGGTCGCGCTGCCGCCGCGCTGCTCCTCGTACGATGCGGCCAGCCCGAACGCGGTCGAGTCGTACTTGAGCATCGCGGACCACAGCCGGCACACGGTCGTCTCGCCGGGCGTCGGGCCCGCGCAGGTGCCTTGCCCCGGCGAGTTGCCGGTGCCGGCCGAATCGCGGCCGAATGAATACATCGCGCCGGCCGTGAAGCCGCCGAACTTGCCGCGCCATGCGACCGCGTTGTCCGCGCGGCCGTTCGGAATGTACGCGTCGAGCGACGGCAGCCCGTAGATGTTCGGGCCGAGCAGATCCGCGTCGAGCACCGCGTAGTACGTCATCGTGTACTGCCGGCCGAACGACAGCGTGCCGTACGGGCTTTCGATCCCGACCCAGCTCTGCCTGCCGAACAGACGGCTGCCCTGCCCCATCGTGCCGTTGCCGACGTTGAATCCGCTTTCTAGCGCGAACACGGCCTTGTAGCCGCCGCCGAGATCCTCGGCGCCGCGCAGCCCCCAGCGCGACGGCAGCTCGCCGGTGATCGACGGCATCCGCACGATCCTGTTGCCCTGCGCGTTCGCGTGCGACACGTATTCGACGCCCGTATCGATAACGCCATACAACGTCACGCTGCCTTGTGCGAAACCGGTCGTCGCGAATCCGAGCAACGCTCCGCCGACGAGATGCTGAAATCTCATGCTGTCTCCAAATTTTTAGGGAAGCGATCCAGATTGCTACGTATCACTAATCGATGAACGCAGACCGGATCGGTATTTTTTGAAAGGCACGACCGGGCCGGACGTCAAGCGCGCCGTGCGATGCGCGGCATTCCGGCCGACGAGAAATGTGATCGGGGGATGTCTCCTTGTTGCCTGGTTACATTCGTCGCGGCTGCAACCTGTTTGTGCCGATACCATCGGCCGCCATAACTCGCGTCCAACACCGAATGGGTATCAGTTGATATCTGGAGGTATGCATCGGCATTCCGCCCCGCTCTGGTGCAGTGCATCGCTCGCCATACGACACACCACGTCGCACGATGTCCACGTGCCGCGTCAGTCCGCGAGCACCGCCACCGCCTTGATTTCGACGATGTAGCCCGGCGAGCCGCCGAGCATGTGTGCGCCCACCGCGGTCCAGGCCGGCCGCGGATGCGCATGGAAATAGCGGTCGCGCACCTGCATGAACAGCGGCAGATCGCGCATGTCGGTATGGAACGTCGTCAGGTCGACCACGTCGTCGAGCGACGCGCCACCGGCTTCGAGCACGCGCTTCAGGTTCTCGAACGCCTGCACGATCTGCGCTTCGCGGCCCTCGACCAGTTGCATCGCGGCGTCGCGGCCGATCTGGCCGGACACGTACACGGTATCGCCGGCCTTGATCGCCGGTGCATAGCCGATTTTTTCGTACACGGCTTCCATTCCAGGCGGAATGATCGCTTCGCGTTTGCGCATGAGTGTCTCCGTGGCCGGGCTGATTGCACCGGCCGGTTATCGTTCGATGATCGTCGGACGCGCGCCGCGTTGCGACGCGCGCATGTCGGAAGAAGCTTGCAGCGCGACACGCAGGCCGCTCAACCCGTATCGCCGCCGGCGACCGGCAGCACCGTGCCGGTGATGTAGCTCGCGTCATCGGACGCCAGGAACAGGATCGGCGCGATCTGTTCGTCGAGCGTGCCGTAGCGCTTGAAGAACGTCGAATCGGTCACCTGCCGCACCGCTTCGGCCATCCACGCCTGTTCCTGCGCGTTGTCGCCGGCAGCGTTGCGCGGTACGCGGCGCGGCGGCGCCGTGGTGCCGCCGGGTGCGGTCGCGACCACGCGGATGTCGTGCTCCGCGTATTCCATCGCGAGCGCCGCCGTCAGCGCATTGACGCCGCCCTTCGCCGCCGAGTACGGCACGCGGCGAATTCCGCGCGTCGCGTTCGACGACACGTTGACGATCGTGCCGCCGCCTCCTGCCAGCATGTGCGGCAGCACCGCGTGACAGCTGTAGAGCGTCGGCATCAGCGAGCGGCGGATTTCGGCGTCGATCTGCGCGGGCTCGAACTCGGCGAACGGCCGCATCCGGATCGCGCCGCCGACGCCGTTGATCAGCACGTCGATCCGGCCGAACGTCGCGACCGCACACGCCATCGCCGCATGCGCGCCGTCGTAGGTCTCGAGATCGGCGACGAAGCCGGCCGTGTTGCCGCCCGGCGCTTCGGCCGCCACCTCGGCGACGAAATCCGCGCGATCGACGAACAGTACCTTGCCGCCCTCGGCCGCCGCGCGCAGCGCGACGCCGCGGCCGATGCCCTGCGCCGCGCCGGTGACGACGACGACCTTTCCGGAGAATCGCTGCATGATCATGCCGCCTTTGCCGTCACGTTCGGCGTGAACTTCTCGTAGTGGAAGCTGTTGGGCTTCACGCCCTCGTCGTCGAAATACTGGCGCACCGCATCGACCATCGGCGGCGGCCCGCACAGATAGACGTCCACGTCGCCGTCGTTCAGCGCGTCGGCCGGAATGTGCTGCGTGACCCAGCCCTTGCGCGCGTGGCTCGATGCCGCATCCGCCACGACCGTCGCGAAGCTGAAGTTCGGCAACTTCGCCGCATACGCTTCGATCGCGTCGACCAGCACGAGGTCGAGATCGCGCGTGACGCCGTAGATCAGGTGCACCTTCTGCTGCGACCCGCTGCGCGCGAGCACTTCGAGCATCGACAGGAACGGTGCGAGGCCCGTGCCGCCCGCGAGGAACAGCAGCGGCCGCTCGACGTCGCGCAGGTAGAAGCTGCCGAGCGGCCCGTTCAGTTCGAGCGTGTCGCCGGGCTTCGCCGATTCGAGCCACGTGCTCATCACGCCGCCCGGAATCTTCTTGATCAGGAACCCGACCTTCGTGTCGCCCGGCGCGGACGAGAACGAATACGAGCGGTGCTGGCCGCTGCCCGGCACGCGGATGTTCACGTACTGGCCCGGCAGGAACGCCGGTGCGGCCGCATCGACGTCGAGCTCGAGCACGATCGCCGCATCGTTGTGCTGCTCGACTTTCGTCACGGTCGCGGCGAACGCGCTGTGACCGGTCTTGCACGCGACCGACGACGTCGGCACCGCGATCACGCAATCGCTTTGCGGCACCATCTGGCACGTCAGCACGAGGCCGCCGTCCTTCTCGTCCTCGGTGAGCGCATCGTCGATGTAGTCGTCGCCGAGGTCGTAGCTGCCGCTTTCGGCGCGGCACTTGCAGGTGCCGCACACGCCGTCGGAGCAGTCCATCGGCAGGTTGATCTTTGCGCGGAACGCGGCATCCAGCACCTTCTCGCCGGCCTTGCAGTCGATGAAGCGGGTGACCCCGTCCTCGAAGTTCAGTGCAATCTTGTAGGTGGACATGACCTCGTCTCCCTGTATTACGTGTCGAAACAATCGGCGTCAGACGTGGTACACGTCGAGCACCTGCCGGATGTAGTCGTTCTTCAGCACGATCTTCTTGTTCGAGATCAGCAGCGCGTCGCCCACCTGGCGCAGCGTGACGAACATCGTGCCGAAGTAGTGATCGGTCACGCGGTAGCGGTGGTTCAGCGTGTTGAAGTTGTAGCGCACGTCCACCTCGCCGTCGCGTTCGGCCAGCACCTCGACGTTCGTCACGTTGTGGCTCGTGCGCGGCTCGGGCGTCGACGCGCCGCTGCGCTCGGTCTTGATCCGGAACACGCGATCCTCGAGCCCGCCGCGATCCGCGTAATACATCAGCGAGATCTGGCTGTGCGGATCGTCGGTCGGCCGGTCGTCGTCGTCCCACGCGGGCATCCAGTACGTGACGTCCTCGGTGTAGCAGGTCAGCCACTCGTCCCACTCGCGATCGTCGAGCAGGCGCGCTTCGCGGTACAGCGTCGCGCAGATGGTCCGGTAATCGATGCTCATGCCTCCACCTCCCCGCGTTCCTTCTTCAGTGCATCGCGCATCACGTGCACCCAGTGTTCGTGCTGGCACACGAACAGCCCTTCGTCCTCGCTGCGCTCGCCCGAAATGCGCGGGTTCAGCCCCATCTTCTTCGCGTTCTCGTCCGGCCCGTCGATCCACAGCGGCGCGCCGCGCGACAGGTCGTTCCACATCGCCGTGATGCCCGCGTAGCCGGCCTGGCACGCGCGGAACTCTTCGAGGTCGTCGGCCGTGCCCATCCCCGTCACGTTGAAGAAATCCTCGTACTGGCGAATGCGCGTCGTGCGGTCGGCATCGCTCTCGCCCTTCGGCGCGAAGCAGAAGATGCTGACTTCGGTCCTGTCGACCGCGAGCGGGCGCACCACGCGGATCTGCGTGCTGAACTGGTCCATCAGGAACACGTTCGGGTACACGCACAGGTTGCGCGTCTGGTTCACGATGAAGTCGGCCTGCACGTCACCCACGCGCGCCTTGATCTCGTCGCGATGCTGGTACACGGGCCGCACTTCCGGGTTCATCGTCTTGGTCCACAGCAGGATATGGCCGTTGTCGAAGCCGTACACGCCGGCGACCGACTTGCTCCAGCTGTTCGCGTCGACGGCCTTGGTGCCGTCTTCCTTGCGACGGCCCATCGTCGCCGCGTAGTTCCAGTGCACGGTGCTCACGTGATAGCCGTCGCAACCGTTCTCCATCTGCATCTTCCAGTTGCCTTCGTAGATGTAGGACGAGTTGCCGCGCAGCACTTCGAGACCGTCCGGCGCCTGGTCGACGATCTGGTCGATGATCACGCGCGCCTCGCCGAGGTAGTCCTCGAGCGGCAGCACGTCGTCGCTCAGGCTGCCGAACAGGAAGCCGCGATAGTTCTGGAAGCGCGCGACCTTCTTCAGGTCGTGCGAGCCGTGCGTGTTGAACTGCACCGGATACTCGGTCGTCTTCTCGTCCTTCACCTTCAGCAGCTTGCCGGTGTTCGAGAAGGTCCAGCCGTGGAACGGGCACGTGAAGCTGCCCTTGTTGCCGTGCTTGCGGCGGCACAGCATCGCGCCCTTGTGCGCACAGGCATTGATCACCGCGTGCAGCTCGCCGGTCTTGTCGCGCGTGATGACGACCGGCTGGCGGCCGATCCACGTCGTGTAGTAATCGTTGTTGTTCGGGATCTGGCTCTCGTGCGCGAGATACACCCAGTTGCGCTCGAAGATATGCTTCATCTCGAGCTCGTACAGTGCCTCGTTCGTGAAGATGTCGCGGCGGCAGCGGAAGATGCCGGCCTCCTTGTCGTCCTGCACGGCGGTCGCGAGCAGGTCGTCCAGTTCGGTGGTCGGGTCGATCGTGGTGGACATGGTGGTTCCTCCTGCGCGCGTGACGCGTCCTGCAAGCACGCTCGCATCTGTATCGATTGAATCCAGGGGACCGGCCGGCAGCAGCAGCGCACGCGCGCCGCCGCGCCGTCGGGCGGGTTATGCCGTGGCGGAAGCGCGCAGGCGTTCGACGATCTGGTTGTCCTTGCCCGCGACGCGCGGGGTCAGCACGAAGTCGAACTCGATGTCCTGATATGCGTCGGCCTTCATCCCGAGCGCGGTACCGCCGGTCTTTTCGGTCACGGGCGGGATCAGCTCTTCGCGCGTCGCGTATGCGAAGTCATCCCAGATCAGCGGGTCGCCGTCGATGTTGAACTGCGTCGTCAGCTTGCGATGGTCGTCGCTCGTCACGAAGAAGTGCACGTGCGCCGGACGGTTGCCGTGGCGGCCGAGGCGGTCGAGCAGCTGCTGCGTCGCGCCCTGCGGCGGGCAGCCGTAACCGACCGGCATCAGCGTGCGGAATTCGTATTTGCCGTCCGCGTCCGTCTTCACCGCGCCGCGCAGGTTGAAGTCGCTTTGCTTGCCGGTCGGGTCGAAGTGCGAATAGAAGCCATGCGAATTCGCGTGCCAGCATTCGACCAGCGCGCCGGCCACCGGCTTGCCGTCGAGATCCTTGACCGTGCCGTGGATCACCAGCGGGCCGGCGCCTTCGTCCGCGTCGAGGTCGATCTTCGCGACGCCGTCGCGCACCGGCGCGCCAGCGACGTACAGCGGACCTTCGATCGTGCGCGGCGTGCCGCCGTCGAGGCCGAGCGCCTCGTCCGCGGCGTCCATCCGGATGTCGAGATACTTTTCGAGGCCGAGGCCCGCCGCGAGCAGCGCGGCTTCGCCGTCCTGGCCGAGCTTGTTCAGGTAGTTCACGCCGGCCCACACTTCGTCGGGCGTGATGTCGAGATCGTCGATCGCCTTGAAGAGGTCGCCGAGCAGCCGCAGCACGATCTGCTGCGTGCGGGCGTCGCCCTTCGCGCCGTTCGCGCCTGCGTTCGACGCGGCCTTCAGCAGATCCTGCACTTCCTTCGTTTCGAAAACTTTGACGCTCATGATGGTGTCTCCACGTGTATTGGGGGAATGGTGACCCGGGGTGCTCGCTGCCGGCGCAGCGGCGACGCCGTGGCTCAAACGTCGTCGTCGCGTATCGACGACGGGTGGCGACACAACGGCGTCACCGAAATCTTCATGTACGGGAACAGCGGCAGGCCGGTCAGGATCTCGTGCAGCTCGGCGTTGCCCGACACGTCGAACACGCTGTAGTTCGCGTATTCGCCGGCGATGCGCCAGATGTGGCGCCACTTGCCGCTGCGCTGCAGCTCCTGCGAATACGCCTTCTCGCGGGCCTTGATTTCGTCGGCCACCGCAGCCGGCAGATCGGCCGGGATATTGACGTCCATGCGTACGTGGAAAAGCATCGTGATGTCCTGATACGGTGTCGGGTTACGCGGGTTGGCGGGAAACTTTCGTCAGCCCGTCGCGGGTAAAGCGTGCGACCTTCGCTTCGTCGAGTTCGATGCCGAGGCCTGGTCCGCTCGGCACGGTCAGTTCGAAATCGCTGTAGTCGAGCGGGGTCGCGAGGATCTCTTCGGTGATCAGTAGCGGTCCGAACAGTTCGGTGCCCCACTGCAGGTTCGCGAAGCTCGCGAACAGGTGCGCGGAGGCGACGGTGCTGAATGCGCCTTCGAGCATCGTGCCGCCGTACAGCTCGATGCCGGCCGTATCCGCGATCGCCGCGACGCGCTGCGCGGCAAAGAGGCCACCGCTCTGCTCGATCTTGATCGCGAACACGTCCGCGCCGTGATGTTTCGCGATCTCGAACGCGCTGTCGGGGCCCTGCAGGATTTCATCGGCCATCAGCGCGACCGGGAAGCGGCGCATCAGCCGCGCAAGCGCGGCGGCGGACGCCACCGGCTGCTCGACCAGTTCGCAACCGGCATCGGCGAGCGCCGGAATCGCGCGCGCGGCCTGCGTTTCGCTCCAGGCCATGTTCACGTCGACACGCACCGATGCGCGGTCGCCGACTGCCCGCTTGATCTCGGCCACGTGCCGGATGTCCGCGTCGAGCGCCTTCGCGCCGATCTTCAGCTTGAACACGTTGTGGCGGCGCAGCTCGAGCATCCGTTCGGCTTCCGCGATATCGGTCGCCGTGTTGCCCGATGCGAGCGTCCATGCAACCGGCAGACGATCGCGGCGGCGGCCGCCGAGCAGTTCGCTGACCGGCACGCCGAGACGCTTGCCGTGCGCGTCGAGCAGTGCGGTTTCGAGCGCGCTCTTCGCGAAGTGGTTGACCTTCGCGAGCTTGCCGAGGAATGCCATCAGCGTCTGGATGCGCGTGGCGTCGTGGCCGATGATCGCCGGTGCGAGGTATGCGTCGATCGCAAGCTTCATCGCTTCGGGGCTTTCCGGGCCGTACGCCATCCCGGCGATCGTCGTGCCTTCGCCGATGCCCGTCACGCCGTCGCTGCAGGTCACTTTCACCAGCATCAGCGTCTGGCCATGCATCGTGGCGACCGACAGCTTGTGCGGACGGATCGTCGGCAGGTCGACGAGGCGGGTTTCAATGCGTTCGATGGTGACTGGGGACATGGGGCACGCTGCGTGTGGGGAGTTCATGGGACGGATTTATACGCGGCGGCGAAATGGGGCGTCCAATACTTTTGGTCTCGTTTTTTGATACCTGGCAGGTATTGAAATCGGGTTTACAACGCGAAATATTGCGGTGCGCCATACCTTTTTTGGCTAGGTATGCGCGCTGAGAGGCTTGATGGAGTGGGGTTGCGGGTGTTTGAGGTATGGCCTGGATGCCGGTGCGATGCCGCTGCCTGCGGCGACGGGAAATCGGCTCGAGTCCGGTGGTCTGTCGACGGGAATCAGGGTTTTCCTGAGGGGAAAACGAAGGGGAACGCGGCCACATTCGGCCGTTGGCACTCGGTGCCGGACTCGTCCACAATCCGACGATGGGGCGCGCAACGAACGGACTGGCCCAGCCGACCTGCGACCCGGCAACGGTGCGACCCATTTGGCTGCCCGCCCCTCACAGGCGTGAGCAGCGCGTATCAGCCCTTCAACTCACGCGAACCTTCCTGCCATGCCAGAAGATTTCGAAGTTCACGGCCCGCACGATCATGCAGTCGAGCACCCTGCGGCGCATGGAGAAGACCACGGAGCGGCGCGCATCGCGGTGATGACGGCAATCCTCGCCTGCATCGGCGCGATTTCCGCATACCAGAGCGGTGCGGACGAGAATTTTGCGCTGCTGCACAAGAACGAGGCCGCGATCCAGAAAACCGAGGCGGCCAACCTGTGGGCCTATTACCAGGCAAAGGGCGAAAAGCAGAATCTCGCCGAGCTCGGTGCGGCCTTGAGCCAGGAAGCGTCGCCGCAACGAAAGCGTTTCGAAGCAGACGCGGCGCGGTATCGCGAAGAGAAGGAGCCGATCCGCGCTCACGCCGAAGCGCTTGAGCAAGAAGTCGTGAAGAGCAACGCCGCAAGCGAGGAACGGCTACACCGGCACCACCGTTGGGCGCAGGCCACGACCATCATCCAGATCTCGATCGCGCTTGCCGCGATCACCATTCTCACGCGGCGGAAATGGATGCAACGCTTGTCGATGGGGGCTGCCGCGATTGGGGTCGTGCTGGCGGGGCTGGCGTTTTTTGGGGTGTAGCGGCGTGACCAGGGGGCGCCTGCGGCCACGAACGGCCGTTCGACACAGCTTTTTAGATCGTCGACAATCGGTGCGGATAAGGGCGTAGCCTTTAGCGGTTACCGTCGATCAGATCGTTTAGCAGCGCATCGAACGCGGCCTGTGCGTCTTCAAGTTCCTGCAGGGCGGCATCAAAGGTTTGCAGCGCGAACGGCGAAGGCTCGCCACTGCCTTGCGGCGGAAATTGCTTCTGCATCGAAGCGAACGTACTCTGCACGCGCAGCGTGGCGGCCACCATGCGCTCCATCGCCTGGGTTTCTTCGGCTCGGGCCTGTTCCGGATTCATTCCTCTCTCCTTGGATGATTTTCTTGAAGACCAGATCGTACACGCTGTGTCCGTTCTTGCCGCCCTTGGCAGAACGACTCCGTTGAAGGTTCCAACGGCACGCTGCGGGAGAAGCGATTTAATCGGGGATGATTCCGCAGTCGCGCCTAGGCCAAGATACTCATCGAGCGTGGCTATAAAATCCCGCCGCAGGTCGCAACGATTGGCCGCTTTGGATAAATCTGAAGGGCCGCTCCGGGTCGATAACGGCCAAACGGGTGAATGCAGGTCTTAGAATCGCTTTGTGTGCTGCGCGGTGTCAGTGAAGCGCAGATGATGCTGCATCAGCAACTGTTCAGTTTCCGCACACAGAACCGCAAACGCCGCCGAATCCACGCGCCGCCCGCGGGTGGGAAAAAACCCGGATAGCCGCGCTCCCCCGCCCCGTCTACCTTCGCGCGCATGCCGGTCGGGCTGCCCAACGCCCTCCCGGTCGATCCGAATTTCCCCAGGAGCGCAAATGGATAGCAGCAACACGGCACTGTTCGACACCGACATCTGGCGCGGCAAGACCTTCACCGGCCGCTGGCACACAAGCCCGCACACGGCCGACGTCATCGAGCCGGCGACCGGCACCACCCTCGGCCGCATCGGCCTTGCCGACGCCGCAGCCATCGCCGAAGCATCAGCCACCGCCCGCCGCACCCAGCCCGCATGGTTCGCCCTGCCGTACGACGAGCGCGCGGCGGTGCTGCGCCGCGCGGCAGCCGTCGCCGAAACGCATTTCGACGCGATCGTCGACTGGCTTGTCCGCGAAAGCGGCTCAACCCGTGCAAAGGCGTCCTTCGAAACCGCCG
The DNA here is from genome assembly GCF_052851275.1 of Burkholderia sp. SR8. Lineage (NCBI taxonomy): Bacteria > Pseudomonadati > Pseudomonadota > Betaproteobacteria > Burkholderiales > Burkholderiaceae > Burkholderia > Burkholderia sp. SR8. The sequence goes on from NZ_JAULUC010000013.1 coordinate 157,388, forward strand.
TCACGATCAAGGCGCTGCATGAAGCGGCCGGCCTGCCTTCACGCGCGGCCGGCGAAGTGCTGCCGTCGACAGCCGGCCGGCTGTCGCTCGCGCGCCGCCGTCCGCGCGGCGTCGTCGGCGTGATCTCGCCATTCAACTTCCCGCTGTACCTGGCGATGCGCGCCGTCGCCCCGGCGCTCGCGCTCGGCAACGCGGTCGTGCTGAAGCCCGATCCGCGCACCGCCGTGTGCGGCGGCGTCGCGATCGCCCGCGTGTTCGAGCTGGCCGGCCTGCCCGAGGGCGTACTGCACATGCTGCCCGGCGACGGTGCGGCCGGCGCGGCGCTCGTCGCCGATCCGCACGTCGCGATGATCCAGTTCACCGGCTCCACCGCGGCCGGACGCAAGGTCGGCGAAGCGGCGGGCCGCCATCTGAAAAAGGTATCGCTCGAACTCGGCGGCAAGAACTCGCTGATCGTGCTCGACGATGCCGACCTCGACCGCGCCGTCGCGAACACCGCGTGGGGCGCATATCTGCATCAAGGCCAGATCTGCATGGCGACCGGCCGCGTGCTCGTGCAGCGCGCGATCCACGACCGCTTCGTCGCGAAGCTCGTCGAGAAGGCGCGAAGCCTGCGCGTCGGTAATCCCGCGACCGAGGACGTCGGCCTCGGCCCGCTGATCAACGCCGCGCAACGCGACCATGCGGCGAGCGTGGTCGACGCCGCGCGCCGCGCGGGCGCACGCATCGAGACGGGCGGCACGCATCGCGACCTGTTCTTCGAGCCGACCGTGCTGAGCGGCGTCGCACCCGGCAATCCGGCGTTCGACGAGGAGCTTTTCGGGCCGGTCGCGATCGTCGTGCCGTTCGATACCGACGAAGACGCGATCGCGCTCGCGAACCGGACCGAATACGGGCTGTCGATGGCGATCCTGTCCGCCGACGTCGGCCGCGCGCTGAGAATCGGCGAACGCCTGAACACGGGGCTGCTGCACATCAACGACCAGACGGTCAACGATGAAGTGATCAACCCGTTCGGCGGCGTCGGCGCATCGGGCAACGGCTCGAGCATCGGCGGTGCGGCAAACTGGGAAGAATTCACGCAGTGGCAATGGCTGACGATCAAGGGCGACGCGCCGCTGTACCCGCTTTGACGAGGAGACCGACCATGTACACCGAAAACGATACGCGCGCCGTCACCGCGGCCGTTGCCCGCGCCGCCGGCGCGCCTTTCTCGATCGAACCGGCGCGGATCCGCGCGCCGCGCGGCGACGAGGTGTTGGTGCGGGTCGTCGCCACCGGCCTGTGCCATACCGACCTGATCGTGCGCGACCAGTACTACCCGGTGCCGCTGCCGGCCGTGCTCGGTCACGAAGGCGCCGGCGTGGTCGAGGCGGTCGGTCCGAACGTGAAGACGCTTGCCGCCGGCGATCACGTCGTGCTGACCTACGGCGCGTGCGGCCACTGCACGTCGTGCGTCGGCGGTCACGGCGCGTATTGCCGGCAGTTCTTCGCGCTGAACTTCGGCGGCGCCGATGCCGACGGGCAAACCGCGCTCCGCGATGCAGCCGGACAACCGCTGCACGATCATTTCTTCGCGCAGTCGTCGTTCGCAAGCTACGCGCTCGCTCGCGAGAACAACGCGATCAAGGTGCCGGCCGAAGCGCCGCTCGAACTGCTCGGCCCGCTCGGCTGCGGGATCCAGACCGGCGCAGGCGCGGTGATCAATTCGCTCGCGGTCCGCACCGGCAGCAGCTTCGCGAGCTTCGGCGCGGGCGCAGTCGGCATGAGCGCGGTGATGGCCGCGCGCGTCGCCGGCGCGACGACGATCATCGCCGTCGACATCGTGCCGTCGCGTCTCGCGCTGGCGCTCGAGCTCGGCGCGACGCACGCGCTCGACAGCAACGAAGTCGACGTGGTCGACGCGATCCGCGAGATCACCGGCGGCGGCGTCGACTACGCGCTCGAATCGACCGGGCTGCCCGCGGTGCTGTCGCAAGGCATCGACGCGCTCGGTTCGCGCGGCACGATGGGCGTAGTCGGCGCGCCAAAGCTCGGCACCCGGGCCGACTTCGACGTGAACAGCCTGCTGCTCGGCGGGCACACGATCCGCGGGATCGTCGAAGGCGACAGCGTTCCGCAGACGTTCATTCCTCAACTCGTGCAGCTGTATCTGCAAGGGCGGTTTCCGTTCGACCGGCTGGTGAAGTTCTATTCGCTCGACCAGATCAACGAGGCAGCGGAAGACAGCATCAAAGGGATCACGCTCAAGCCGATCCTGCGCTTGCCGGATTGAACGCGGGGGGCGCCGCCGGCCGTCTGCCACGCGGATGCCGAGGCCGATCGGCGGCACCCCGCGGCGCGCTTGCCGGGACGAAAACACCGCGCTTCGGGCGCCGGGCTATATTACGCATTCGCGCGACACGCCGGGCCGCCACGCCCGGCCCCGGACATTGCCCCCAAATGGAACGCAGCGTGAACACGACTCCCGACTCTCCAGCATGGCCGGTCGACCTCGACCGGCTCCGCGCCCGCTTCGCGGCGGGCGAGCCGTTGCCCGACTCGGCGTTGCCGGCCAGTGTCGCGCGCTCGTGGCTGCGCTCGCGCGATGCGGGCCTCCGGCCGTGGGAAACCGCCCGCTACGAAATGCAGCGCGAGCTCGACGAGTCGCGCGCGGACCGGCGGCTTCGCCGCTGCATCGCGCAGGAAATCGAGCCGCTGTGGGCCGCGTTCGGCGGCGCCGCGTGGACGATCATGTGCGTCAATCCGCACGGCACGATCGTCCATGCGCGCCGCAGCCCGCAATGCGACGACGCGCTGCTGACGCCGATCGTCGCCGGCCGCCGGATCGTCGAACCGAACATCGGCACGACCGCACCGAGCTGCGTGATTCACGACGGCGCCGAGACCGTCGTCGCGGGCGCGCAGCACTATCTCGACGAATTGTCGCGGGTGTTCTGTCTCGCGGTGCCGCTCGTCGGCTTCGACGGTGAAGTGATCGGCGCGCTCGACATCACCGGCATCGGCCGACGCAACGTCGTGCAACTGCGCGAGCAGTTCCGGTACGCGGCGCTGTCCGCCGAGCAGCGGCTGTATGCGATGCTGCGCGACTGCCATCTGCTGCAGGTCCAGCACGATCCGCGCTGGCTCGGCACGCCGCTCGCCGGGGTCGTCGCGCTCGACGAAGCGGGCCGCGTGCGCGCCGTGAGCCGGCTCGCACGACAGACGCTCGATCTCGCGCCCGACGGGCCGGTCGCGCCGCACGACGTGCGCCAGCTGTTTCCCGGCGCGACGCCCGCGCAGCAGCGGCGCCTGCTCGCGCCGGCACGCACGCCGCAGCGGATCGCGCGCGACGATGGTAGCCACGTATGGGTGCGCACCGTACGTGCGCCGCTCGATCGGGCGACGCTGCTGAGGCAGTCCGATACGCTGGAAGACGCGGCCGACGTGTGCGGCGTGACAGCGGCCGGCACCACGCCGCAGGCCAGCCTGCACGAACAGTCGCTCGACGCGATCCGCCGGGCGCTCGCCGAGCACGACGGCAACGTGTCCGCGGCCGCGCGGCAGCTCGGCATTTCACGCACGACGCTGTATGCGAAGCTCAGGCAACTCGACGCGGCGGGCCTCACGCGCGGGCCGCATTGAAGCGGCGTAACGCGTACGCCGAACGCGCTTACGCCACTGCCCTTCGCTCGTGCAGCCGCAGCGCGGCCCACGCGATCCCGGCCGACAGGATGCCGACCACGCCGCCGAACGTGCCGATCCACGACAGCCCGAAGTCGCTGGCAATGTGGTTGCCAAGCAACGCGCCGGCGCCGATTCCGACGTTATACAGCCCGGAAAAGATCGACACCGCGAGGTCGGTCGCGTCGGGCGCGAGCTTCAGCACCCACGCCTGCATCGCGAGACCGAAGCACACGATCGCGCCGCCCCACACGAGCGTATGCACCGACAGCGTGACGATGTTCAGCGCGCACGGAAACAGGATCAGCAGGCACGCCGACAACGCGACGATCGACGCGAGCAGGAAATCGGCCGGCCGCTCCGGAAACACGCGATTGAAGCAGACCGCGGCCGGCATGCCGGCGACGCCGAACAGGATCAGTACGTAGGTAATCCGGCTGCTGCTCGCGTGATTGACGCTCTGCACGAACGGTTCGATGTACGTGTACGACGTGAAATGCGCGGACACGACGAGCACCGTGATCGCGTACAGCGCGACGAGCGCCGGCTTCCTGAGAAACATCCCGATACTGGCGAGCGATCCGGCGCCCGCGCTCGGCAACGTCGGCAGCGTCACGCGCAGCAGCAGCAACGCGACGGCCGCCGCGCCGCCGATCACGAGGAACGTCACGCGCCAGCCGAGCGCTTCGCCGATCACGCGCCCGAGCGGGATGCCGGCGACCATCGCGATCGCCGTGCCCATCGCGAGCAGGCTGAGCGCGCGGCTTTTGCGGTCGCTCGGTGCGAGGCGCACGGCGAGCGGCACGGAAATCGACCAGAACACCGCATGCGCGCACGCGATGCCGAGCCGGCCGAGCATCAGCACCGTGAAATTCCACGCGATGCCGGTCACGACATGGCTGCCGATGAAGACGAGCAGCGCGACGCTCAGCAGCTTGCGGCGCTCGACGTGCCGCGTGAAGAACGTCAGCGGCAGCGACACGACGGCGACGGCCCACGCGTAGATCGTCAGCATCAGGCCGACGGCGGTCGGCTGCATCTGCAGGCTGTCGCCGATCGCGCTCAGCAGCGCAACGGGCACGAATTCGGTGGTATTGAAGATGAAGGCGGTGATTGCCAGGGCCAGAACGCCCCACCACGATTGTTCGGAACTGACGGCGTCGGGGGTTGCCATACTGGGAGTGCGGGGATTCGACGAAGGTTGGGGCGCGCGCGGGCGGCCCGCCCGGCGCATCGGCGCGATTGTACCAGCGGTGTTCGACACGCTGCCGCCGGGCGCGGCGCGTGCGGCGCGGGACATGGCGGTGACACGGCCGCGCGCCGATAATGTGACGAACCGGGTTTTGCCGACGACTTGAAATGCCCGAACGCGATCGGGCCAGGAGATTCACATGCGCATTGAAACGTCATTTCTGTTCGATCTCGACGGCACGCTCGTCGACAGCGTCTATCAGCACGTGCTCGCGTGGAAGGAGGCGCTCGACGCGGAAGGCATCGAGCTGTCGGTATGGCGCATTCACCGCAAGATCGGGATGAGCGGCGGCCTGTTCCTGAACCAGCTGCTGCGCGAGACGGCCGGCGACATCGACGCCGAGCGCGTCGAGCGGCTCGCACGGCTGCATGCGGCCGCGTACCAGCGGCTGCGCGCGCAGGTCCGGCCGCTGCCGGGCGCGCGCGAATTGCTGGCCGCGCTGTCGAATGCCGGCATCCGGTGGGCGATCGCGACCAGCGGCCGGATGGAAACGGCGGCGATCAACCTCGAAGCGCTCGGCGTCGATCCGGAGAAGAACGTGGTCGTCACGCGCGACCAGGTCAAGTACGCGAAGCCGGATCCCGATCTGTTCCTGACCGCCGCGGCGAAGCTCGACGTGCCGATCGAACACACGGTCGTCGTCGGCGACAGCATCTGGGACATGCTCGCCGCGAGCCGCTGCCGCGCGCTCGGCGTCGGATTGCTCGCGGGCGGCTATGGCAGCGACGAGCTGGAGCGTGCGGGCGCGCTGCGCGTGTACGACGATCCGGCGGATCTGCTGTGGCACCTCGACGAGATCGCGGCGCGGCCGTAACGCCGGCTAAACCGTCCGCCTCACCAGCATCGTCCGGATCTCCGAAATCGCCTTCGCCGGATTCAGCCCTTTCGGACACACGTCGACGCAGTTCATGATCGTCCGGCAGCGGAACAGCCGATACGGATCCTCGAGGTTGTCGAGCCGCTCGGCCGTCGCCTGATCGCGCGAATCCGCGATGAAGCGGTACGCCTGCAACAACCCGGCCGGCCCGACGAACTTGTCCGGGTTCCACCAGTAGCTCGGACACGACGTCGAGCAGCACGCGCACAGGATGCATTCGTACAGCCCGTCGAGCTGGTCGCGCTCTTCCGGCGACTGCAACCGTTCGCGCTCCGGCGGCGCCGAGTCGTTGATCAGGTACGGGCGGATCGAGTGGTACTGGTTGAAGAAGTCGGTCATGTCGACAATCAGGTCGCGCACGACCGGCAACCCCGGCAGCGGCCTGAGCACGATCTCGCGCGGCAGCGTCTTCATGTTGGTGAGACACGCGAGCCCGTTCCTGCCGTTGATGTTCATCGCGTCCGAACCGCAGATCCCCTCGCGGCACGAACGCCGGTACGACAGCGTCTCGTCCTCGCGCTTCAGCCGGCCGAGCACGTCGAGCAGCATGCGGTCGCCGGGATTCACGTCGATCTCGTAGCGCTGCATGTGCGGTTCGGCGTCGCGATCGGGGTCGTAGCGGTAGATCTGGATCGTGCGGGGATCGTTCATCTTGTCCTCCCGGCGCGGCGCCGGCATGGGGTCACGAAAATGGCAACCCGCGCGCAAGCACCGTGCCGGTCGGCGCTGCGTCAGTCGTCGTCGACGCGCTTGTCCACCAGATAACGGCCGCGCTCCACCCCCGCGCGCAGCGCCTCGTCCTCGGTCACCCATTCGGGATGCGTCGACTCCGGCACGAACAATTCGATGCGCGCGCCATCGACATACACCTGCACTTCGTCCGCCCAAGCGCCGCGTTCGTTGCGCCGCGCCCATACGCGAATCTCGTGGCCGCGATACGGGTCGCGGACCTGTGCGTCCGGTTGATGCTGCATGCTGGCCCCCTGTGCTTATCTGCGATGACATGAAAAAAATGCGCGCCGCATGATCGGCGCGCACGCCGCCGGCCGCACGCGCACAAGCCGTGCCCGGTCGCGCCGGCCCGGCACGGCCCTTGCGTCCCCATTGCGCATCGAACCGCTCCGGTCCGCCAGATAAAAGGGAGGGCACGATGATCGCCCATATCGAACTCCTCGGACGCCTGCTGCTCGCCGCGCTGCTCGGCAGCGTGGTCGGGCTCGAACGCGAACGGCTCAACTGGGCCGCCGGATTGCGCACGCACATGCTGGTGTGCGTCGGCTCGGCACTCGTGATGCTCGTGTCGATCTTCGGTTTCGAAGACGTGCACGGGCAGAGCGGCGTGATGCTGGATCCGTCGCGGGTCGCCGCGCAAGTCGTGTCGGGCATCGGCTTTCTCGGCGCCGGCTCGATCCTGTTACGCGGTGAAGTCGTGCGCGGGCTCACGACGGCCGCGAGCCTGTGGGCGGTGGCGGGCATCGGCCTAGCGGCGGGCGGCGGCATGTACGTCGCGTCGATCGGCGCGACGGTGATCGTGCTCGCGATCCTCGCCGGCGTGAAACCGCTCGAGCGGCGCTTCATCGCGCAACGGCAGCAGCGCACGCTGCGGCTCGTGGTCGAGCGCGGCGGCCTTACGCTCGGCACGCTGCACGACGCGCTCGGCACCGGCCGCGTGCGCGTGAAGCGCTTCATCGTCCAGCAATCGGACGACGATCCGGACACCGACGACATCTCGGTGTCGTTCTCGCGCACGAGCGGAGCGGAATTTGCAGCGATCTGCCGGACGCTGCAAGGCATCGCCGGCGTGCGCGCCTGTTGTCCCGACAACTCGTCAAGGAGTTTCGCGTGACCCAGACGGACCTGCTCTCGTATCTCGTGACGAGCCAGCTCGCCGCGCGCATGCGCGGCGGCGCATGGCTCTCCACCAGTCAGCTCGTCGGCGCGCTGCGCGCGTGGCTCGCGTGCCATCACGCCGAATGCGACTGGCTCGACCGGATCAGGATCGCGCACGCGTCGGTGCTGATCGCGGAAGGCATCTACGAGATCGCGTCGTTGTACGGCGATCCGCACAGCGGCGAGCGCATCCGGATCGATCTCGATTCACCGGAACTGCAGGCACTGCGCGCGCGCTGCGACGTGCTGTTGCAACGCATCGACGGCGACCGGGACGTCGACGCGCGATGATCGCGCCGGACCGCACGACGCACGCCGCGTTCGCGACGGCAGGCCCCGACGGCACCGCGGCGGATCCCGCACGTGCGGATGCGCCGCAGCGCCACGGGCTGCTCGAACGCGGCCGCAATTGCGACACGATCCGCCATGCGGACCGCTTCGCGATGCTGGTCGACGGCGACGCCTATTTCGCGACGCTGCGCGCCGCGCTGCGCCGCGCGCGCCATACGGTGTTCATCGTCGGCTGGGACGTCGACAGCCGGATGCATCTGTCGCCCGCGGGCACCGGCGACGGCCTGCCCGACACGCTCGCCGCGTTCCTGCACGCGCTTGCATCCACGCGGCACAACCTGCGCATCTACGTGCTCGCGTGGGACTTCGCGATGATCTACGCGCTGGAGCGCGACTGGCCGCCGGTCTATCGCGCCGCATGGCGCGCGCATCGCGGCATTCGCTTCCGGCTCGACGACACGCATCCGCGCGGCGCGTCGCATCATCAGAAGCTCGTCGTGATCGACGACCGGCTCGCGTTCGTCGGCGGGCTCGACCTGACGCGCGCACGCTGGGACACGCCCGCGCACGCCGCCGACGATCCGCGCCGCCGCGACCGCAACGGGATGCCGTACGGGCCGTTTCACGACGTGCAGGCGATGTTCGACGGCGACGCGGCCGCCGCGATCGGCGAACAGGCGCGCGTGCGCTGGTTCAATGCGTGCGGCCGTCCGATCGCGATCCGCGCGCGGCGGCATCTCGATCGCGAGGAAGACGTCGATCCGTGGCCGGCCGACGTGCCCGTCGACGTGCGCGACGTGCAGCTCGGCATCGCATACACGGCGCCGCATCACCGCGGCCGCGAACCGGTGCAGCAGGTGCGTGCGCTCGTCGAGGACACGATCCGCAGCGCGCGACGCCATCTGTACATCGAGAACCAGTACTTCACCGCGGCGGTGGTGCGCGACGCGCTGTCCGCGCGACTCGCCGATACGCACGGCCCGGACGTAACGGTCGTCGCGCCGCGCGTGCAGAGCGGCTGGCTGCAGGAAGCGACGATGGGCGTGCTGCGCGCGCGGCTGCACGAAACGCTGAAGTCCGCCGACCGCTTCGACCGCTACCGGCTGCTGTATCCGCACGTCGACGGGCTCGGCGACGCATGCGTGAACGTGCACAGCAAGATCGCGATCGTCGACGACGAAAGCATCGTGATCGGCAGCGCGAACCTGAACAACCGGTCGATGGTGCTCGACACCGAATGCTGCATCGCGCTCGTCGCGGCCGGCGATGCGCGCATTCGCGCCGCGGTCGCGCGCATGCGCGACCGCCTGCTGGCCGAGCATCTCGATACGACGCCGGCGGCCGTGGCGGCGGCGTTCGAGCATGCGGACCGGCCGAACGCCGTGCTCGACCGGCTGCGCGCGAAGTCCGGCCGCACGCTGCGCACGCTCGACCCGGTGGTGACGCCGCAGCTCGACGCGCTGGTGCCGGTCAGCGCGCGGCTCGATCCCGAGCAGCCGATCGAGCCGGACCGCTTCGTGCGCGAATTCGTGCCGCAGGAACAGCATCGCTCGCTGACCGCGCGCTTTTTCGTGCTCGGCACGGCGGTGCTGCTGGTCGCCGCACTCGCGCTCGCATGGCGCTTCTCGCCACTCGGCAAGGAGCTGAACGTCGCGTCGCTCGCGCGCGCGGCCGCGCACGCCGCGCAGCTGCCGGGCGCGCCCGCGCTGCTGCTCGCCGGCTACGTGATCGCGGCGACGCTGTCGGTGCCGATCACGCTGCTGATCACCGTGACGGGGCTCGTGTTCGGTGCATGGCCGGGCCTCGCGTACGCGGCCGTCGGCACCATGGTGGCAGCCGCCGCCACCTACTGGATCGGCCGCTGGCTCGGCCGCGACGCGGTGCGCCGGCTCGCCGGCGCGCGCGCGAACCGGCTCAGCGAACACATCGGCCGGCGCGGCGTGGTCGCGATGGCCGTGCTGCGGCTGCTGCCGATCGCGCCGTTCACGATCGTAAACCTGGTCGCCGGCGCGTCGCACATCGGCCTGCGCGACTACCTGATCGGTACCGCGATCGGGATGCTGCCCGGCATCGTGCTGACGGTCACGTTCGCGCACCAGCTGACCGCCGCGTTCAGCCATCCGGGCCCCGGCGCGTTCGCGTGGCTCGCGGCGATCGGCATCGTGCTGGTCGGCGTGTCGGTGCTGCTCGTGAGGGTGCTGCGACGATGGCGCTGAGCCGGCAGCCGGCCCCGCCGCCGGACATCGTGACGTCGGACGGCCCGCCCGCCGCCGCGCCGGGCGGGCGCGACCTGCGGATCGCGACGTACAACATCCACGGCGGCTACGGCGCATGGCCGGCGCGCGCGGTCGACCGGATCGCGGCGGTGATCGGCGAACTCGACGCGGACGTGATCGCGCTGCAGGAAGTGCCGCTCGGCGGCACGCGCGCGCCCGACGTGCTCGCGCACCTGCGCGATGCGACCGGAATGCACGCGGCGGCCGGCCCGACGATCGACACGCCGGAGCGCCGCTACGGCAACGCGGTGCTGTCGCGCTGCCCGATCCGCGCGGCGCGCACGCTCGATCTGTCGTTCCATCAGCGCGAGCCGCGCGGCGCGCTGGACGCGGACATCGACTGCAGCGTCGGGATGCTGCGCGTGGTCGCGACCCATCTCGGGCTGTCCGCGAACGAGCGCAGCGCGCAGGTGCAGCGGCTGCTCGCCGCGTTCGACACGGGCGCGATGCCGGTGATCCTGATGGGCGACATCAACGAATGGTTCGTGCGCGGGCGCGCGTTGCAGGCGCTGGTCACGCGGTTCCGCCGCGCGCCGGCGCCGCGCACGTTCCCGACGGTCTGCCCGGTGTTCTCGCTCGACCGGATCTGGGTCCATCCGGGCGAACTGCTGGTCGACGTGAACGTGCACCGCAGCATGCTGGCCCGGCACGCGTCCGATCACTATCCGCTGGTCGCACGCATGCGTGCGCTGCCGGCGTCGGGCACGTCGCTTGCGTGCGAAGCGCCCCGCCCTGACGGAACCTGACGGAGCCCTGCCCATGCGAACCGACGAACTCGCCGGAACTGCCCTCGATTACTGGTGCGCACGTGCATTGTGCGCGGACGACGAAGACACGCTGTGCTTCACCGCCGTCGAGCCGAAGGTGATCGTGACCGCCGCATGCGATGCGCTGCGGCGCCTCGACGCGCATTTCGCGCCGTCGGCGTCATGGGCCGACGCGGGCGCGGTGCTGGAACGCGTCGGCGACCTGCGGATCGCGCGCCGCGGCGACGGCGTCGAATGCGACGCGTGCTTCGTCGACGGCCCGTCGACCTGTGCGGCGCGCGCGCCCGACGTGCGCACCGCGCTGCTGCGCGCGTTCGTGCGCGCCCGCTTCGGCGACGAAGTCGACACGCCGCCTTCGTTTGCGCACCGGATCCAGCGCGGTGCGCCGGTGCGCTACGACCCCGGTGTGCCGCTGCCGGAAACGGACGACGATCCGGCCACCGGCGACAGCTCGGATATACGGTCGATCCCGCGGATGTGACGCGAGCGCCGGAGACCACGCACACTCGCACCGGCTGCACGGCCGGCGATGCAGGAACCGGACCGCGAATGTGACGCGGGACGCGCACCGGCGCACGGGCCGCGCCCGCTGCGCCGCCGGCGATGCAGGAACCGCACGGCGGCCATGTAAAAAAGGACAGCATGGCCCGCGCGGCGTGCCGCACGCGCATTGCTGCACCGGCCGCCGCGCAGCAGGCACGCGGGTTGCGACGAACCGCCGTCATCGTTCGCCGCCGCCCAACACCGCCATCCCATGAACGCCACACCGCCCTTCGCCCCACACCTCTACTTCTGCGACGCCCGACTCGTCGGCCCGCTCGACGCGTGGCCCGACACGTTCGCGCACATCGCGGGCATGGGCTTCGACCACGTGCTGATCGGCGGCTTCTGGGCCGCCAGCGTCGCGGGCTTTCCGCGCCACGTCGCGGACTTCCACCGGCCGGCCGCGACGTTCGCGACGCGTGCCGGCGCGCTCGAAACCTTCTCAAGGCTCGCGCAGCTCGCACGCGGCCACGGGCTGCGCGTGATGCTCGAAGTCGTGCCCGACCGCATCGCCCGCGACAATCCGCTGCGCACCGAGCACCCGGAATGGTACGTCGAGCGCGCGCACGACGACGCGCTGATCGATCCGCGCAGCGCCGCGCACGAGCAGGACGTCGCGCATGCGCAGGTCGGCGACGACGCGACCCGCGACGCGCTGGCTACGTGGTGGTGCGCGCTGCTGACGACGTTCGCCGACGCCGGCGCGGCCGGCTTCCTGATCGACGCGCCGCATCACCTGCCGGCCGCGTGGTGGCCCGGCTGGCGTGCCGCGCTGCGCCGCGCGCGCCCGGACGTCGCGATCCTCGCCAGCGTGCCGGGTCATGCGCGCGACGCACTCGCGCAACTCGAGACGGCCGGCTTCGACGCGGTATTCTCGTCCGCACGCTGGTGGGACCTGCGTGCGCCGTGGTTCGCTGACGAACACCGGCTGCTGCGCCGCATCGGTTCGCCGATCGCGTTTCCCGACGCGTTCGACGGTCCGCGCCTCGCCGACGACTGGCACGACGCGCCGGACGAGACGATCGTCCGCGCGTATCACCGCGCGTTGTGGACGGCCGCCGCGGTCGGCACCGGCTGGCTCGTGCCGATGGGCTTCGAGCGCGGCGTCGCGCTGCCGCTGATGGCACGCGACGCGGACGCCGCGCGCTATCGCGCCGCGTTCGACGATGGGCGCTTCGACCTGTCCGGCGCGATCGCCGACGCGAATGCGTGGCGCCGTGCAACGCCGTTGGCAGCCGCGCGCGGCGAAATCGCGCAACTGAGCGCGCCCGGCGCGAGCGCGACCGCGCTGCTGCGCGGAATGGGCCCGTCGCTGGAACACGACGACACGGCGCTGCTGATCGCGCTGAATCCCGACCTCGACGCGCCGACGCGCGTCGACCCCGCGACGATCCTGCCCGGCGTGCCGGGCGGCTTCACGCACGTCGCGAGGCCCGACGGCATGCGCAAGCGTGCGCCGGTCGTGCTCGAAGCGTTCACGCTCGAACCCGGCGGTTATGCGCTGCTCGAAGCATGGCGCGCGCAACCGGCGACCGCGCACGCCGACGCCGCGGGCGAGCGCGCCGCGCTGTCCGCCGCGCTCGCGGCCGACCGGATCGCGATCGAACGCGTCGAGCCGGCCGTCGACGGCGGCCGCTTCGCGATCAAGCGCGTGATCGGCGAAACGCTGGTCGTCCACGCATCCATTTTCACGGACGGCCATGCGCATCTCGCGGCCGCGCTGCAATGGCGTGCGGACGACGAGGACGACTGGCGCGAGGTGCCGTTCGTCGCGGAACCGAACGACCGCTGGCACGCGCGCATCGCGCTCGACCGGCTCGGCCGCCACGCGTTCCGCGTGATCGCGTGGCGCGACGACTGGACGTCGCTCGTCACCGACGTCGCGAAGAAGCGCGCGGCCGGCCAGGACGTGACGCTGGAAGTGCGCGAAGCGCAGCTGCTGCTCGCGACCGCGCTGAAGTTCGCCGAGCCGGCCGACCCGCACGCGCGCGGGCAGATGGAACGGCTGGCGGCCGACTTCAAGGACGCGTCGCCCGACGACCGTCTCGCGCTGCTCGGCTCGCCCGCGCTCGCGCAAGCCTACGCGGCGCTGCGCTACCGGCCGTTCGTCACGCACGACGAAACGGTGTACCCGGTCGAGGTCGAACGCCGCGCCGCGCGCTTCTCGAGCTGGTACGAGATGTTCCCGCGCTCGGCGAGCAACGACGCGCACCGGCACGGCACGTTCGACGACGTGATCGCGCAACTGCCGCGCATCCGCGACATGGGCTTCGACGTGCTGTATTTCCCGCCGATCCACCCGATCGGCACGACCGCGCGCAAGGGCCGCAACAACACGCTGAAGGCCGGCCCCGACGACGTCGGCAGCCCGTACGCGATCGGCTCGCCCGACGGCGGCCACACGGCCGTGCATCCGCAGCTCGGCACGCTCGCGTCGTTCCGCACGCTGGTCGACGCCGCGCATGCACAGGGGCTCGAGATCGCGCTGGACTTCGCGATCCAGTGCTCGCCGGACCATCCGTGGCTCGCCGAGCATCCGGGCTGGTTCGCGTGGCGGCCCGACGGCTCGCTGCGCTATGCGGAGAACCCGCCGAAGCGCTACCAGGACATCGTGAACCCCGACTTCTATGCGCCGGACGCGCTGCCGGGCCTGTGGCTCGCGCTGCGCGACGCGGCGCTGTTCTGGGTCGAAGCGGGCGTGCGGATCTTCCGTGTCGACAATCCGCACACGAAGCCGCTGCCGTTCTGGGCGTGGATGATCGCCGACGTGCGCGGCAAGCATCCGGACGTCGTGTTCCTGTCGGAAGCGTTCACGCGGCCGGGAATGATGTACCGGCTCGCGAAGGTCGGCTTCTCGCAGTCGTACACGTACTTCACGTGGCGCGAATCGAAGCGCGAGTTCATCGACTACCTGACCGAGCTCACGGCCGGCCCGCCGCGCGAGTTCTTCCGGCCGAACTTCTTCGTCAATACGCCGGACATCAACCCGCGTCACCTGCAGAATGCGCCGCGCTCGCAGTTCGTGATTCGCGCGGCGCTCGCGGCGACGCTCGCCGGCTCGTGGGGAATGTACTCGGGCTTCGAGATCGGCGAATCGGCGCCGCTGCCCGACAGCGAGGAATACGCGGACGCGGAGAAATACGAGCTGCGTGCGCGCGACTGGAGCAAGGCCGCGCACATCGGCGCCGAAATCGCGCGGCTGAACCGCGCGCGGCGCGACCATCCGGCACTGCAGACGCATCTCGGCCTCACGTTCGTCGACGCCGACAACGAGCAGGTGCTCGTGTTCGTGAAGGCGACGCCGTCGCACGACAGCGTGGTCGCGATCGCGATCAGCCTCGATCCGTGGCATCCGCAGGCGGCCAATTTCACGCTGGATGCGTCGCTGTGGCGCGGCTTCGGGCTCGTCGACGGCGAGCCGCTCGACGCGCTCGAACAGGATGCCGCGCACGCCGAAACCTGGCGCGGGCATCGGCAATACGTATCGCTCGACCCGCACGTGCGGCCGTATGCGATCTGGCGGCTCGCGCCGTCTCCCGGCGCCGCGCGAGCGGCGGCGCCCGACCCGGGCGACGCCAGCCGCCCTCACGGAGCACACGCATGATGAAACGCGAAGACTCGCTCGACGACGTGCGCCGCGCGCAGTTCCCGTCGCTCGCACCGGCCGGCACGCCGCGCCGGCGCCGTTCGCGGCGCCGCGCGCCCGCGCTGTGCGCGGACGATCCGCTGTGGTACAAGGACGCGATCATCTACCAGGTGCACGTGAAGTCGTTCTACGACTCGAACAACGACGGCATCGGCGATTTCCCCGGGCTGATCATGAAGCTCGACTACATCGCCGAGCTCGGCGTCGACACGATCTGGCTGCTGCCGTTCTACCCGTCGCCGCGCCGCGACGACGGCTACGACATCGCCGACTATCGCGACGTGCATCCCGACTACGGCACGCTCGCGGACGTGCGGCGCTTCATCCGCGAAGCGCATGCGCGCGGCATTCGCGTGATCACCGAGCTCGTGATCAACCACACGTCCGACCAGCATCCGTGGTTCCAGCGCGCGCGGCGCGCGAAGCCCGGGTCGATGCATCGCGACTACTACGTGTGGTCCGACACCGACACGAAGTACGCGGGCACGCGGATCATCTTCCTCGATACCGAAACGTCGAACTGGACGCACGACCCGATCGCGGGCCAGTACTACTGGCACCGCTTCTACTCGCACCAGCCGGACCTGAACTTCGACAACCCGGCCGTCGTGCGCGAAGTGATCCAGGTGATGCGCTTCTGGCTCGATCTCGGCATCGACGGGCTGCGGCTCGACGCGGTGCCGTACCTGGTCGAGCGCGAAGGCACCAACAACGAAAACCTGCCGGAGACGCACGCGGTCCTGAAGCGGATCCGCGCGACGATCGACGCCGAGTATCCGAACCGGATGCTGCTCGCGGAAGCGAACCAGTGGCCGGAAGACGTGCAGGAATACTTCGGCCACGAGGACGAATGCCACATGGCGTTCCACTTCCCGCTGATGCCGCGCATCTACATGTCGATCGCGAGCGAGGACCGCTTCCCGATCGTCGACATCATGCGGCAGACGCCGGCGCTCGCGCCGAGCAACCAGTGGGCGGTATTCCTGCGCAACCACGACGAGCTGACGCTCGAGATGGTGACCGACTCGGAGCGCGACCTGCTGTGGCAGACCTATGCGTCGGATCGCCGTGCGCGGCTCAACCTCGGGATCCGGCGCCGCCTCGCGCCGCTGATGGAGCGCGACCGGCGCCGCATCGAGCTGATCAACTCGCTGCTGCTGTCGATGCCCGGCACGCCGGTGATCTACTACGGCGACGAGCTCGGGATGGGCGACAACATCCACCTCGGCGATCGCGACGGCGTGCGCACGCCGATGCAGTGGTCGTCGGACCGCAACGGCGGCTTCTCGCGCGCGGACCCGGAACTGCTGGTGCTGCCGCCGGTGATGGGCTCGCTGTACGGCTACGACGCGATCAACGTCGAGGCGCAGACGCGCGATCCGCATTCGCTGCTGAACTGGACGCGCCGCATTCTCGCGACGCGCCGCGCGACGCAGGTGTTCGGGCGCGGCACGATCCGCTTCCTGCGCCCGGAGAACCGCAAGGTGCTCGCCTACCTGCGCGAACTGGACGGCCACGAGCCGGTGCTGTGCGTCGCGAACCTGTCGCGCGCGTCGCAGGCGGTCGAGCTCGACCTGTCCGAATTCGCGGGCCGCGTGCCGATCGAAATGACGTCGGACTCGCCGTTTCCGCCGATCGGCCAGCTCACGTACCTGCTCACGTTTCCGCCGTACGGGTTCCTGTGGTTCGTGCTGTCCGAGCACGGCCGCGAGCCGTCGTGGCGGCAGCCGCACGCGGAGCCGCTGCCCGAATACGTGACGATCGTGATGCGGCGCGGCGACGTGCGACCCGACGTCGCGCAACTGCACACGCTCGCGCACGATGCGCTCGCGTCGTGGCTCGCGCGGCGGCGCTGGTTCGCATCGAAGGACCGCAAGATCGGCGACGCGTGGCTGAACGTCGTCACACCGATCCCGGACGAGCCGTTCCAGTACGCGGAAGCGTGGGTGTCCGCAAGCGACGGCGGCGTCGAGCGCTACGTCGTGCCGCTCGCCGCCGCGTGGGGCGGCGAAACATCGCATCCGCTGTTCGCGCAGCTCGCGCTCGCACGCGTGCGGCGCGGCCATACCGTCGGCTACCTGACCGATGCGTTCGCGCTGCCGGCGTTCGCGCGCGGGATGCTGCGCAAGCTGCGCGACGGCGCAACGGTGCCCACCGCCGACGGCGGCCGCGTCGACTTCCTGCCCGAACACGCGCTTGCCGCGCTCGACCCCGGCGACGACGCCGAGGTGCGCTGGCTCGCGGCCGAGCAGAGCAACAGCTCGCTCGTGATCGGCGAAGCGATCGTGCTGAAGCTCGTGCGCAAGGTCGCGCACGGGATTCATCCGGAAGCCGAAATGAGCCGCTACCTGACGCGGATCGGCTATGCGAACACCGCGACGCTCGCCGGCGAAGTCGTGCACGTCGATCCGGACAGCAGGCCGCATACGGTCGCGATCCTGCAGCGCTACGTCGACAACCAGGGCGACGCATGGACGCGTTCGTTCGACTTCCTGAAACGCGCGGTCGACGAGCTCGCGCTGCCGGCGGCCGGCGACGGCGACACGACCGAGCCCGACGAGGAGCCGGACGCGCTGCTCGGCTACGCGGCGTTCGCGGGCATCGTCGGCACGCGGCTCGGGCAGTTGCACGTCGCGCTCGCGCAGCCGTCCGACGATCCGGCGTTCACGCCGGAGCACGCGACGCCGGAACACGTCGACGGCTGGTGCGTCGATGCGATCGCGTCGTTCGAGCACGCGCTCGACGTGCTCGGCACGCGGCTCGACGCGCTCGAAGCGCTCGACCCGGCCGCGCGCGCCGCCGCCGACACGCTGCTCGCATCGCGCGACGCGGCCGTGCAGGCGCTCGGCGAACTGGTGCCGCGCACGCTCGACGCGCAATGCATCCGGATTCATGGCGACTTCCATCTCGGCCAGGTGCTCGACGTACAGGGCGATGCGCTGCTGATCGATTTCGAAGGCGAACCGGCGCGCGCGCTCGAGCGCCGCCGCGCGAAGTCGCATCCGCTGCGCGACGTGGCCGGTTTCCTGCGCTCGCTGTCGTACGTGAGCGCGACCGCGCAATTCGCGATCGAGAAGGCGCCGCCGCAGGCCGAGCGCCGCAAGCGCGCGCTGTTCGACCGCTTCGGGCAGGCCGCCGCCGACCGCTTCGTCGAATGCTATCGCGCGGCGGCCGACCAGGCGCCCGAGCGCTTCGTCGATCCGCACTACGCGGATCGCCTGCTCGCGCTGTTCCTGATCGACAAGGCGTCGTACGAGCTGTGCTACGAAGCCGCGAACCGCCCCGACTGGCTCGGCGTGCCGGTCAGCGGCCTCGCCGCACTCGTCGAACGCCTGCTTGCCGCCGACCGCACGCCCGACCAAGGAGGCAACCGATGACCGACACGCTGTTCGACCGCCGCGATATCGATGCGCTGCTCGCCGGCCGCCATCCCGACCCGTTCGCGTGCCTCGGCCCGCACGGGCACGCCGGCGGGATCGTCGTGCGCGCGTTGCTGCCCGGTGCGCGGCGCGTGCGCGCGGTGACGCCCGACGGCGACGAACTCGGCACGCTGTCGTGCGTCGACGATGCCGGCTGTTTCGCCGGGACGCTCGCCCATGACGGCCACTACCGGCTCGCGATCGACTGGCCCGACGCGCGCCAGGTGACCGGCGACGCGTATGCGTTCGGCACGCTGCTCGACGATGCGGCGCTCGCGCGCTTCGCGGCGGGGGACCCGGCCGCGGTGCTCGAGTGCTTCGGCGCCGCGCCCGCGCGGGTCGACGGCGTCGACGGCGTGCGTTTCGCGGTGTGGGCGCCGAACGCGCAGCGCGTATCGGTGGTCGGCGACTTCAACGCGTGGGACGGCCGGCGCCACCCGATGCGGCTGCGGCGTCCGTGGGGCGTGTGGGAGATCTTCGTGCCGGACCTCGGCGCGGGCGAGCGCTACAAGTACGAGCTGTGCGCGAGCGACGGCCACGTGCTGCCGCACAAGGCCGACCCGTGCGCCCGCGCGACGGAGGAGCCGCCGCACACCGCGTCCGTCGTCGCCGATACGGCCGCGCTCGACGCGTTCGCGTGGCACGACGAACCGTGGATCCACGCGCGGCCGCATCCGGATCGCCGTTTCCGCATCCCGTGGTCGATCTACGAAGTGCATCCGGAGTCGTGGCAGCGCGTGCCCGAGGAGATGGACCGCAGTTCGACGTGGGACGAGCTCGCCCAGCGGCTGATCCCGTACGTGCAGGGAATGGGCTTCACGCACGTCGAATTCATGCCGATCTCCGAATACCCGTTCGGCGGCTCGTGGGGCTACCAGCCGCTCGCGCAGTTCGCGCCGTCCGCGCGCTTCGGGCCGGTCGACGGCTTCGCGCGCTTCGTCGACCGCGCGCATGCGGCCGGCATCGGCGTGATCGTCGACTGGGTGCCCGCGCACTTTCCGAACGACGCGCACGGGCTCGCGCAGTTCGACGGCAGCGCGCTGTACGAGCACGCCGATCCGCGCGAAGGCATGCATCCCGACTGGAACACCTGCGTGTTCAACCTCGGGCGCAACGAAGTCGGCGCGTTCCTGATCGCATCCGCGCTCGCGTGGGCGCGCCGCTATCACGTCGACGGCATTCGCGTCGACGCGGTCGCGTCGATGCTGTACCGCGACTATTCGCGCAAGGAAGGCGAATGGGTGCCGAACGTGTACGGCGGCCGCGAGAACCTCGAATCGGTCGCGTTCCTGCGCGCGCTGAACGACACGCTGCACGGTGCGCTCGCGCCGGCCGGCGTCGTCACGTTCGCCGAGGAATCGACCGCGTGGCCGGGCGTCACCGCGTCGACCGCCGACGGCGGGCTCGGCTTCGACTTCAAGTGGAACATGGGCTGGATGCACGACACGCTGGCGTATCTGCGCGAGGATCCGATCCATCGCCGCTATCACCACGACCGGATGACGTTCGGGCTCGTGTACGCGTTCTCCGAGCGCTTCGTGCTGCCGCTGTCGCACGACGAGGTCGTGCACGGCAAGGGCTCGCTCGCCGTGAAGATGCCCGGCGACGCGTGGCAGCGGCTCGCGACGCTGCGCGCGTATTTCGGCTTCATGTGGGCGCATCCGGGCAAGAAGCTGCTGTTCATGGGCAGCGAGTTCGCGCAATGGGCCGAGTTCGCGCACGATGCGACGCCGCACTGGGACCTGCTCGACGCGCCTGCGCATCGCGGCGTGCAGCGGCTCGTGCGCGACCTGAACCGCGCGTATGCGGCCGAGCCGGCGCTGCATGCGCTCGACTGCCATGCCGCGGGCTTCGCGTGGCTGATCGGCGACGATCGCGACAACAGCGTGTTCGCGTTCGCGCGCCGCGACGATACCGGGCGCATCGTGGTCGCGGTCTGCAATTTCACGCCGGTGCCGCGCGCCGGCTATCGCGTCGGGCTGCCCGCGCCCGGACAGTGGCGCGAACTGATGAACACCGATGCCGCCGTGTATGGCGGTACCAATGCCGGCAACGACGGCGCCGTGTGGGCGGAGGACGTACCCGCGCACGGCGAGCAGTGGTCGGCTGCGTTGCGCCTGCCGCCGCTTGCGACCCTATGGCTGAGCCCGGCTTGACGCCCGGCGCCCTCGACACGGAGACGATCCCCATGCCGACCGCCCTGCCTGCCCGTCTCGAACCCGGCCGCTGCTATCCGCTCGGCGCGACCTGGGACGGGCTCGGTACCAATTTCGCGGTGTTTTCCGCGCACGCGCACCGCATCCAGCTGTGCGTGTTCGACCCGACCGGCCGCAAGGAGCTCGCGCGGCTCGACCTGCCCGAATGCACCGACGAGGTGTGGCACGGCTACCTGCCGAACGCGCATCCCGGCACGGTGTACGGCTTCCGCGCGGACGGCCCGTACCAGCCGCAGCACGGCCATCGCTTCAATCAGACCAAGCTGCTGCTCGACCCGTACGCGCGCAAGCTGGTCGGGAATTTCCGCTGGTCCGACGCGCTGTTCGGCTATCGCGTGCACTCGAACCGCGCGGATCTGTCGATGGACCGCCGCGACTCGGCGCCCGCGATGCCGAAGGCCGTGGTCGTCGACGAGGCGTTCGACTGGAGCACCGACCGGCGCCCGAACGTGCCGTGGCGCAGCACCGTGATCTACGAGACCCACGTGCGCGGCGCATCGATGCGCCGCGCCGGCCTGCGCACGCCGGAACGCGGCACGTTCGCGTCGCTCGCGCACCCGGCGTTCATCGATCACCTGCTGTCGATCGGCGTGACGACGATCGAGCTGCTGCCGGTGCATGCGTTCCTGCAGCAGCGCGCGCTCGTGCATCGCGGGCTGCGCAATTACTGGGGCTACGACACGGCCGCGTTCTTCGCGCCCGAGCCGTCGTATCTGACGACGCGGCGGCTCGACGAGATGCGCATCGCGATCCGCCAGCTGCATGCGGCCGGCATCGAGGTCGTGCTCGACGTCGTCTACAACCACACGTGCGAAGGCAACGAGCTCGGCCCGACGCTGTCGTGGCGCGGCCTCGACAACGCGAGCTACTACCGGCTGCGGCCGGACGATCCGCGCTATCACGTCGACGAAACCG
This sequence comes from Burkholderia sp. SR8, assembly GCF_052851275.1. Lineage (NCBI taxonomy): Bacteria > Pseudomonadati > Pseudomonadota > Betaproteobacteria > Burkholderiales > Burkholderiaceae > Burkholderia > Burkholderia sp. SR8. The sequence continues at coordinate 179,143 of NZ_JAULUC010000013.1, forward strand.
GCTGCGGCAACACGCTGAACATGTCGCATCCGCGCGTCGTACAGATGGTGATGGATTCGCTGCGCTACTGGGCGACCGCGTTCAACATCGACGGCTTTCGCTTCGATCTCGGCGTGACGCTCGGCCGCGAGGATCACGGCTTCGAGCCGGGCGCGGGTTTTTTCGACGCATTGCGGCAGGACCCGGTGCTCGCGCAGCGCAAGCTGATCACCGAACCGTGGGATCTCGGCCCGGGCGGCTACCAGCTGGGCCGCCATCCGCCCGGCTTCGCCGAATGGAACGACCGCTTCCGCGACACGGTGCGGCGCTTCTGGCGCGGCGACGCGGGGCAGCGCCCGGAGCTCGCCGCGCGGCTCGCCGGTTCGGCCGACCTGTTCAATCACCAGCGGCGCCGCACCTGGGCGTCGGTCAATTTCATCACCGCGCACGACGGCTTCACGCTCGCCGATCTCGTGTCGTATGCGGGCAAGCACAACGACGCGAACGGCGAGGACAACCGCGACGGCCGCGACGACAACTGCAGCGCGAACTGGGGCGTCGAAGGGCCGACCGACGATCCGAAGATCCGCGACTTGCGCGCGCGCGTCGCGCGCTCGATGCTCGCGACGCTGTTTACCGCGCTCGGCACGCCGATGATCGTCGCCGGCGACGAGTTCGGCCGCACGCAGCATGGCAACAACAACGCGTATTGCCAGGATAACGAACTGTCGTGGCTCGACTGGGATCTTGCGCACAGCGACGAAGGCGTGCAGATGATGCGCTTCGTGTCGCGGCTCGCCGCGATGCGGCGCATGTATCCGGTGATGTCCGTGCCGCGCTATCCGAACGGCGACCGCGACGGCGCACCCGGCATGCGCGAGATCGGCTGGTTCGACGAGCACGGCGAAGAGCTCAGCGTGCCCGCGTGGGAGGACGGCGAACGCCACGCGCTGACGATGCGGCGCGTCGGCACCGGCCGCACCGGCCGCACCGAGGCGCTGCTCGTGATGCTGAACGCGTCGGCCGGCAAGATCACGTTCAAGCCGCCCGCGCCCGTGCTCGAGTATCGCGTGCTGCTCGACACCGCGACGCCCGACACCGGCCCGCGCTCGTGGCCAGAAGCCGGCCTCGACGTCGCCGCGCACGCGGCCGTGATCGCGGTCGCGGCCGTGCCACCCGACCTGCCCTCGTAAGGAGCCGCCATGACGTCACGTTCCGCCCATTCGTCCGGCACGCATGCGTTCGCGTCGTCGTTCGGCGCGACCTGCGTCGATGCCGGGCACACGCGCTTCCGGTTGTGGGCGCCCGCGAGCCGCACCGCGACGGTCGAGTTGCACGGCGAGCAGCGCGTCGTCATGCACGCGGCCGGCGACGGCTGGTTCGAGGTGATCGCGCCGTGCGGCCCGGGCACGCTCTATCGTTATTTGCTCGACCACGATCTCGCGGTGCCCGATCCGGCGTCGCGCTTTCAGCCGTATGACGTGCACGGGCCGAGCCAGGTCGTCGATCCGGCCGCGTACCGCTGGCGCAACGACGCATGGAGCGGCCGGCCCTGGCACGAGACGGTGCTGTACGAGCTGCACGTCGGCGCCTGCGGCGGCTACGGCAACGTCGAGCGCTGGCTGCCGGCGATCGCGGCACTCGGCGTGACCGCGATCGAGTTGATGCCCGTCAACGCGTTCCCCGGCGCGCGCAACTGGGGCTACGACGGCGTGCTGCCGTTCGCGCCCGATGCGTCGTACGGGCGCCCCGAGGAACTGAAGTCGCTGATCGATACCGCGCACGGACTGCGGCTGCAGGTGTTTCTCGACGTCGTGTACAACCACTTCGGCCCAGAGGGCAACCTGCTGCCGCGCTACGCGCCGCAATTCTTCCGCGCGGACCGGCAGACCGCGTGGGGGCCCGCGATCGACTTCACGCGCGAGCAGCCGAGCACGTTCTTCATCGACAACGCGCTGTACTGGCTCGACGAATTCCGCTTCGACGGCCTGCGCATCGACGCCGCGCATGCGATCGACGACGATGCGTGGCTGCGCGAACTCGCGCATCGCGTACGCGCGTATGCGGGCGACGCGCGGCACGTGCATCTGGTGCTCGAGAACGAACGCAATTCGGCGAGCCTGCTCGGGCCCGACGGCTTCGACGCGCAGTGGAACGACGATTTCCACAACAGCACGCACGTGCTGCTGACCGGCGAGCGCGAAGGCTACTACCGCGCATACGCCGATGCGCCGCTGCGCCATCTCGCGCGCACGCTCGGCGAAGGATTCGCGTACCAGGGCGAGCCGTCGCCGCTGCACGGCGGTGCGCCGCGCGGCGAGCCGAGCACGCATCTGCCGCCGACCGCGTTCGTCACGTTCCTGCAGAACCACGACCAGATCGGCAACCGCGCGTTCGGCGAACGGCTGCGTGCGCTCGCGAACGACGACGCGGTGCGCGCGGCCACCGCGCTGATGCTGCTCGCGCCGCAGATCCCGCTGCTGTTCATGGGCGAGGAAGACGGCAGCACGCAGCCGTTCCAGTTCTTCACCGACTATCGCGGCGAGCTCGCGGACGCGGTGCGCGAAGGCCGCCGCCGCGAGTTCGCGGCGTTTTCCGCGTTTGCCGATCCGGTGCATCGCGACGCGATCCCCGATCCGAACGACATCGGCACGTTCGTGCGCTCGTCGCCCGGTCATGCGGACGTCGATGCGTGGCCCGACGGCGACGAATGGCGCCGCTTCTACCGCAGCGCGCTGACCGTGCGCGCGGCGCTCGTGACGCCGCACCTGCCCGGCGCGCATGCGCTGGGCGTCGAGCTGCTGGCCGGCAACGGCGCGAGCAACGGCGACGCGGCGGCGCTCGTCGCGCGCTGGCGGCTCGGCGACGGCAGCACGCTGACGATCGCGTTCAATCCCGCGTCGTACGACGCGGTGCTGACCGCGTTGCCGGTCGGCAAGATCGTGTTCGAGACGCCGCCGCGCGCGCGCGACCGGCTGCCGGACCAGCGGCTGCCCGCGCGCGCGTGCATCGCGTGGCGCGACGGCGCGGTCAATCACGATGCGCTGCATCACCGCCCGAACGGACACCGACGCCCATGACCACCGACGTACCGATCGACGAACTCGCACGGGCGGCCGGGCTGGAACCCGACTGGATCGACGCAGGCGGCGCCGCGCGGCGCGTGAACGACGACGCGCTGATCGCGCTCGTCGATGCGCTCGGCTGGCCATGCGGCACGCCGATCGAGCGGGTCGACAGCGCGGCCGCGCTCATCGATGCGCACGCTGCAACGCCCCGGCTCGTCACCGGCGACGCCGGCGTGCCGCTGACCCTGCCGCGCAGCATCACGCCGCCCGGCGCGCGCTTCCGGATCGCGCTCGAATCCGGCGAGCACGTCGACGGGCGCGTGGGCGGCGCGGGCGAATACGGCACGCTGCCGGCGCTCACGCAGCCCGGTTATCACGCGCTCGACATCGGCGAGCAGCGGATCGGAATCGCGATCGCGCCGCCGCGCGCGCGGCCGTTCGACGGGCTGTTCGACAGGCCGTTCGACGCGGATCATGCGCCGGACGGCACGCCGCATGCGCAGCGCCGCTGGGGCATCGCGGCGCAGCTGTACAGCCTGCGCCGCGCGAACGACGACGGCGCGGGCGACTACACCGCGCTCGCCGGCCTGGCCGCGCACGCGGCGCGGCACGGTGCGCACGCGATCGCGATCAGTCCGACGCATGCCGGCTATCCGGCACTGCCCGAGCACGACAGCCCGTATTCGCCGTCGTCGCGGCGCTGGCACAACGTCGCGTATCTCGACGGCGACGCGGTGCCGGGCGCCGATATCGTGCGGCGCATGAACGGCGACACTGCAGGCATCGCGGCCGCCCCGGACACGCCGCTGATCGACTGGCCGCACGTGCTGCCGCAGAAGCTGCGCCGCCTGCGCGCATGCTTCGACGCGTGGCGGGCGAGCGGCGAGCCATCGCGCGACGCGTTCGAACGGTTCCGTGCGGCCGGCGGTGCGGCGCTCGACGCGCACGCGCGCTTCGATGCGCTGCAGGCGTTCTGCATCGAACACGGGATCGGCGCGGACTGGCGGCAATGGCCCGCGCAATGGCGGATGCCCGCATCGGCCGAAGTCGACGCGTTCGCGCACGCGCATGCCGATACGATCGCGTTCCACACGTTCCTGCAATGGTGCGCGTCGGATGCGCTCGGCAACGCGCAGCACGCGGCGCGCGATGCGGGGATGGCGATCGGGCTGATCGCCGACCTCGCGGTCGGCTCCGATCGCACCGGCAGCGACGCGTGGGCGCACGGCACGACGCTGCTGCGCGGCGTGTCGGTCGGCGCGCCGCTCGACCTGTTCAATGCGGACGGCCAGGCGTGGGGCGTGACGACGTGGACACCCGCGGCATTGCACACGAACGGCTTCATGCCGTTCGTCGAACTGCTGCGCTCGGCGTTCGCGCATGCGGGCGGGATCCGCATCGACCACGTGCTCGGTTTCGCGCGGCTGTGGATCGTGCCGGACGGTGCGTCGCCGCGCGACGGCGCGTACCTGCGCTATCCGATCGACGATCTCGTGCGGCTCGTTGCGCTGGAGGCGGCGCGGCATCGCGCGGTCGCGATCGGCGAGGATCTCGGCACCGTGCCGGCGGGTTTCCGCGAGCGGCTCGGCGCGCAAGGCATCGCGGGGATGCGCGTGCTGTGGTTCGAGCGCGAAGCGGACGGTGCGTTCCGCGCGCCGGCCGCGTGGGATCGCGACACGATCGCGATGACGTCGACGCACGATCTGCCGACCGTATCGGGCTGGTGGCGTGGCGTCGATCTCGAATGGCGGCGGCGTGTGGAGACGAACCACGGGCGCCCGCGCAATGCCGGTGGCGACGTCGGACTGGCTGCCGCCGCACACGACTCCGGCTTTGACGAACGGAACAAGCCGTGCCTGCGTGACGATACGGGCGCCGGCTCCGGCACTCGAACACCGGGCGACACGTCGCCGCCCGACCCCGACCTCGCGGCAGCCGCTGCGTCCGGCACGTCCGGCGCCTCCGCGCAAGCCGAACGCGCGACCGATCGCGCAGCGCTCTGGCACGCGTTGCAACAAGCCGGATGCGCGGCGGCCGACGACGCGATGCCGGCAGCGGACGCGCCACCGGTCGACGCAGTCCTCGCATACGTCGCGCGCAGCCCGGCGCCGCTCGCGATCGTGCCGCTCGAGGACTTGCTCGCGCTCGACGCCCAGCCGAACCTGCCGGGCCCGCCGTGCGGCCATCCGAACTGGCTGCGCCGGCTGCCGCGCGCGGTGGACGCGTTGTTCGACGCCGACGTGCGCACGCGCATCGCGGCGATCGAGCACGCGCGCCGCACGCCGGAGGACGATGCATGACGCCGCGCGCGACCCTGCGGCTGCAGCTGCACGCGGGCTTCACGTTCGACGACGCGGCCGCGCACGCGGACTATTTCGCGCGGCTCGGCGTGAGCCATCTGTACCTGTCGCCGATCACCACGGCCGAACCCGGTTCGCTGCACGGCTACGACACCGTCGACCATCGCGCGATCAGCGCGGAACTCGGCGGCGAAGCCGGCTTCCGGCGTCTCGTCGATACGCTGCGCGCGCGCGGCCTCGGCGTGATCGTCGACATCGTGCCGAACCACATGGGCGTCGGCGGCACGTCGAACGGCTGGTGGAACGACGTGCTCGAATGGGGGCCGGCGAGCCCGTACGCGCACTACTTCGACATCGACTGGCATCCGCCCGATGCCGCGCTCGACGGCAAGGTGCTGCTGCCGTGCCTCGGCGCGCCGTACGGCGACGCGCTCGCCGCCGGCGACATCACGCTCGGCGCGGATGCGTCGGCCGGGCGCTTCTTCATCGCGTGTCCGGGCCGAACGCTGCCGGTCGCCGTGTCGACTTACGCGGAGATCCTGCGCACCGCGAACCGCGCCGACCTGAACGCGCTGGCCGAACGCTTCGCTGCCGCGCCGGTGCGCGGCAGCGCGCGTCTCGCCGCCGCGCACACCGCGCTGCGCGACTACGCCGCCGCGCAGGGCCCGCATGCGTTCGACGCCGTATTGCGCGGCGCCGATCCGCGGCGTGCGCGCTCGCGCGCGTGCCTGCACCACGTGCTGGAGCGCCAGCATTACCGGCTCGCGTGGTGGCGCACGGCTGCCGACGAACTGAACTGGCGGCGCTTCTTCGACATCGCGACGCTCGCGGCCGTGCGCGTCGACGACGAGGCGGTGTTCGACGCGGTGCATGCGCTGCCGCTCGCGCTGCATGCGGCCGGCGACATCGACGGGCTGCGCGTCGATCACGTCGACGGCCTCGCGGATCCCCGCGCGTACTGCCGACGCCTGCATGCGCGGCTCGCCGCGCAGCGCGACGCAAAACCGTACATCGTCGTCGAGAAGATCCTCGCGCCGGGCGAGACGCTGCGCGACGACTGGCACGTCGACGGCACGACCGGCTACGACTTCATGAACGACGTGGCCGCGCTGCTGCACGATCCGGCCGGGGCCGAGCCGCTCGCCGCACACTGGGCGGCCGTGTCGGGCGCCGCGCGCGCGTTCGCCGACGAAGCGGTCGCCGGCAAGCGGCGCGTGCTGAAGCGCCAGCTCGCCGGCGAGCACGAGCGTGTCGCGCGGGCGTTGCACCGGATCGCGCGCGCGGCGCCCGCCACGCGCGACGTCAGCCGCATCGCGATTCATCGCGTGCTGGGCGAGCTTGCCGTGCACCTGCCCGTATACCGGATGTATCCGGCGCACGGCGACGAGCCGACCGGCGCCGATCGTCGCGTGCTCGAACGCGCGTACGACGCCGCATGTGCCGCGATCGATCCGTCGGATCGCGACGCGCTCGATCGCGTCGCCGGCTGGCTCGGGCTGCCCGGCGCGCGCGCACCGCGCGCCGATGCCGCGGCAATCGTTGCGGCGCGCGTCGCGTTCGCGCAGCTCACCGCGCCGCTCGCCGCGAAGGGCGTCGAAGACACGGCCAACTACCGGTATGGCCGCTTGCTGTCGCGCAACGAAGTCGGCGCCGACGCCGGCGACTTCAGCCTGTCGCGCGGCGCGTTCCATGCGCGCAACCGGCGGCGCGCGCGCATCGTGCCGCATACGCTCGTCGCGACCGCGACGCACGATCACAAGCGCGGCGAGGATGCGCGCGCGCGGCTCGCGGTGCTCAGCGAAGTGCCCGACCTGTGGCGCGCGGTGTCGCTCGACTGGTCCGCGCTGAACCTGCGGCAGCGCGGCGGCGCGCATCGCGATCTCGCATGGACGCCGGGGCCGGCCGCGGAAGCGATGCTGTACCAGACGCTCGTCGGTTGCTGGCCGCCGGCGCTCGCGCCGGACGACGCGGCCGGGCTCGCGGCGCTCGCGGAACGCGTGGTGCGCTGGCAGACGAAGGCGCTGCGCGAGGCGAAACGGCATACGGACTGGCTCGCGCCCGACGCGGACTACGAGCGCGCGTGCGAGCAGTTCGTCCGCGCGATCCTGACGCCGCACGGCGCGGGCGATTTCGTGCACCGGCTGCATGCGTTCGTCGCGCGGATCGCGCCGGCCGGCGTCGTCAACAGTCTCGCGCAGGCGGCGCTGCGGATGGCGTCGCCGGGCGTGCCCGACCTGTACCAGGGCACCGAGTCGTGGGATCACTCGCTCGTCGATCCGGACAACCGTCGCGACGTGCCGTTCGCGACGCTCGCGGCCGAGCGGGTCGACGAGCCGGTCGCCTCGTATCTGCACGCGTGGCCCGATGCGCGCGTGAAGCGGGCGCTCGTCGAACGGATGCTGGCGCTGCGCGCGCGCTGGCCCGCCGCGTTCTCGGATGGCGCGTATGTGCCGCTACGCGTGCGCGGCAGGCTCGGGCGGCATGCGGTAGCGTTCGCGCGGTGCGGTGAAGGCGTGACGGTCGTCGTCGTCGTGACGCGGCTCGCGTGCCGGTTGCTCGGGGAGATGCCGGGGTTGCCGTGCGTCGCGCCGGATGAATGGCGTGAGACGGCGGTCGTGCTGCCGCGCGGCGCACCGACGCGCTGGCGCGACTGGCTGAGCGACGGCGACGAAGCCGATGCATCGGACGACGGTACGCTGCGGCTCGATCGGTGTCTGGCGGCGTTGCCGGTGGCAGTGCTGATGGCGGCACGCGGCGGCGATACCGCGATTGCGGCGAGTCCGGAAACGCGATGAACCTGCCCGCTCGCGCGGCCGCGTTCGATTGCGGCTGGCGAGATGCGGCGCACATTGCTGCGGCAGCAACGCCGACGCGAAGGCGCTCCGTCGGCTCAACAGACCATCAACATCGCGATGGCCGCGTCCGGACACACACCCTGAAACTGGCTGGACGCGAGCAGCGGCGCCGGTACATCCGTGCGCGCGACGGACACGAACCCGATCGCGGCGAAATAGCGCTCCGCCGTCGCCGTCAGCAGCCCGATCGACTGTACCGGGTGCGCGCGGCATTCCGCGATCAGTCGTGCAACGATCGCCCCGCCAAGTCCCCGCCGTTGCGCGTGCGATGCAACGGCGATCGAGCGGATCAACGCGAAATCTCCGTGGTATTCGATACCTCCGCATCCGAGCAGTTGCGCCGAATCGGCCAGCACGACGAAGTTTTTCACGTGCTCGACGACGCCCGCAGTGGGCAGGCCCGAAGCACGAAGCAGTCGGTCGATCGACGGAAGATCGGACGAGATGGCCGGACGAAGTTGCATGACATCACCTCCCGACTGGATTGACGCCAGCCGTACGATTCAAATCCCCCGCTGATTCACCCGCGCCGACAGCGCGTCCGCGCTCTCCTTCCGTTCGCTGTACCGGTCGACCAGATACGGCCCGATGTCGCGCGTCAGCAGCGTGAACTTCACCAGTTCCTCCATCACGTCGACGACGCGGTCGTAATACGCCGACGGTGTCATCCGCCCGGCCTCGTCGAATTCCATGAACGCCTTCGCCACCGACGACTGGTTCGGAATGGTCAGCATGCGCATCCAGCGCCCGAGCACGCGCATCTGATTGACCGCGTTGAACGACTGCGAGCCGCCGCTCACCTGCATCACCGCGAGCGTCTTGCCCTGCGTCGGCCGCACGGCGCCGACCGACAGCGGAATCCAGTCGATCTGCGACTTCATGATGCCGGTCATCGCGCCATGCCGTTCCGGCGAGCACCAGACCATCCCTTCAGACCACAGGACGAGTTCGCGCAACTCGACGACCTTCGGATGGCTCTCCGGCGCATCGTCCGGCAGCGGCAGGCCGCCCGGATTGAACACGCGCACCTCCGCGCCCATCGCCGTCAGCAGCCGCCCGGCTTCCTCGGCCAGCAGGCGGCTGAACGAACGGTCGCGCAGCGATCCGTACAGCAGCAGGAACCGCGGCGGATGCGTCGACGGCGCGGCCGGCCGCAGGCTGGCGGCATCCGGCACACGAAAGAGTGCGCGATCGAGTTGCGGCAGGTCGGTCAGTCGGTCGGTCATGAAAGGTTTCCCGGGATGAGTCACGCGCACTCGTACCAGCCCTTCGAGCGGTTCACGATGCGCACCACGAGCAGCATCGCCGGCACCTCGATCAGCACGCCGACGACGGTGGCCAGCGCCGCGCCGGAATGAAAGCCGAACAGGCTGATCGCGGCCGCGACGGCGAGTTCGAAGAAGTTGGATGCGCCGATCAGCGCGGACGGGCACGCGACGTCGTGCCGCTCGCCGACCGCGCGATTGAGCCAGTACGCAAGCGCCGCATTGAAGAACACCTGGATCAGGATCGGCACCGCGAGCAATGCGATGACGAGCGGCTGCGTCAGGATCGCTTCGCCCTGGAACGCGAACAGCAGCACGAGCGTCGCGAGCAGCGCGGCGATCGACCACGGGCCGATCCGCGCCATCGCGGCGTCGAACGCGGCCGGTCCTTGCGCCAGCAGCCGCCTGCGCCAGCGTTGCGCGAGGATCACCGGAATCACGATGTAGAGCACCACCGACGTGAGCAGCGTCGCCCACGGCACGGTGATCGCGGACATGCCGAGCAGCAGCCCGACCAGCGGCGCGAACGCGACCACCATGATGCTGTCGTTCAGCGCGACCTGCGACAGCGTGAAGAGCGGATCGCCGCCCGTCAGCCGGCTCCAGACGAACACCATCGCGGTGCACGGCGCCGCGGCCAGCAGGATCAGGCCGGCGATGTAGCTGTCGAGCTGCGCCGCGGGCAGCATCGGCGCGAACAGGTGCCGCACGAACAGCCAGCCGAGCAACGCCATCGAGAACGGCTTGACGAGCCAGTTCACCACCAGCGTGACGCCGATTCCCTTCACGTGTCGGCGCACTTCATGCAGCGCGCCGAAGTCGACCTTTACGAGCATCGGGATGATCATCACCCAGATCAGCAGTCCGACCGGCAGGTTGACCTGCGCGTATTCGATGCGGCCGATCCGCTGAAAGAGGCCGGGCAGCCACCGACCGAGTGCAATGCCCGCGACGATGCACAGCGCGACCCACACCGTCAGATAGCGTTCGAAGAAATTGATCGCCGGTTTAGCCGCGACGCGGCGAGGCGGAACGAGGTTGGACGTGTTCATCGGGCAGGATCCGGTGCAGGAGAAACGCATGCGGGCCGCCGGTTCGGGCGCGCCGCGATGCGAACGCTCAATTTCGCGAGATGTCGTTCAGCGCCGCGTGGAGTTCGGCATCGCCGATACGCTCGAGCGGCAGCGCCAGCAGTTGCAGCATCCGGTAGCCGAGCGCCTCGCGCGTCAGTTCGAACGCGAGCCGCTTGCCCGCATCGCCGCCCGGTGCGTTCGATGGATCGGCGTAACCCCAATGCACCTTCACCGGGCTGCCGGGCCAGTGCGGACATGTCTCCGCGGCCGCGCTGTCGCACACCGTGATCACGATGCGCATCTGCGGCGCACCGTCGCCGACGAATTCGTCCCAGCTTTTGCTGCGGTATCCGGCGACGTCGATGCCGGCGCGGCTCAGCGCGTCCAGCGCGAACGGATTCAAGCGGCCGCTCGGCGCGCTGCCTGCGCTGAATGCGCGCACGTCGCGGCCGAGTTTCCCGGCCCAGTGGTTCAGCATGGCCTCGGCGAGCACGCTGCGTGCGGAATTGTGGGTGCAAAGGATCAGGACGTGGGTGGTCATCGGTAGCAGCGAATGCGTGGTTACGTCGGGTCGGAGCAGCCGGTCGAACAGGCGGAAGCCGGCGAGCACGGATTGCCGCCGCAGCAGTTCTCGGTGAGGTAGCCGATGAGCCCGTTCATCGTCGTGAAGTTCGCGCAATAGATCACGAAGCGGCCTTCCTGCCGGCTCGTGACGAGCTGCGCATGCGCGAGTTCCTTCAGATGAAACGACAGCGACGACGGCGGCACGTCGAGCAGCGTCGCGAGCTGGCCGGCCGGCAAGCCGGCCGGGCCGGCCTGCACGAGCGCGCGGAACACGGCGAGGCGCGACTCGTGCGCGAGGGCCGCCAGCGCGGCGATGGTCTGGGTCGTTTCCATATTTCCATAATACTCGAAATATGGAAACGACGACGCGGTCGCGTCGTGCGAGCGATCGAGTGGCAATGTTCCGATAGCGTCGCACGCGCCGGCGCGCCCGAACGCCCCGCCCGCTGTAACCGCGACCGGGCACCGCTATTGACGTGATATCGTGCCCGACACAGAGGCATCGACGAAAAGCATCCAGCGTTCATTCCGTCATGAGGGGCGACATGCGTCTAGCTGATTTCATCGTTCGGAACATGGAAACGATCCTGCGGCAGTGGGAGGCGTTTGCCGCCACGCTGCTGCCGGCCGCGCGGAGCATGGACTCGCTCGCGCTGCGCGACCACGCACGGCAGATCCTGGAAGCCGTGGCCACGGACATCGCGACCCCGCAAACCCGCGAAGCGCAACGCGAGAAGTCGCTCGGCCGTGCGCCCGAACCCGTGGATGCGACGGAGACGGCCGCGCAGACGCATGCCGTCCTGCGCGCCCGCGGCGGCTTCAACATCAACCAGCTGGCGGCCGAATATCGCGCGCTGCGTGCGAGCGTGCTGTCGTTGTGGCTCGACGCGTGCCAGCCGAACCCGCCTCAGCTCGACGACATGATCCGCTTCAACGAGGCGATCGACCAGGCGCTCGCGGAATCCGTTGCGTTCTTTACCGAACAGGTCGAGCAGGCGCGCAACCTGTTGCTGGGCATGCTCGGTCACGACATGCGCACGCCGCTGCAGACCATTCAGATGACCGCGACCTATCTCGCGGCGCTCAACGCCGGGGAGAACGTATCGGAGGCCGCCGCGCGGCTGATCAGAAGCGGCGGCCGCATGCACGCGCTCCTCGACGACCTCTGCGACTTCAATCGGACCCAGCTCGGGCTCGGTATCAACGTCGTTCCTCGCGACGTGGATCTCGCGCAGGTCATTGCCAACGTGGTCGATGAATTGCGGGGCGCGCATCCGGATCGCGAAATCAACGTCGACGTCAGCGGCGAGCTGCGCGGCCGCTGGGACGAGCAGCGCCTGCAGCAACTGCTCAGCAATCTCGTGAGCAATGCGCTCAAGTATGGAGCGCCGGGTACGCCGGTGCGCGTGACCGCGACAGCGGCCGAAGCCGACGTGTTCGTCGAGGTCGGCAATCGCGGGCCGGCGCTGGAGCGGCACACGCTCGAGCGCATCTTCGATCCGCTTCAGCGCGGCGCCGACCGGCCGCAGCGACCGGGAGACGATGCCGGTCTCGGACTCGGTCTGTACATCGCCAGCGAAATCGCGAGGGCACACCACGGCCGCATCGACGCACGATCGGATCAGACGGAAACGGTATTCGCGGTGCGGTTGCCGAAACGCGTGTGAAGCGGGCGGCGGACCGCTGTGAAGCGCAAAGAGTTGCATCGGACATGCTCGAGTTCGCGGACCAGCGGGATGCGCCTGAACGAAGGTGACGGTCACGCAAGCGGCCGCCGGCTGTAACAGTATGGTGCCGGCAGCGCACTGCCGCGCGTCACGGCAATCTGGCAAGATCCTTGGACCGACTTGAAACAAGGGTGCCCCATGCACATCGCGATCGTGACCTTCGACGGCTTCAACGAACTGGACTCCCTCATTGCGCTCGGCGTGCTGAAGCGAATCAAGCGGCCCGACTGGCGCGTCAGCCTTTCATGCCCGGATCGATCCGTCACGTCGATGAACGGCGTGACGGTGCACGCGCAAGCAACGTTGGCGGACGCGTGCACGGCGGATGCCGTCATCATCGGAAGCGGTGCGCGAACGCGCGAAGTCGTCAACGACGCGGCCATCATGGAGCAGCTGAAGCTCGATCCTGCGCGGCAGCTGATCGGCGCGCAATGTTCCGGCACGCTGGTGCTGGCGAAGCTGGGTTTCGTCGGAAAAATCCCCGCGTGCACGGATCTCACGACCAAACCGTGGGTGATCGAGGCCGGCGTCGAGGTCCTGAATCAGCCGTTCTTCGCCGAAGGGAACGTCGCGACGGCCGGGGGTTGCCTTGCTTCGCAATATCTGGCTGCATGGATCATTGCGCGCAGCGAAGGTGAAGACGCTGCGTCGAGCGCGCTGCACTACGTCGCGCCGGTGGGCGAGAAGGAAGAATATGTGTGTCGCGCGCTGACGAACATCAGGCCTTATTTGCCGTAGCTCGATGGCGAATGGTGTTGCCGGCATCGCCGTGAACCGGCATCGGCGGCACGCCCCCATGCGGAAGCGACGGTCGTCAAAGAACGACGCGTACGCGCCGCCGACTCCGTCACACGCTCACGACCACTCCTCCGGCGGCATCGCGCCGCCATCGTCCTCCCACAGCGGCTCGCCGCTCTCGTGACCGCCGCTCGTCGCGATCGGCCCGTGCGCGCCGCCACGCTCGGCACCGCGCGCGCCGTCCCGCGACGTCGCCGCGCGCACCCGCGGCCGCGCGCGGGTCGGCGCCACGGTTCGCTGTCCGCCGCCGCGGCGCTCGTCGGCCGGCGCCGCATCGTTCGTCTGTCGCGCATTCGAAGCTGCGTTCATGTGTGCTCTCCCGGGTCATTGAAGGAAACCGCCGCCCCGAGCGCAGCAATTCCGGTGCCGCATGCCGGGCAAGCGTCTTGCTAGACACGCTCGTACCGCAACCCTTCCCGGAGGTGACCATGCCGACAGACCGCAGCACGCCGCCCGCCACGCGCCACCGCCTCGGCGAATGGATGACCGGCGAGGAATCGCACATGGCCGCATATCGCGAAAAAATTGCGAAGGAAGCGTACGCGCAGGCCGGCGAACGGCTGCGCACGCCGGCCGTGCAGGCACTCGCGCGGCTCTTCGACGACGATGCGGTGCTGCGCATGAGCCTCACCCGTGCGATCGACGAGGCGCGCGAGTCGGGCCGCCAGCTCGGCTACGCGTCGATCGGCGAGCTGATGACGGTGATCGACCATCTGATGACCTACACGCCGCCGTTCAGCGAAACGAGCCTGATCGTATGTCCGCTGAACGCGTTGCTCGACTGGCCGATGTGCATGCCGTCGGGCCATGCGGTGTTTCGCGACGCGGCGGTCAATGCGCATCTGAAGCAGGTGCTGAACGTGTGGTGCGACTTCCTCGGCGGCCCGCATTCGCGCACGCACCTCGACACGTCGCCGCCGGACGGCTGGTTCTGCGACGAAGCGCGCAAACGGCTCGGCCTGTCGCAGTTCCAGTATCGGGAAGACCAGCCGCACTGGGGCTTCGATTCATGGAACGACTTCTTCACGCGGCGCTTTCGGGACGGCGCGCGGCCGGTCGCCGCGCCGGACGACCCGCACGTGATCGTCAGCGCGTGCGAGGCCGCGCCGTATCACACGGAAGCGAACCTGAAGATCCGCGACAAGTTCTGGATCAAGGGCCAGCCGTATTCGCTGCGCGACATCTTCACGCCCGGGCGGCTGCCGCTCGCCGAGCGCTTCGTCGGCGGCGATCTCTATCAGGCGTATCTGAGCGCGTACAACTATCACCGGTGGCACGCGCCGGTGCGCGGAACCGTGACGCATGCGTATCGCGTCGACGGCACCTACTATTCGGTCGCGGAAGCCGAAGGGCCGGACCCGGCCGGACTCAACGACTCGCAGGGCTACATGACGGCCGTCGCCGCACGCGCGGTGGTCGCGATCGACAGCGACGATCCGGGCATCGGCACCGTCGCGGCCGTGTTCGTCGGGATGGGCGACGTGTCGTCGTGCGTGATCGAGGTCGTGCCGGGGCAGCGCGTCGACAAAGGCGACGAGATCGGCTACTTCCAGTACGGCGGCTCGACCTACTGCCTGCTGTTCGAGCCCGGCGTGATCGACCGCTTCCTGCACGCGCCGCCGTTCGACGGCGACGCGCCGGTCGTGCAGGTCAACGCATCGCTTGCAATCGCGCGCTGAGCCGGGCGCCCGGCGCATCACGCGTCGGCGCTGCCGAAGCCGCGTCCGACGTGCCGCTGCATGCACTGCACGATGGACAGCCCGTCCGGCGTCAGCGCGGGCCGGCTCGCGCCCGATTCGTCCGAACGCATTTCGATCAGATGTTGTTCCATAAGTGAAACGATATCTTCGCGGTCGGGCTGGATCTGCTCCGGCGCGCGATGGACCAGGAACAGCGCGGCAAATTCATGTGCGGTCAGCATATTGTCTCCCCCATTGACGTCTCGGCGCGATGCAGCGACGGCAACGCGACGGCGCGGGCGCGAATCGTGCGCCTCAATCACGGATATATGCAGGGAGCGTGCCAGTATGTGGGACGAAGCCGACCCAGGTGCGGCCGGCCCGCGGCGCGATCCGTCACTTTGAGCGGTACCGGAGCCGCTGCAAACTTTTCAACGGCGTGTAACGGAGCGGCGCGGACGTGCCGCGCCGCGGCAGACCCGGCGCAGCGCGCGCCCGTGGACGCGGCTTTCCTCTCATGAATTGCGCGAACGAAACAGTCCGGCGCGCGCGGTGTCGCCGGCCGCCTTGTCACGCACGCGGAAATACCCGCTGTGCAGTTCGACGCCGCCCTTGCCGTCCGCGAGCACTTCCGCACACGCGGCCTCGATGCGGTCGCGGCCGCGCTCGAATGCGTCGCGCAGATCGGCCTCGAGCGGCGACTGCGCACCGAAATGATCCTCGAGCGCTTCGACGGTGATCGCGCAGGTGAGCGGCGTCCCGTCGACGTCGACGACGAAGCGCATCTGCAGCGCCGCGCCGTCGAACTCGGGCGGCCGATCGACCAGCGTCACGTGGCGGACGGAATCGGCCGGCATCGTTCAGGCCCCCCGCGACGCAAGAGACTGCACGATGGCGCCGTTGAACGCCGGCAGGTCGTCCGGCTTGCGGCTCGTGATCAGGTTGCCGTCGCGTACGACCTCCTGGTCGACCCACTTGCCGCCGGCGTTGCGGATGTCGTCCTGCAGGCTCGGCCAGCTCGTCATCGTGCGGCCTTCGACGAGCCCGGACGACACCAGCAGCCAGCCACCGTGACAGATCGCGGCGATCGGCTTGCCCGCACCGACCGCCGCGGTCACGAATTCGCGCGCGGCGGGCAGCATCCGGATCGCGTCGCCGTTGACGACGCCGCCCGGCAACACGACCGCGTCGTAATCGCCTTCGCGCGCATCGTCGAACGTGCGGTCGACCGTCACGCGCTCGCCCTTGTCGACGTGCCGGAATCCCTGGATCTCGCCCCGCTTCTGGGAGATCACGTCCACCTGCGCACCCTCGGCCTTCAGCGCGCGTTGCGGCTCGACGAGTTCGGCTTCCTCGAAGCCGTCGACCGCGAGTATCGCTACCTTGCAATGGTCCAGCTTGCCGGTCATGGAATGCTCCCTCATTCGTTGCGGCACGTGTCGTGCCGTGTCCGTCGCGCAGCAATCGCCGTGCCGCCGCCGGCGGCGTCCGGTTGGCGCGATACCGGGGCGCGACCCGCAATTCGCCGCGGACCGGCCGAGGCCTGTGCCGCGCTCGCGCCGGGCGGTCGCTGCAAAGATTTCAACGGGGTGTGTAATGCAACCGCGTGCCGCGGCCCGCCAGGTGCCGTGCGACAGCCGCCGGCGACGCCGTGCCCGCCACGGTCACTGCAAGTGGCGCGCGACGTCGAGCATCGCGTCGGTCAGCTCGACCGTCAGCGTGAGGTCCTCGGTGATGTCCGGCAGCGTCTCGAGCGTGGTCTGCACGCTGTCGTGCAGCATCGCGTGCACGCGCATCCGCGCCGCGTCGTCGAGCGCCGCGTAGCGCTCCATCGTGTCGCAGTCGAGCGCGAGCACGACCGAATGGCGCGGGGCTCCCGGCGGCGCATCGGGCGCGACCGCCCATGCCGCGTGAAACGTGATCCTGCCGGTCTCGATGTCGAGATGGACGGTCGTATCGAGATCGTCGGTATCGACCGGATCGGTGTCGAAATCGCTATCGTCCAGCAGTGTGCGGTAATTCGATTGCATGATGTTCTCCTGCGTGGTGGCGAAGGCCGGCCCGCGGCGGGCGCCCGTCATCGCGCCGCGCCGGCCTCGCCGGCGCGACACCGTGGTC
>NZ_JAULUC010000014.1:0-189915 GCF_052851275.1 Burkholderia sp. SR8
TCGCGGCCGCGAGCAGCGCGAACGATCCGGCCGCGACGCACACCGACCCGCGCAGATATGCACGCCGGTTGCCGTGCCGGTCGGTATGGCGGCCGCTCCACACGCGCATCGCCATTGCGCCGAGTTGCAGCGCGACCATCGCGGTGCTGATGCCGGCGAGCCCGAGCCGGCCGAAATCGTGCAGGAACACGGTCGCGAACGTGAGCACCGCGAACTGCGGCGCACACAGCGCGCCGATGCCGAGCACGATGCGCCACACGCGGCCGCTCGCGAGCGGGCTGCGACGGGGCGCGGCCGGCGGTTGCGACGCGCCAGCCCGCGTTGCGGTGACGGACGGCGCCGCGGGCGGCTCGTGCAGCCAGCGCCACGTCAACGCGGCCGAGCCGGCACACAGCAGCATCAGCGCGCCGTACACCGCGGCGAAGCCCGCATGCGACGCGAGCGACGGCAGCAGCGCCGCGCCGACACCGCCGCCGAGCGGCACGGCCGTCTGCCGGATGCTCATCGCGAGGCCGCGTTCGCGCTCGCCGAACCAGCGCATCACCGCGCGTCCGCTCGATCCGTTCACGCTGCCGCCGAGCAGGCCGACGCAGCACATCGCCGCGACGACGCGCACGAGCGGCGGCACCGCGTGCGCGCTCGGGACGATCGAGGCCACCATCAGCGCGAACATCGCCGCGGTCGCGATCAGGCCGCCGAGCAGCACGCGGCGATCGCCGAAGCGGTCGGCGGCAATGCCCCACGGCAGCTCCGACAGCGCGACGCCGAAGCCGAGCGCGCCGAGCACCAGCCCGAGCGCACCGTTGTCGAGGTGATAGGCAGAGCGCATCCACACGGCGGTGGTCGGAATGCCGGCCGCGGCGGCGGAAAAGCTCATGTTCGCGGCGACGCCGGCCGCGAGTACGCGCCAGCGATGCGCCGGGCCGCGCGCGTCGCGCACGGCCGAGGGCGGGGAAGCGAGGCAGGTGGTATCCATGACGACAGGCCCGTTCGGAAATTGACATCGTCAGTGTGGCCGCCTACATTCATCCTGAAAATCGGAAAGTTTTTTATGAATCGTTCGATAAAACGGGATGATTGAAATGTCCGCACCAGACGATGGCCAACACGCGGCGCCCGACGCCGCGCTGGCCCGGCCGAACTTCGATGTCGCGGCGTTGCGCAGCCTGGTCGCGGGCGTGGACCTCGGCAGCTTCGCGCGGGCGGCCGATCGCGTCGCGCGGTCCACGTCGGCGGTGAGCGCACAGATCCGCAAGCTGGAGGAGCAGGCCGGCACGCCGCTGTTCGTGAAGGCCGGGCGCGGGCTCGCGCTGACCGACGCCGGTGACGCGATGCTGCGCTATGCGCGCCGCATCATCGAACTGAACGACGAAGCGGCCGCGGCCGTGCGCGGCGTGAATCTCGACGGCTGGGTGCGGGTCGGCCTGCAGGAGGATTTCGGCGAAGCGATCCTGCCCGACGTGCTTGGGCGTTTCGCACGCGCGCATCCGAAGGTGCGGATCGAGGCGCGGGTGGCGCGCAACGCCGAGCTGCTCGAGCGGCTCGACGCGAACCAGCTCGATCTCGCGCTCGTGTGGGGCGATCCCGCATCGGCAACGCTCTTGTCGCGCGCGGGCATCGACAGCGACGCGATTGCGCAGGTGCCGATGCAGTGGATCGCGGCGGTCGGCGCCGGCGGCGTGGGGATACCCGACGGCGGTGGACCGGCAGATGCGGCCCACGGTGGCGGTACAGGTATTCGCGCGCTGCGCGCGTCCGGCGAGCCGTTGCCGCTCGTCGTGTTCGACCGGCCGTGCCGGTTCTTCGGCGCGGCGACCGACGCGCTCGACCGCGCGGGCGTGCCGTGGCGCGTCGCCTTCACGACACCGAGCCTGGCGGGCCTGTGGGCTGCGGCGGCGGCCGGCCTCGGGTTGACCGTGCGCTCGCACTACGGGCTGCCCGCATCGGTGCACGTGCTCGACGCGCCATCGTTCGGGCTGCCGGCGCTGCCGAACCTGCCGCTGATGCTGCTGCGGCGTACGTCGTCGGCGACGCCGACCGTCGAGCGGCTCGCGCGGATCGTCACGCGGGCGGTGCGGGCCGCGACGCAGCGGGAGGCGGTGGTGCTGGCGGCATGAGGACGCATCGCGGAGCAGCAGCCCCGCGTGTGTTCGCATTCCTCTGCCGAACGGCCGAATGGAGCGGTCGGGCGAACCGGACTACCGTGATGGACACCTGAAACGGAGGTCCTCATGCAACGCGCAAAGCCACCCAACGGCGCCCCGATCGATCCATCGCAACGCGGCGACGCGTCGAGCGCGGCCGGCGGCGCGCCCGCCGCTCGAACCGCGCAGCCCGATCTGCCGGTTCGGTTCGGCGTCCTCGAAGGCGAGGCCTGGATCGCAGACGATTTCGATGCGCCGCTGCCGGCATCGCTGCCGGATGCGTTCGAGGGACGGTGATGCGTGTGTTGCTCGATACGCACGTCTTTTTGGTGATCGTGACGAATGACCCGAAGCTCAGCGGGCGGGCACGCGCACTGAGCTCCGCTGCCGACGAACGCTGCGTCGGCAGCGCTGAGTATCTGCGAGGCCGCCATCAAGTCCGGCCTCGGGAAGCTCGGCATCGACGTGCGCAGACTGGTCCGCTCGACCGGCGCAAGCGGTGCTCGCGAACTGCCGGTTCGCACCGCCCACGGGGCTGCAGTACGCGAACTGCCGCACCATCATCGCGACCCGTTCGACCGCTTGCACGTCGCGCAGGCTCGGCACGAGCCATTGACACGGGTGACGGCCGACGCGCAGCTTGCACGCTACGGCCGGTCCGTCGTTCTGACAGTTTGGGACACTCTGGCTGCGCAGCGCACTGTTGCCCGACCCGCGCATCGCATCGCGGCCTATGCCGCAGCCGCGTCCGCGTCCACGTCGAATTCGGCGAGGGCGGCAAGGATTGTCGCCAGTTTCTCCCGCAACCCCGCGCTGGCCGGCACGAACGGCAGCCGCAACCCGTCCTCGCACCACCGCTGCGCGGCCAGCACCGCCTTCACCGGCGCCGGATTCGGCTCCGCGAACAGCGCCGCAACCAGCGGCTGCAACGCGACCGACAGCCGTCGTGCATCGGCGAGCCGGCCGTCGCGCAGCAGCGCATGAATACGCACGTGCCATTCGGGCAGCACGTGCGCACTGCTCGCGATCGCGCCGTGCGCGCCGGCGCACAGCGCCGCGAAGTTCTGGTTGTCGTCGCCGGACAGGATCGCGAGCGGCGTGTCGTGCACGAGCCGGCTCATCCGGTCGAGCGTGCCGCCGCACTCCTTGATGCCCGCGACGCGCGAGTCGCGCGCGAGCGCCTGCAGCGTCTCCAGTTCGACGTTCACGCCGGTGCGGTACGGGATGTTGTAGACGAGCACCGGCAGGCCGGCCGCGTCGACGATCGCTTCGACGTGGCGGCGGATCCCGTCCTGCGTGGGCCGCACGTACACGGGCGGCGTGACGAGCAGCCCGTCGGGCCGGAGTGCGGCGAGCTCGCGTGCGCGCGCGGCCGCGAAGTGCGTCGCGCTCGCGGTCAGGCCGACGACGATCGGCAGCCCGGGCACTGCGCCGCGCAGTGTCGCGAACACGGCGTCCTGTTCGCGCGCGTCGAGCAGCACGCCTTCACCGGTCGTCGCGCCCGCGACGAAGCCTGCGATGCCGGCGGCCGCATAGTGGCGCGCGAGTCGCGCAAGTGCGCGGTGGTCGACCTCGCCGTCGTGAAACGGCGTGATGATCGGCAGCCAGATACCTTCGAAACGTGTGTGCATGCAAAGCCTCATGGTGGAAACGGAGTGGGAGGAAACCGTTCCGCCGGCGGTGTGCCGGAGCGAGGCGTGCGAGCAAGGAGAATGAAACGACCTGCGGGCATCCCGTCCGGCATTCGCCTGACGGGACGCGACGTCCCCGTCAGTCGAGGAGTCGTTTTTTGAGTTTCAGCCCGGCCGCGCGCGCACCTGCCGCGACGGCGGCAAGGATCGACGGGGAGCGCAGGGCAGCGGACATGGATGAACCGTTGAGTCGTGAAAAGGGCTGAGCGGCGATCTTAACACCGGAGCCGGCGCGCACGCGAGCCGCGCGTGCCGTTTAGCAGGATTCGAGATTTGCTTTCCACGACAGATTGGAAGGGCGGCCGCGCGCGGCCGCTAGAATGCCCGCTTACGTTTCGATGACAGCGCGCGAGCGCGCCGTCACGCATGGTCAACACCACTGAACGGGGCACATCACGATGGCAAGCATCAAGGGGATCGGCCGCTGGCTGCATACGGGCGCCGCGGCGGCGCTGGTCGTGGCGGCAACGGCCGCGCACGCTGACACGTCGATCCTGAACGTGTCGTACGACGTGACGCGCGAGCTGTACAAGGACATCAACACGAGCTTCGTCGCCGCCTACAAGCAGCAGACCGGCGAAACCGTGACGATCAAGCAGTCGCACGGCGCATCGAGCGCGCAGGCGCTGTCGGTGCTGCAAGGGCTGCAGGCCGACGTCGTGACGATGAACCAGCCGAACGACATCGACCTGCTCGCCGAGCGCGGCCAGCTGCTGTCGAAGGACTGGCGCGTGCGCTTTCCCCACAACAGCTCGCCGTACTCGACGACGATGGTGTTCCTCGTGCGCAAGGGCAACCCGAAGGCGATCAAGGACTGGAGCGATCTCGCGAAGCCGGGCGTGCAGGTGATCATCGCGAACCCGAAGACGTCGGGCAACGGCCGCTACGCGTACCTTGCCGCATGGGGCTACCAGAAGCAGAAAGGCGCGACCGACCAGCAGGCGCTCGACTTCGAGAAGGCGATCTTCCGCAACGTGCCGGTGCTCGACTCGGGCGGCCGCGGCGCGACGACGACCTTCACGCAGCGCGGCATCGGCGACGTGCTGGTCACGTTCGAGAACGAAGTCGCGCTGATGGATTCCGGCGTGGCGGGCGCCGAATTCGACGCCGTGTATCCGTCGGCGAGCATTCTCGCGGAGCCGCCGGTCGCCGTCGTCGACAAGGTTGCCGACAAGAAGGGCACGCGCAAGGTCGCGCAGGCGTATCTCGACTACCTGTACACGCCGCCGGCGCAGGAGATCATCGCGCAGCACCATCTGCGTCCGCGCGATGCGAACGTGCTGAAGAAGCACGCGGCCGAGTTCAAGCCGCTGAAGACGTTCAGCGTCGAGCAGGTTTTCGGCAGCTGGGCGAACGCGCAGAAGACCCACTTCGCCGATGGCGGCACGTTCGATCGCGTGATCGTCGACCGCAAGTAGGCGCGGCGCACGCCGCACGCCGCAGGCCGCACGCGTGCAGGCAGGACCACCGCGCAGCCGGCCGCCCATGCGGCCGGTTTTTTTCGTCCCGCCGCGGCTGATGCCCGCTCCGCATCGCTGCGCATTTCCGGCCGCCGCGTTCGCGTGCTACGCTCATCGCCTTCCTGCTTCAGGCCTCGCGCGATGAACGTCGATTCGTCCTCCCCCGCCTCCCGCGGCCGTGGCCGCAAGCTCTGGTCGGGCACTCGCCCCGTGATCGCGTACGGGATGCCGCCGCTCGGCTGGCGCGACCTGTACCACCGCGCGCTGACGGTCAGCTGGCCCGTGTTCTTCCTGTCGCTCGCGGTGCTGTTCCTGCTGCTCAACGGCGGCTTCGCGACGCTCTATCTGCTCGGGCACGCGTCGATCGCGAACCAGTCGCCGGCCGGGTTCGCCGGCGCGTTCTTCTTCAGTGTCGAGACGCTCGCAACCGTCGGCTACGGCGACATGCATCCGCAGACGGTCTACGCGCACGTCGTCGCGACGTTCGAGATCTTCATCGGGATGTCGGGCATCGCGCTGGCGACCGGCCTCGTATTCGCGCGGTTCTCGCGGCCGCAGGCGAAGATCCTGTTCGCGCGCTACGCGATCGTGCGGCCGCTGAACGGGCGGATGACGCTGATGGTGCGTGCCGCGAATGCGCGCCAGAACGTGATCGCCGAAGCGCAGGCGAAGCTGCGGCTGATGCGCGTCGAAGGCACGCACGAGGGCTATACGCTGCGCAAGATCCACGACCTGCCGCTCGTGCGCAACGAGCATCCGATCTTCCTGCTCGGCTGGAATTTGATGCACGTGATCGACGAAACCAGCCCGCTGTTCGGCGAGACGGCCGAATCGCTCGCCGCGCGCGATGCGTCGCTGCTGATCACGATCGAAGGTTCCGACGAAACGACGTCGCAGACCATGCAGGCGCGCTACTCGTGGGCGCACGCGGAGATCCGCTGGCTGCACCGCTATGTCGACCTGATGCACGAGGAGGACGGCGTCACCCACATCGACTACACGCATTTCCACGACGTCGTGCCGGTGGAGCACGATACCGATGCCGACGAACGCGGTTCGCCGGGCGTGGTCGTCGACGCCGGGGCGGCCGCGCGTCAGGCATCGGGGCCGGCGGCGTAGCGCGGGGCGCCGGTGTGAACCGACGCGGCATCCCGGCGCGATCGCCGCTACGCGATGCCGCGCCGTTCCCGCCGCATCACGCGTGCAGCAGCCGCGCCGCTTCGCGCTGTTCGACGGCGACTGCGCGGCGGTAGCCGTCGCGATCCTCGGCGCGAGCGACGTAGTCGCCGAGCACACCTTCGTGCGGCAGCAGGTGTGCGTCGAACGCGATCTTCAGCGTGCTGGCGAGCAGCAGGTCGGCCGCGGTGAAGTGGTCGCCGACGAGCCACCGGCGATGGGCGAGCGTCTGCGCGAGCGCACGCTGCACGCGCGTAATGTTGCCCCAGCCGAATGCGACCGGATTGCCCGACGCGCCGGTGAATTTCTCGGCCATCGCGGGCTCGAGGCAGGTGGGCGTGAAGAACATCCACTGCAGGAAGCGGCCGCGCAGCGGATCGTCGGGCGCGACACCGAGCCCGGCACCCGGGCAGCGATCGGCGAGATAGAGCAGCACGGCGCCGGATTCGGCGAACGGTTCGCTGCCGTCGTCGAGCGCGGGCAGCTTGGCCATCGGATTGACCTGGACGAACGCGTCGCTGCCCTGTTCGTGCGAGCGCAGATCGATCGGCACGAGCTCGTAGACGGCGCCGATTTCCTCCAGCATCCACAGCGCCCGGAATGCCCGGGTTTTCGGCCAGTAGTAGAGCTTCATCGCGCCTCCGCGTATCAGTGTGCGTGTCGGTTCGGTCGTTGCTCAAGCGTACCCGAGCGGCAGAGGTTCGGACAGTGGCGAATGGGAACGCGATGGGGCTCGGTTGGGCGGCGAATTGCGGGCATGCGAGGTCGCCGTGAGCGTAAATTTCCCGCGGATCGCCCGCAAAGCGCCGCGCGACGGGAGTTCGTCGTAGGACTAGTTATCGACTAACTAATTGCTAGTTGTCTGGCGAACAGCTGTTCTCGAACCAGCACCGCTACACTGTCCCGCGCAAGTTTGCGGTGACGGCGCGGCTTGGTCGGATGAACGCGTGAGGAATCGCTTTCCACGGACCGCGGCAGGTGCCAGTCGCGTCAGCATGCGAAGCGCGAACGGCCGTCCGGCAGGCGCTCGAAGACGCGCGTGGCTGCGACCGCGGCGGGCACGCCGTACGCGGGCGGTGTGTCGCGAGTCGTCGGGGTCATTGAATTCGAGCTCATGCGAGCGTATTCGGCGAATCACGTGCTGTCGTCACGCGCCGCATCTACCTGCTCCATCGCATACGGAGAACAGCAACGAATGACGAACGACGATCGCATCACGATCATCCCGCGGCGCACGCCCGAATCGGCCGCGATGCGCGCCGAACTTACGCGGACGATGGCAATCACCGCCAGGCTCAATCGGCTGACGTTCGACGATGCGGACGAAATTCGCGCGTTGTTCGGAGAACTGATCGGCAAACCGATGGATGCCGGGTTCCTGCTGATTCCGCCGTTCTATGCGACGGGCGGCGCCGACATGCAGATCGGCCGCAACGTGTTCGTCAACCAGAACTGCACGTTCTACGACCTCGGCGGCCTCGATATCGGCGACGACGTGATGATCGGGCCGAACGTGAGCCTCATCACGTCGGGCCATCCGATCGAGCCGTCCCGCCGGCGCGAGGTCGTCGTCGCCCGGCCGATCGCGATCGGGCGCAACGTATGGATCGGCGCGGGCGCGACGATCGTCGGCGGCGTGACGGTCGGCGAGAACGCGGTGATTGCCGCCGGTTCAGTCGTGACGAAAGACGTTCCGCCGGATACGCTGGTTGGCGGAAACCCGGCGCGCGTCATCCGCTCGATCGCGGCGTGACGGGCTTGCCGATGCCGCGCGCCGGCGGGCGAATGTGGACAACCGCCCCTTCCATTCAGTCGAAACGCTGTGGAATCGAATGGTGAGCGCGCGGGCGCACGCAGAATCGACGCGGCTTTCCGGCGTTTGGCGTTGATGGCGGACACGTCCGTGAACTGACATTGCGCGCTGCGTCAGCGTTGAATCCATACGTCTTTTCGGTTGTGGATATCCCCGCCCGGGATCACTCGGCACGCTGTGCATTTCACCGGTGAGCGCGAACGCCCGCGGCGCGAATGCGCGATGGAGCGTGTGGACAACCGGGGCTCGCAACGAAGAAAAATGCTGTGCTTTCAATCGGTGAGCGGCGACGCCCGATTGCGTGTGGTGCTTGCCTGGCAAGGACTTCCGGCGGGCGTCGCGCGCAACTCGGCACGACGCGCATTCTAACGGCCCGCGCGATCCGGTAATAGATCCGAACGCGCACCACGGTGTGGATATCCTGCTGCGCAATTCACTCGGAGCGCTGTGAATCCGGATGGTGAGTGCCAGCGCGCGAGCGTGCCGGAATGCGGCATGCGGGGCCGCCAATAACGCCCGACCTGGCTTCGCGGGTCGCGCATTCTAACCGTACACGCGACCGTGCGTGTCGTTCGAGTGCGTCCGCCGATGTGGATATCCGGCCCGCGAAGCGACTCGAAGCGCTGTGTATTTCCATGGTGAGCGTAATGGGCCGATCAGCCGTCGGGCCGCTCCAGTGCGGCTGTTCGGAGCCGAGCGCACGGGCCGCGGACTGATCGCATGCGCCGCCGTCCACGCGCGAATCGACGCTTCCGTGAGGCGACGCGCCGGCTCTCACCGTCGAATTTCACAGTGTCTCGAGTGGTTGGGTTGTCGAGCTATCCACACCGCGATCGATGCGCTCGTTCGGTCACTGCGCCGACCCTCACCATCGAATTTCACAGTGTCTCGAGTGGTTTGGTTGTCGAGCTGTCCACACCCGAATCGACGCACGCGTTCGATCGACGCGCTGACGTTCACCATCGAAATTCACAGCGTATCGAGTGGTTCGCGGGTGGAGCGATCCACACCCGAATCGGCGCAGTCGTTCGATCACTGTGTCGACGCTCACCGTCGAGTTTCACAGTGTTTCGCGTGGTTTGGTCGTCGATCTATCCACACCCGGTTCGGCCTGCTTGTTCGATCGCCGCGCCGATGCTCACCGATGAATTTCACAGAATCTCGAGTGGTCGGCGGGTCGATCGGTCCACGCCCGGATCGGCCTGCTCGTTCGCTCGCTGCGCCGACACTCACCGTTGATTTTCACAGTGTCTTGAGTGGTTTGGGTGTCGACCCGCGCACACCCGAATCGCCACGGTCGTTCGATCGCCGAGCCGGTGCTCGCCGTTGCATTTCGGAGTGTCTTGAGTGGTTTTGGTGTCGAGCCATCCGAACCCGAATCGCCGCGTTCGTTCGATCGCAGCCCCGACAGTCACCGTTGAATTTCACAGTGTTTGCAGTGGCCGGTTGCCGATCTCTCCACACCGGAATCGACGCATTCGTTCGCGCGCCGCGTGCGACCGCAACACGTGTGGATATCGCGTCACCGAACCGACTCGCAATCCTGTGCGCCCGAAAGGTGAGGGCGAACGCCGCATCTGCGGGACACGGACCCACGGTGTGGATATCTGCGCTCGACATCGACTCGTCGCGCTGTGGATTTCAGCGGTGAGCATCGGAATCCGCCCGATCGGCGGCGCGATTACGGTGTGGAAATCCACGCCACGACTCGACTCCAAACCCTGTGCAATCGACCGGTGAGTGCGCGCGCCGATCGGCCGGCAGCGAACGCATTGTGGACATCCTGCGCGCGATCCCAATCGGATTGCTGTGCATCCGGACGGTGAGGACGTGCCGTTCCGGCGCCGAAACCCCGCCGAAACCCCGCCGAAACCCGCCGAAACCCCGCCGAAACCCCGCCGAAACCCCGCCGAAACCCCGCCGAAACCCTTGTCCGGCGGCCGGCAAGCATTCGCCGCCGCATCCGCCGACCACCCGCGCCATTCCGGCGCCATTCCCGCGCTTACCGGCGCAACCAACCGCCGCGCCCGAACGGGCTCGCCGCCCTTCGCCGAATCGCCCGCGCGAGAACTCTCTCAATTCCGGCTCAAAATCTGCGCAGTTTTTCTCACTCCGCGCCGTCCCGCGCAAGATGAGAAAAAACTTTCTCGTCTCCCCGCGAAAAAATAGAGCCATTCAGCTGCCCCGGCCGGCGTCGCCCGACGCCGCGGTGCGCGGCCCCAGAACAGCACAATCAGGAGACATCCCCATGACCGCCCGCCTGCCCGTCGACGGCACGCCCGCACTATCGGACTACCGTCTGACCGACAACCTGACCGCCACGCGCGGCCGGATCTTCCTGACCGGCACGCAGGCGCTGGTCCGCCTGCTGCTGATGCAGCGCGCGTCCGACATCGCGCAGGGCCTGAACACGGCCGGCTTCGTCAGCGGCTACCGCGGCTCGCCGCTCGGGATGGTCGACCAGCAGCTGTGGAAGGCGAAGAAACTGCTCGATGCCGGCGGCGTGCGTTTCCTGCCCGCGATCAACGAGGAACTCGGCGGCACCGCGGTGCTCGGCACGCAGCGCGTCGAGGCCGATCCGGAGCGCACCGTCGATGGCGTGTACGCGATGTGGTACGGCAAGGGCCCGGGCGTCGACCGTGCGGGCGACGCGCTGAAGCACGGCAACGCGTACGGGTCGTCGCCGCACGGCGGCGTGCTGGTGGTGGCGGGCGACGATCACGGCTGCGTGTCGTCGTCGATGCCGCATCAGAGCGACTTCGCGATGATCGCGTGGCACATGCCGGTCGTGAACCCGTCGAACATCGCCGACATGCTCGAATTCGGCCTGTACGGCTGGGCGCTGTCGCGCTACTCGGGCGCGTGGGTCGGCTTCAAGGCGATCTCGGAGACCGTCGAGTCGGGCTCGACCGTCGATCTCGACGCACTGCAGACGCAATGGCCGGCGCCGCCGGGCTTCACGCCGCCGGCAGGCGGCCTGCACAACCGCTGGCCCGACCTGCCGAGCCTCACGATCGAGGCGCGCCTCGCCGCGAAGCTTGACGCGGTGCGCCATTTCGCGCGCACCAACAGCATCGACAAGTGGATCGCGCCGAGCGCGCAGGCGGACGTCGGCATCGTCACCTGCGGCAAGGCACACCTCGACCTGATGGAAGCGCTGCGCCGCCTCGACCTGACCGTCGACGATCTCGACGCGGCCGGCGTGCGGATCTACAAGGTCGGCCTGTCGTATCCGCTCGAGATGACGCGCATCGAGACCTTCGTCGACGGGCTCGCGGAAGTGCTGGTGATCGAGGAGAAGGGCCCCGTCATCGAGCAGCAGATCAAGGACTACCTGTACAACCGTGCGGACGGTGCGCGCCCGCGCGTGCTCGGCAAGCACGATGCGGCGGGGGCATGCCTGCTGTCCGAGCTCGGCGAACTGCGGCCGTCGCGGATCCTGCCGGTGTTCGCCGAATGGCTCGCGCGCCACAAGCCGGCGCTCGATCGCCGCGAACGCGTCGTCGATCTCGTCGCGCCGCAGATCCTGTCGAACGAAGCGGATGCGGTGAAGCGCACGCCGTACTTCTGCTCGGGCTGCCCGCACAACACGTCGACGAAAGTGCCGGAAGGCTCGATCGCGCAGGCCGGCATCGGCTGCCACTTCATGGCGTCGTGGATGGAGCGCGACACCACCGGCCTGATCCAGATGGGCGGCGAAGGCGTCGACTGGGCCGCGCACGCGATGTTCACGAACACGAAGCACGTGTTCCAGAACCTCGGCGACGGCACCTACTTCCACTCGGGCATTCTCGCGATCCGTCAGGCGGTCGCGGCGAAAGCGAACATCACGTACAAGATCCTCTACAACGACGCGGTCGCGATGACGGGCGGGCAGCCGGTCGACGGCAGCATCTCGGTGCCGCAGATCGCGCGGCAGGTCGAGGCGGAAGGCGTGTCGCGCTTCGTCGTGGTGTCCGACGAACCGGAGAAATACGACGGCCATCACGGCCAGTTCCCGACCGGCACGACGTTCCATCACCGCAGCGAACTCGACGCGGTGCAGCGCGAGCTGCGCGAGACGCCGGGCGTCACCGTGCTGATCTACGACCAGACCTGCGCGGCCGAGAAGCGCCGTCGCCGCAAGAAGGGCGAATTCCCCGACCCGGACAAGCGCCTGTTCATCAACGACGCGGTGTGCGAAGGCTGCGGCGACTGCGGCGTGCAGTCGAACTGCCTGTCGGTGGAGCCGCTCGAGACGCCGCTCGGCCGCAAGCGCCGCATCGACCAGTCGTCATGCAACAAGGACTACTCGTGCGTGAACGGCTTCTGCCCGAGCTTCGTGACGGTCGAAGGCGCGGCGCTGAAGAAGGCGGCCGGCGCCGCGTTCGACGAAGCGGCGCTCGCCGCGCGCGTCGCCGCGCTGCCGGTGCCCGCGACGCATCTGGACGCGGCGCCGTACGACATGCTCGTGACGGGCGTCGGCGGCACGGGCGTCGTCACGGTCGGCGCGCTGATCAGCATGGCCGCGCACCTCGAAGGCAAGAGCGCGTCGGTGCTCGACTTCATGGGCTTCGCGCAGAAGGGCGGCTCGGTGCTGTCGTTCGTGCGGATCGCGTCGAGCGACCGCTGGCTGAACCAGGTGCGCATCGACACGCAGCAGGCCGACGTGCTGCTCGCGTGCGACATGGTCGTCGGCGCGAGCGCCGAGGCGCTGCAGACGGTGCGCCACGGGCGTTCGCGGATCGTCGTCAACACGCACCGGATCCCGAACGCGTCGTTCGTGCAGAACCCCGACGCGAGCCTGCACGCGGACGCGCTGCTGGAGAAGATGCACCACGCGGCCGGCGACGGCTATCTGTCGAGCTGCGACGCGCAGGCGCTCGCCGCGAAATTCCTCGGCGACTCGATCGGCGCGAACATCCTGATGCTCGGCTACGCATGGCAGCTCGGTCTCGTGCCGGTGTCGCTCGCCGCGATGATGCGCGCGATCGAGCTGAACAACGTCGCGGTGCCGATGAACAAGCTCGCGTTCTCGATCGGCCGGATGGCCGCGGGCGACGCCGCGGGCCTCGACGCGTTGTGGAACGCGCGTCACGCGGCGGCCGCCGTGCACGCCGCGCCGGAGACGCTCGCCGAGCTGATCGCCGATCGCGAGGCGCGTCTCGACGCGTACGGCGGCGCGCGTTATGTCGAGCGCTACCGCGCGCTGGTGAGCGCGGCGCGCGCGAAGGGCGACGATGCGCTGACGCGTGCGGTCGCGACGACGTTCTACCGGCTGCTCGCGGTGAAGGACGAATACGAGGTCGCGCGGCTGTACGCGGACGGCGCGTTCCGCACGGCGCTGCAAGCGCAGTTCGAAGGCGTGCCGGGGCAGGACTATCGCGTGAAGTTCAACCTGGCGCCGCCGACGGTCGCGAAGGCCGGCCGCGACGGCAGCGCGCCGAAGAAGCGCGTGTTCGGCCAGTGGATGTGGCCGGTGCTCGGCATGCTCGCACGTGTGCGCAGCCTGCGCGGCACGTGGCTCGATCCGTTCGGCCGCACGGCCGAGCGCAGGATGGAGCGCGCGCTCGCGGACGACTACGAGACGACGCTCACGCGTGCGCTCGCCGCGATGACCGCAGCCAATGCGGCGCAGGTCACGCAGCTGGCCGATCTGCATGCGCGCGTGCGCGGCTTCGGTCACGTGAAGGTGCGCAACCTCGCCGGCGTGAAGCGTGCGGAGCGCGAGCTCGCGCTGCAGCTCGGGATCGACGCGGCGACGAGCGCGGCCGTGCAGCACGCGCTCGACGAGATGAAGGGCGCGGGGATGCTGAAGGGGATTCCGGTCGTCGTCGCGAAGTAACGCGAACGCGCGGATGTGAAAACGGCGACGT
This sequence comes from Burkholderia sp. SR8, assembly GCF_052851275.1. Taxonomy (NCBI): domain Bacteria; kingdom Pseudomonadati; phylum Pseudomonadota; class Betaproteobacteria; order Burkholderiales; family Burkholderiaceae; genus Burkholderia; species Burkholderia sp. SR8. The sequence goes on from NZ_JAULUC010000014.1 coordinate 14,140, forward strand.
GCAGCCTGCGCGTCGCCGTTTTTTCATGGATGGCCGCGTCGCCGTGCGACGCGCGCTGCGCTCAGACGATCCCTTTCTTGCGCGTCGACAGCGCCGTTTCGGACAGATCGATCTCGCGGATCAGCTTCGTCAGCGTCTCGTCGGAAATCTTGCTCTCGCTGCGCAACCGGTACAGCACCGAACGTTCCGCGCGCACCGCCGCGATCCGCATCTGCAGTTCCATCGTTTCCGTCTGCTTCGCTTGCGCGCGCGGCGTCGGGCCGTCCTCGGCGAGCGCGGCGAGGCGGCGGCGATACTGGTCCATCACGCGCGCGGAGATGTCCGCGCAGCGCGCGGCGCCCGATTCGTCGAGATCGGCCGAGATCGCGTCGTGCGACGCATCGATCGCGCGGATCGCGGCCTGCGCGGCGGCCGCGCGCGCGGTGCGCTCCTCGTCGGCGAGCGGGTTGCGCGTCGAACGCACGCCGCGCAGCAGCAGCGGCAGGCCGATCACCGCGACGATCAGCGAGCCGAGGATCACCGCCGACGCAACGAAGATCGCGGTGTCGCGCCCGGGCAGCGGCGCGCCGTCGGACAGCGCGACGGGAATCGACAGCACGCCCGCGAGCGTGACCGCGCCGCGCACGCCGCCGACCGTCATCACTGCGATCGTGCGCACGCCGGCCATCGTGCCCGCGAGGCCGTGGCGCGCGGCGCGCCGGCTCGCGATCCAGCGCAGCAGCCAGACCCACAGGAAGCGGATCGCATAGAGCGCGAGCATCATCGCGCACACGTTGAAGATCATCCGGCCGACCAGCGCGTCGCTCGTGTGATGCGCGTCGACGAGCGCGCGGCCGATGATGTGCGGCAGCTGCAGCCCGAGCATGATGAACACCATGCCGTTGAACACGAACTCGATCATCGCCCACGTGCTTTCCGCGCGCACGCGCGACGCGACGGTGCTTTTGCGCGAGAAGCTCGTGTAGTTCATCATCATCCCGGCCGACACGGCCGCGAGCACGCCGGACAGGTCGAGGTGCTCGGCGAACAGGTACGCGGCGAACGGCACGAGCAGCGTCATCACGATGCCGGGGGCCGGATCGCCTTCCTGCTCGGCGTTCAGGAAGCGCGTCGACAGCGCGCTGAACAGCCACGCGACGATCGCGCCCGTCGCGAGCCCGCCGGCCGCGACGATCACGAACGTGATCGACGCGTCGCGCAGCGAGAACACGCCGGTGAGCGCGGCCGCGATCGCGAACTTCAGCGCGACGAGGCCCGACGCGTCGTTCATCAGCGCCTCGCCTTCGAGGATGTGCATCAGCTGCGGCGGAATGCGCCCCTTGCCGGCGATGCCCGACAGCGCGACCGCGTCGGTCGGCGACAGCACGGCCGCGAGCGCGAACGCGATCGGCAGCGGCAACTCGGGTATCAGCCAGTGCGCGAAGTAGCCGACCGCGAGTACCGTCATGAACACGAGCCCGAACGCGAGCATCAGGATCGCGCGGCGCTGCAGGTACAGCTCGCGTTTCGGAATCCGCCAGCCGTCCGCGAACAGCAGCGGCGGAATGAACAGCAGCATGAAGATTTCGGGATCGAACGTGACGTGCAGATCGAGCTTCGGCCACGCGAGCATCGCGCCGAACACGATCTGCATCAGCGGCAGCGGAAGGCGCAACGGCAGCACGCGCGTGATCGCGCCGGACAGCGCGACGGTGAGCAGCAGGATCAGGACTGTGAAAACGATTTCCATCGATACGGCGGGTGCGGAGAATGAAACGACCGTACGGAGTGTAGCGTGACGACGTGACCGGTGCGTTCGAGCGCGCCGGTGCGGATGCACGCAAACGGTGCAGCCGGCTCGCGCCACGCTGGTGCGGCGGCGCCGAACCTACGCACCGCGCACGCGTTCAGCGCTTGCACGGAGCTTGCTTGATGCTTGCGTACCGTTCGGCACCGGCCGGACAACCGAGGATTCCACCATGACATTGCGCACGCCGTCCCGTTCACCCGCCGCGATCCGCGGCATCGCCAGGAGGGCGCCATGACGATCGTGCAGCAGGAGCGTCCGGCCGCCGCGTCGCCGTACCGTTTCGAGCGGGAGATGAGCTCCGGCCTCGAACGGCTGGCCACGCAGCATCGCGACCTGACGCTCACGACCGTGTTCCAGCCGATCTTCAGCCTGTCGCACCAGCGCGCGGTCGGCTACGAGGCGCTGCTGCGCGCGCACGATGCGCTCGACCGCGCGGTGTCGCCGCTCGACGTGTTCGGCGAAGCCGCGCGCCAGGGCGAGCTGCTGCAGCTCGACCGGCTCGCGCAGGCGCTGCACCTGGAGAACTTCGCGCTGCTCGGCGCCGAGCGCGAGTGGCTGTTCCTCAACGTGCATCCGGGCGTGCTCACCGACCCGTTCCAGGCGGCCGCGCTGCTCGCGAACCTGAAGCGCGTCGGGATGCCGCCGCGCCGCATCGTGCTCGAGGTGCTCGAACAGCGCGCGGAAGACGTCGAACGGCTCGCCGACGCCGTGCGCGAATTCCGCGCGCAGGGCTTCCTGATCGCGCTCGACGATTTCGGCGCCGGCCACTCCAATCTCGAGCGCATCTGGCAGCTGAATCCGGACATCGTGAAGCTCGACCGGATCATGCTGTCGCACGCGGCGCACCGCACCGGGCTCACCGCGATCCTGCACGGCCTCGTCACGCTGCTGCACGAGGCCGGCAAGCTGGTGCTCGTCGAAGGGATCGAGACCGAGCACGACGCGCAGATCGCGCTGTCGTGCGAGGCCGATTTCGTGCAGGGCTATTACTTCGGCCGTCCGGCGCCCGGCCTGCCCGACAGTGCGGCGGCGACCGGCTGCATCGCCGAGCTCACCGAGCGGTTTCGCGAGCAGACCGACGCGCGCGAGCGGCGCGACGCGCAGCGGCTCGCGCCGTACCTGCGCGCGTTCGAGCGCGCGGCCGAGCGCGTGGCGGCCGGCGAGCCGCTCGACGAGGTGTGCTGGAACTTCCTTGCGCTCGACGCTGCGGCGCGCTGCTTCCTGCTCGATGCGCGCGGCCGGCAGGCGGGCCGCAACGTCGTGCTGCGCGCCGATCGCGCGCTCGCCGAGGCGCGCTTCTCGCCGCTCGCGGATGCGCAGGGCGCGAACTGGCTGCGTCGGCCGTATTTCCGCACGGCGATCGCCGAGCCCGGACGCGTGCAGGTGACGCGCCCGTACCTGTCGATCAACGAGGCGCAGCCGTGCGTGACGCTGTCGGTGGCCGTGCGCATCGGCGATGCGCAGCATGTGCTGTGCGGCGATATCGACTGGGCCGACGAGGACGCCGACGGCGCATAGCGACGCGGCGATGCTGGCGCGGTTCGCGCCGCTCGGCTAGGATTTGCGCATTGTCCAGACGATTCGCGAGCCGCCGATGACCCGAACCGCCGCTTCCGCCGTCCTCCTCGAAGTGATCGCCACGACCGTCGGCGACGCGAAGGCCGCCGCGCGCGCGGGCGCCGACCGCCTCGAACTCGTGACCGCGATCACCGAGGGCGGGCTCACGCCGAGCGTCGGGCTGATCGAGGCCGTCGTCGCTTCCGTGCCGATTCCGGTGAACGTGATCGTGCGCCCGCACAGCCGTTCGTTCGTCTACGACGCCGACGACCTGCGCGCGATCGAGCGCGACGTGCGCGCGGCCGTCGCGGCCGGCGCGAACGGTGTCGTGTTCGGCGCGCTCGATGCGCGCGGCGATGTCGATCTCGGCGCGCTCGAGCGTATCGCGGCCGCGGCCGACGGGCGCCATCTGACGTTCCATCGCGCGTTCGACGTGTCGCGCGATCTCAACGCCGCGTTCGACGCGCTGCTGCGCGTGCCGGCCGTCACGTCGGTGCTGACGTCGGGCGGCCATCCGTCGGTGCTCGACGCCGTCGCGACGATCGCGCGGCTCGTGCGGCACGCGGCCGGTTCGACGTGTACGGTGCTGGCCGGCTCGGGGCTGACGGTCGATGCGGTCGGCGATTTCGTTCGCGCGACGGGCGTGCGCGCGGTGCATTTCGGCTCGGGCGTGCGGATGCGCGGCGAGGTGCTGGCACCGATCGACGAACAGCAGATCGAACGCGTGCGCGCGGCGCTCGACGGGGCGGCGGCACACGTGTGATGCCGCCGCGACGCGCATCAGTCGTAACGGATCGCCAGATCCTTCAGGATTTCGACGTTGCCCCATTTGAACGAACAGCGCCGGCCGACCTCGACCGCGTGGCCGTCCTGTGTTTCGCTGACCGCCGCGCAGCCGCCGGAGATCTTCACGGTGGGCGTGCCTTGCTGCGACAGCGGAAACTCGATCGCCGCATCCTTCGGGATCGTGTGCGTGAGCGCGACGTCCTCGATATAGTCGTCCGGCAACACGAAGATCAGCGTACGGTCGACCTTGAGCGTGTAGTAGTCGTGCTGGAACGGTACGTTCGTCACGCACAGTTCGCTGGTGTGTCCGTTCAGTGTCTGCGTCGAGCATTTCGGTGCCGCGGCATGCGCGGTCGTTGCGACGAGGGCGAGCAGCATCAGTGCCGTTTTCTTCATTCCTGTTTCCCCGGATGTGTGACTGGATGTCCGCGCGGTCGCCGGGCATTCGGTGCGCCCGGCGTTTCGCGGCGGAAACGCAATGTTAGTGCGGCGCTTGCGTCCCTGCACGCAATCGGCAACGCGGTTTGACGAAGCATGAAAAAAGCCGGGGCATGCCCCGGCTTTTTCGTTTGCGCACGATACGCGCGGCGCGATCGACTGCTTACGCGTTCTCCGCCAGCGCATCGGCCTGGCTCGCGCGAATCCCGAGCCGCTCGAACAGCGCGCGGTCGCGCTGCGTCTGCGGGTTGCTCGTCGTCAGCAGCTGGTCGCCGTAGAACATCGAGTTCGCGCCCGCGAGGAAGCACAGCGCCTGCATCGCGTCGTCGAGCTGCTCGCGGCCGGCCGACAGCCGCACGACGGCCTTCGGCATCGTGATGCGCGCAACCGCGATCGTGCGCACGAATTCGAACGGATCGAGCGGCGCGGTGCCTTCGAGCGGCGTGCCTTCGATCGCGACGAGGTTGTTGATCGGCACCGATTCCGGATACGGGTTCAGGTTAGCGAGCTGCGAGATCAGGCCCGCGCGCTCGCGGCGCGATTCACCCATCCCGATGATGCCGCCGCAGCACACGTTGATGCCCGCATCGCGCACGCGATCGAGCGTGTCGAGACGGTCCTGGTACGTGCGCGTCGAGATCACCTGGCCGTAGAACTCCGGCGACGTGTCGAGGTTGTGGTTGTAGTAGTCGAGGCCCGCATTCGCGAGCTGCTGCGCCTGTTCGTCCTCGAGCATGCCGAGCGTCATGCAGGTTTCGAGGCCCAGTTCCTTCACGCCGCGCACCATCTCGGTCAGCGCCGGCATGTGGCGCTCCTTCGGGTTGCGCCATGCGGCGCCCATGCAGAAGCGGCTCGCGCCGTTCGCCTTCGCCGCGCGCGCGGCGTCGAGCACCGCGTCGACGTCCATCAGCTTCTCGGCCTTCAGCCCCGTGTCGTGGTGCGACGACTGCGAGCAGTAGCCGCAGTCTTCCTCGCAGCCGCCGGTCTTGATCGACAGCAGCGTCGACAGCTGCACCGCGTTCGCGTCGAAGTGCTCGCGATGCACCTGCTGCGCGCGGAACATCAGGTCGTTGAACGGCAGCTCGAACAGCGCGACGACGTCGGCGACGCGCCAGCGCTGCGGCGCCGGAGCGGCCACGGGGATCGCGTCGGATTGCACGGCGGCGGTCTGGGCTTGGGTCATGGTGGTTTTCCTTCGTGAATGCGGGGATCGGGGCGTCAATGCTGCGCGGCGCGCAGCGTGTCGACGAGCGCGGCGATGTCGAGCATCGCCGCGGCGGATTCGGGGTCGGCCGCGCGCATGTGCGCGATGCGGCCGACGAGCGGCGCGCGATGCTCGCGCGCGAGCCAGTCGCGGATCGTCGCGACGTTCTCGTCGGCGTACGACATCGCCGGGTCGACGTGGTTCGCGACCCAGCCGGCGAGCGTGAGGCCGCGCGCGGCAATTGCGTCGGCCGTCAGCAGCGCGTGGCTGATGCAGCCGAGCCGCACGCCGACGACCAGCACGACCGGCAGGCCGAGCGCGACCGCGAGATCGGCCGTGTCCTGCGTGTCGTTCAGCGGCACGCGAAAGCCGCCGACGCCTTCGACGACGACCACGTCCGCGCGCGTCAGCGCTTCGCGGTGGCTCGCGACGATCGTGTCGATGTCGAGCGTCACGCCTTCGTGCGCGGCGACGATGTGCGGCGCGGCCGGCGCCTTCAGCAGGAACGGCGTGCGCAGTTCGGGCGGCAGCACGACGTTCGCGGCCGCGTCGAGCTGGTCGGCGTCCTCGTTGCGCCACACGCCGTCGCGCTCGTACGCGCCGGCGGCGACGGGCTTCAGCGCGGCCGCGCGCAGCCCGTGCCGCGCGAAGCCGTGCAGCATCGCGGCCGATACGAAGGTCTTGCCGATCTCGGTGTCGGTACCCGTGACGAAAAGCGAAAGGGGGGCGGTCATGCGGCTTCCTTGCTGGCTTCGAGCAATGCGGCTTCGAGCCGCGCGAGATCGTCGAACGAATGCGCGGCCGACAGCGAGATGCGCAGCCGCGACGTGCCGGCGGGCACCGTCGGCGGCCGGATCGCGGGCACCCACAGGCCGTGCGCGTCGAGCGAGCGCATCGCCGCGAGCGTCGCGTCGTTGCTGCCGATCACGAGCGGCTGCACGGCCGTGTGCGAGTCGACCGGCTGCCAGCGCGTCGTGCGCAGCAGTGCGCGCGTGCGCTCGATCAGCGCGGCGAGGTGTGCGCGTCGCGCGTCGCCTTCGTCGCCGGCGATCACCTTCAGGCTTGCCGATACCGCATGCGCGACGGCCGGCGGCGCGGCCGTCGTGAAGATGTAGCTGCGCGCGCGCTGGATCATCCATTCGATCACCGTCTCGTGCGCGACGACGAACGCGCCCGCGACGCCGGCTGCCTTGCCGAGCGTGCCGACGTAGAGCAGGTTCGGCGAGCGCAGCGCGGCGGCCGCGAGCGCGCCGCGGCCCTGCGGGCCGAGCACGCCGAAGCCGTGCGCGTCGTCGACGACGAGCCATGCGTGGTGGCGCTCGGCCAGCGCGACGAGTTCGGCGAGCGGCGCGATGTCGCCGTCCATGCTGAACACGTTGTCGCTGACGATCAGCTTCGTTTCGGCCTCCGACGCATCGAGCAGCGCGGCGAGCGCGGCCATGTCCGCATGCGGATAGACCTGCACGTTCGCGCGCGACAGCCGGATCCCGTCGATCAGCGACGCATGGTTCAGCGCGTCGGAGAAGATCGTTGCGTGCTTGCCCGTCAGCGCCGTCATCGCGGCGAGGTTCGCCATGTAGCCGGTGCTGAAGTACAGCGCGCGCGGCGCGTCGCAGAAGCCGCCCGCGAAGCCGGCGAGCTCGTCCTCGAGCGCCGCGTGCGCGCGCGAATGGCCGCCGAGCAGATGCGAGCCGCCGCTGCCGGAGCCGTAGCGCTGCGCGCCTTCGGCGAACGCGGCGACGAGCGCCGGATGCGCGGCGAGGCCGAGGTAATCGTTGCTCGCGAAGCCGACGATGTCGCGGCCGTCGACGCGCATGTGCGCGTCGCAGGCGGTGTCGGCGGTGCGGCGCACGCGGCGCAGGCCCTGCGCATCGAGTTCGGCGAGGCCGCGCTGCAGCGTGTCGAGGAGGGGCGTCGTGGTCATGCGGCCTCCGCGAGCGTCGCGTCGAGCGTCTCGCGCGTGCGCTGCGCGAGCCACGCGATGTCGTCGTCGCTCATCACGTACGGCGGCATCAGGTACACGGTCGTACCGATCGGGCGCAGCAGCAGCTCGCGTTCGAGCGCGCGTTCGAAGAAGCGCCGCGAGAAGCCGCGTGCCGCGTCGCCGTCGAGCGCGACGTCGAACGCGAACAACGTGCCGCGTTCGCGCAGGTCGCGCACCTGCGGGTGCACATCGAGCGGCGCAAGCGCGGCGCGCATCGCGGCCGACTTGCGCGCGTTGGCGGCGAGCACGTCGTCGCGCGCGAACAGGTCGAGCGTCGCGACGGCCGCCCGGCACGCGAGCGGGTTGCCCGTGTACGAATGCGAATGCAGGAAGCCGCGCGTCGTGTCGTCGTCGTAGAACGCCGCGAACACGTCGTCGCGCGTGAGCACGAGCGACAGCGGCAGGTAGCCGCCGCTGATGCCTTTCGACAGGCACAGGAAGTCGGGCCAGACGCCGGCCTGCTCGCATGCGAAGAAGGTGCCGGTACGGCCGCAGCCGACCGCGATCTCGTCGGCGATCAGGTGCACGCCGAACTCGTCGCAGAGCGCGCGCAGGCCGCGCACGTACGACGGATCGTGCATCGCCATGCCGGCCGCGCACTGCACGAGCGGCTCGACGATCAGCGCGGCGATCCGGTCCGCACGGTCGGCGAACAGGCGGCGGACGTCGTCGAGCGCGCGGCCCGCGACGTCGGCGGCCGTCTCGCCCGGCAGCGCGCCGCGCGCGTCCGGCGACGCGACCACGTGCGCGTTGCGGATCAGCGGGTCGTACGCGTCCTTGAACAGCGCGACGTCGGTCACGCCGAGCGCGCCGATGGTCTCGCCGTGATAGCTGTTCGCGACGCACACGAATTCGCGCTTGTCCGCGCGGCCGCGGTTGCGCCACGCGTGGAAGCTCATCTTCAGCGCGATCTCGACGGCCGACGCGCCGTCGGACGCGAAGAACGCGTGGCCGAGCGTGCGGCCGGTGAGCGCGTGCAGCCGCTCCGCGAGCTCGATCGCCGGTTCGTGCGTGCAGCCGGCGAGCATCGCGTGCTCGAGCGTGTCGAGCTGGTCCTTCAGCGCCGCGTTGATGTCCGGGTTCGCATGGCCGAACAGGTTCACCCACCACGAGCTGATCGCGTCGAAATAGCGGCGGCCGTCGCGGTCGTACAGCCACACCCCCGCGCCGCGGGCGACGGGGATGAGCGGCAGGCGCTCGTGGTGCTTCATCTGGGTGCAGGGATGCCAGACCGCGCGCAGGCTGCGCGCGACCCAGTCATCGGTGGCTGGCGTACTCAAGGCAACTCCGGGGATCAAACGGCGGCGGGTATCGAACCGGATACCGCGCGGCGACAGACGGAAAACGCGCTGAGATTAGCGTGTTCCGCCGCCCGTTGCACTACCGGTTACAAACGCCGCAAAGCCTTGCGGGGCGGGAGTTCGGCGCAGTTTGGCGGTGCTCGGGACGGTACGCGCCAGATGTGCCGAAATGAGCGCAGATGACGACGTTCGAGTGACACCCCCCTGATAGAAAAAATCGTACGCGGGCGGCGGCGCGGCCGTTGAAAAATCGGGGCGGGAAGGTGAGCGGGGCGCGAAGGGGAATGCGAGGAAGCTTTTGGCGATAGGGCGCAAGGCCAGGGGGACTAGGGACTAGGGGACTAGGGGATCACGGACGACGGACCGGCAATTGGCGCCCGGCGCCCCAGCAACCAGCAACCAGCGACCAGCAACCAGTAACCAAGGCGGGAAGTCACGCACGACCCGCCTTCAGCGAAAGCCAGCAGCGGTGCCGGCGGACGGAAGCAATGCGGCGGAGGGCACCGCAGGCGCGCAGAAGCGCGACGACGCGCATGCGCACGCCGCTGCGGCCCGCACGAGCTTTGACGAAACGAGGAGAGGAAAAGCCACCGCAGCGCGCCGGCGCGGCGCCGCGATGCGTGCGCGTATCAGCGCGAAGCCAGCGAGCGCGTATCCGCGCCGTGCGTGCTGGTATCGCCGTTGTCGGCCGTCTGCGTCGCGTTTCCGTTCCACACGACGCGGTCGTTGACCGCATACAGCCGGCATGCGCCCGCACCCTGCTTCGAGCAGTTGTCGAGCGCGAGCGCCATCGGATCGTCGCCGCCTTCGGCCCACGACCATGCGCCTTCCGAAGACACCGCAAACGCGCGGCTCGGATGCTGGCTCAGGAAGCGGCGATAGCCTTCGCGGCCGGCCTCGTCGAGGAACGGCACCGCATCGACCGCATCGATCGACGCATAGCCGGTCGCGTTCGGCTCATGCGGATTGGCGACCGCATAGCGGACCGACGTCGGCAGGTTCAGCTCGGCGAGGAACGCATGCACGGCCGGCCACCACACGGGCACGCCGTCGCGATCGACGATCAGCCGGTGCGCGTCGTCCTTGTAGCGGCCAAAATCGATGAACTGCGCCTGCGTGCCGTGCGACACGTACGCGTCGTGCATCTGCGCGACGAGTGCGGGCGTCCACACCGAATCGTTGTCGCCGTACAGCCACAGCGAGCGCACGGCCGTATGCGCGCCGTACTGGTCGAACGCGTCGACGAGATTGCGCTGCCAGCCGTCGCAGAGGTCCTGGCGCAGTCCGCCGGAGAAGTTGATGATGCCGCGCACGCCGGGCGCCGCTTCGGTGCCGTACGCGACCGATACGAGGCCGCCGTGCGACGTGCCCGCGACGACGATGCGCGACGCGTCGATGTACGACTGATGCGACATGTAGCGGACGGTCGCGGCGACGTCGGCGGCCTGCACGAGGCCGTTCTTGCCGACGTTGCAGCCTTCCTGCTGGTACGTGCCGCCCGAGCCCGCGAAGCCCTGGCGGTTCGGTGCGATCACCGCATAGCCGCGGCGCACGAATTCGCGCGCGAACGCGAGCGGCCGGCTGCGCGGCTGCTGATGGAGATCGCCGGTGTTCTTGCCGTGGTTGAAGACGACGAGCGGGAACGGGCCGGGGCCGTTCGGCTTGAACAGCGTGGCCTCGAGCATCACCGAGCCCGACGCATCGGCCGGAATGCTGACGATTTGTTCGTTGAGGTTTGCGGCGACCTGCGGGAGGCCCGAGTCGCCGTAATCGAAGCGCTCGGCATGGGCGAGCGATCCGCTGGCCGTGGCTGCACCGGCATTCGCGTTCGGCAGCGTACCGGCCTGAGCGGCCGACAGCGCACAGGCCGCCATCCATCCCACCAATACCTTGCTGAACGCCATTCGTAAGCCCTGCCATGCAACTTGACCAGTCTGACGGCCATCGTAGCCCGACAAATTCCGGTTGTGCAATGCAGGAATTACCCGGCGTCTGACACAGCAACTATTTGTCAGCGTTCACTTACTTCGCCGTCGACGTAGCGCCAGAAACCGTGTTCGTCGCGCGTGAAGCGACTCGTCTCGTGGAGCCGGTACGCGCGCCCGCCGACCTTGTAGCGGGCCACGAATTCGACCTCCGCGCGCCGTTCGTCGAGTTGTGCATGCCGTTTGACCGCGAGGCCGAGCCAGCGCGGCGCGTCGGCCGCATTCGGGTCGGCATCGAGATCGGCCGGGCAGGTGCGCGCGTCCCAGGTCGCGCGCAGATAGTCCGTCGCGCCCAGCACGTACGCGCTGTACCGCGAGCGCATCAACTCAAGTGCGCTCGGCGCGGCTTCGCCGCCATCGATGAAGCGGCCGCAACAGGCCGCGTAGCGTGGTGGCGCGGTTTTGCCGGTCGGGAAGGGCGACGCGCCGCCGCACGGGCACGCGTCAGGTCGGTTCAAAATCATGCGAATCGTGAATTAACGACGCCGGGTTGTGACGACGGCTTACCAGCTGAGCTCGACGCCGTCGTACTGGAAGAAGCGGCCGTTGGCCTGCGACACGTCCGCGCCGGCTTCGGCGATCACGCGCCGCATGCCGGTCACGCTCGTTTCCGGATCGATCGCGGCCTGCGCGCCGCCCATGTCGGTGCGCACCCAGCCCGGATGCAGCGAGATGCACGCGGCGTGGCGCGTCTGCAGCGATGCGATGCGCAGCACGTCGTTCAGCGCCGCCTTGCTCGCGCGGTACAGCCAGCCGGTCGTGCCGGTCGCTTCCGCGATGCTGCCCATCCGGCTCGACACGACGGCCAGCACGCCGCGCGCGTCCTCGACGAGCGGCAGCAGGATCGGCAGCAACTGCATCGGCCCGCGCACGTTCGTATGCATCACCGCGTCGAAATCCTCGGCGGCGATCGTCTCGACGCCTTCCGTACGCGGCCCGTACACGCCCGACACCAGCACGGCCGCATCGAGCCGTTCGCCGTCGAGCTTCCAGCCGAGCGCCGCGATCTGTTCGGGCCGCGCGATGTCGAGCGCATGCGCGGTTGCGCCGAGGTTGCGCAGCGCCGCGAGCGACGCGTCGTCGCGCGCGGTCGCGATCACGTTCCAGCCGTCGCGCCGGTATTGCCTGACGAATTCGCGTCCGAGGCCGCGCGATGCGCCGACGATCAGTACGGTTTTCATGTTCGCCGCTCCTTTGCGTTGCACCGCCGTCGCGGCAGTGTGTCGGTGTCAGATCAGTCCGAGTCCGTCGCGTTCACGGTCATGATGCGCGTGTTCGGCACGATGATGCGACGCGCGGCGCGGAATGGGCGTACCGCGCCGCGCTGCCAGCGGCGATGGTTACTGCGCGTCGCCGCAGGGCTTCAGCGTATCGGCGACCGCCTGCGCGACGCCTTCGAGCCGTGCGGCATCGGCCGCGACCATGTCGTTGTCCGGCGCATGCTGGCCGCGCGCGGTGAGCGCCGCGACGCAGCGCTTGTAGGTTTCGTCGAGCGCATCGAAGCTCGACACGGCCATGCCGAGGTTGCGCATCCGGCCGTCGTGCACGCCGTACACGAGCCCGTGCACGGTGAGCGACTGGCCGCGCGCCCACGCGTCGTTGACGATCGTCGTGCGGCACACGTTGACCACCTGCTCGATCGAGTTCAGCTCGATCAGGCGCCGGTAGCGCGCTTCGCCGACCGGCCATTCGTCGAGCAGCGCCGCGTGGCGTTCGCGCACGTCCTGCACGTGATGCAGCCAGTTGTCCGCGAGACCGACGCGGCGGTTGTGCAGCGCGGCGTTCACGCCCGAGCAGCCGTAGTGGCCGACGACCATGATGTGCTTCACGCGCAGGATGTCGACCGCGAACTGGATCACCGACAGGCAGTTCAGGTCGCTGTGCACGACGACGTTCGCGATGTTGCGATGGACGAACACTTCGCCCGGCGGCAGGCCGATGATCTGGTTCGCGGGCACGCGCGAATCCGAGCAGCCGATCCACAGGTATTCAGGCGCCTGCTGGTCGGCGAGACGCGCGAAGAATTCCGGATCCTCGGCGAGCTGGCGCTTGACCCACGCGTCGTTGTTGTCGAACAGATGTGAAAGCGGATTGTCTTGAGTATTCATCGGTGTGGATTCCGTTGGCGGAAATCGGGGTCGATAAAGGGGTGGATCGGGTCGTCGGACCTGCGTCAGGCGGCGCGCTGCGCGTGGGCCGCGCGGTCGCCGGCGTCAGCCGCCGTGTCGAAGCGCGCGGGGTAGCGCTCGCGAAAGCGCAGCGACACGTCGTACGGGTAAAAATCGGGCAACTCGCCCTGCAGCAGCTTGTCCTTGCTGGCCTGCCACAGCGCGGGGTCGAAAAAGTCCGCGTGATGCTTCATGAAGACCGAGCGCACGCGCGGATCGCCGAGCAGGAACGGACCGTAGGTCTCCGGAAAGATGTCGTGCGGGCCGACGGTATACCACGGTTCGCCGGACAGTTCGTCTTCCTCGTTGCGCGGCGGCGGCACGCGCCGCACGTTGCAGTCGGTCAGGTACTCGATCTCGTCGTAGTCGTAGAACACGACGCGGCCGTGGCGCGTGACGCCGAAGTTCTTGTACAGCATGTCGCCGGGGAAGATGTTGGCCTTCATCAATTCCTTCACCGCGTTGCCGTACTCCTTCACGCCGTGCTCGACGTCCGCGTCGGTGCCGTTCTGCAGGTACAGGTTCAGCGGCGTCATCCGGCGCTCGATGTACAGGTGCTCGATCACGAGGTTGCCGTCCTCGTATTCGAGCAGCGACGGCACTTCCTTCTCCAGCTCGCGCACGAGCGCGTGGTCGAGCCGCGAGACCGGCAGCGCGACGCTCGAATACTCGAGCGTGTCGGCCATCCGCCCGAGCCGGTCGTGGCGCTTCACGAGCTGGTACTTCTCCATGATCTGCGCGCGCGTCGTTTCCTTCGGCGGCGGGAAGTGATCCTTGATGATCTTGAACACGTACGGAAACGACGGCAGCGTGAACACGAGCATCACGAGGCCCTTGATCCCGGGCGCGATGATGAAGCGGTCGCTCGAATGCGACAGATGGTGCAGCAGGTCGCGGTAGAACAGGTTCTTGCCCTGCTTCTGCAGGCCGACCGACGTGTAGATCTCCGCCTTCGGCTTGCCCGGCATGATCGTGCACAGGAAATCCACGTACGCGGACGGCACGCCCATGTCGACCAGGAAATACGAGTGCGAGAAGCTGAAGATGATCTGCAGCAGGTCGCGGCGCAGCAGTACGGTGTCGAGCGCGAGCAGCCCCGGGCGCACGTGGCGGATCGGCACCGCGAACGGCAGCACGCGATCGCCGTTGATGATCCGGCCCACGATGTACGCGCTCTTGTTGCGGAAGAACAGCGACGACAGCACGTGGATCTGGAAATTCTGCGCTTCGTCGAACCGGCCGAATTCGTCGGCGATCGCCTGCATCACGCAGCCGATGTCGCGCTCGAGATCCTCGAACGGCGGCTCCAGCTGGAAGTTCGTGACGACGCGCTCGAGCGTGGCCGCGAGCCCGTCGGTGGCCGGGTAGTACGCGCGATAGGTCGGCTTCGCGGCCGGCTCGTCGTTCTCCAGGTATTCGGTGGAGATCGCCGGCCGCACGAAGATGAAATCGTTGTTGAAATACGAGCGGTGCAGAATCTTGCAGCACACCGAATTGAAGAACGTTTCCGCGCACTCGGGCTGGCGGTGCGACGTCAGCAGGCCGATGTAGTGCAGCTTGATCTGCTGCCACACCTCGTCGTCGATGTCCTCCGCGTCGTATTCGTCCTGCAGTACCTCGACGCATTCCTTCACGCGATCGTCGTACGACGTGATCCGCTCCCGCGCCAGCCGCTGCAGCCCGTGCCAGTCGGCGCGCTCGTATAGCGTCTTCGCTTCGACGGCCGCTTCCCGGAAGATCCGGTAGTGACGGTCGAAGTATTCGAGCATCGTCTGCGCGACGTCGAAACCGATCTGCGACGACAGCAGTTTGGGGAAGTGATTCATTGCGTGCAGGCTCGTTCGAGAGGGACTGTAAGCACTCGACATTTTAGCGCCCAAGTCGCCGTTTCAATGACTTTCGGGGTACGGTGCCGAGCGCCGCCAATCGGCAGGTTATTCGCCGTTACAGGCCGTTCGGTGCATCTTCGCGTAAAGATACGGGTACGGAGCCGATTCTGACACGAACTTTTTTTGCCCCGCCCGCACCGGCCGGACACGCGTTTCGCGCGACGGCGATAGAATCGACGCGATGCCCGCCGCGGCCTCGCCCGCGCGCGCCGGCTCCCGCATTCGTACCTGCATTCGTAGCCGCATCCGGCCAGATAACGACGAGACACCCCACCGATGAACGCACTGGAACACCAACTCGACTATCCCTTCGCCGACACGCTGCCCGCCGCGGGCGACACGTTCGAGGTCGCGCCCGGCGTGCGCTGGCTGCGCATGCCGCTGCCGTTTTCGCTCGACCACATCAACCTGTGGCTGCTGCGTGACGAGATCGACGGGCAGGCCGGCTGGACGATCGTCGACTGCGGGATTTCGTCGGATGCGATCCGTACGCACTGGGAACGGATCTTCGACACGCATCTCGACGGGCTGCCGGTGCTGCGCGTGCTCGTCACGCACTGCCATCCGGATCACTTCGGCCTCGCGAACTGGATCTGCGAAGGCGGCGACAAGGGCCGCTGGAACGTGCGGCTGTGGATGACGCTCGGCGAATACCTGTTCGGCTGCCTGATGGCGGCCGGCAACGGCTCGAACGCCGGCGGCGCGGCCGCGGCCGATCACTTCGCGCGCCACGGGCTGACCGATCCGGTCGCGCTCGACAAGCTGCGCAGCCGCCGCAGCTACTACTCGGATCTCGTGCCGGCCGTGCCGCCGCGCTATCGCCGCCTGCGCGAAGGCGACGCGGTGACGATCGGCGCGCGCACGTGGCGCGTCGTGACCGGCTACGGCCATTCGCCCGAACATTGCGCGCTCCACAGCGAAGCGGACGGCGTGCTGATCTCGGGCGACATGGTGCTGCCGCGCATCTCGACCAACGTGTCCGTGTTCGATCTCGAACCCGAAGCGAACCCGCTCGCGCTGTACCTCGAATCGCTCGGCCGCTACGAGACGATGGCGCCCGACACGCTCGTGCTGCCGTCGCACGGCAAGCCGTTCCGCGGTGTGCGCACGCGCATCGCGCAACTGCGCGCGCACCACGACGCGCGGCTCGACGAAGTGCGCGTCGCGTGCGCGGAGCGGCCGGCGAGCGCCGCGGACATCGTGCCGATCATGTTCCGCCGCCGCGAGCTCGACATCCACCAGATGACGTTCGCGCTCGGCGAGGCGCTCGCGCACCTGAACCTGCTGTGGCTCGCGGGCGAACTCGTGCGCGAGCAGGGCGACGATGGCGTGATTCGCTTCCGTACCGCACGCTGAGCGCGCATCGTCACCGTCACGCGACGGGTTCGTGGCGCCACCCGTCGCGCTGCCAGTGCATCGTGTGCGTCGGTTCGAGTGCCGCGAGAAACGCGGCATCGGGCGACGCGACCACGATCGCGCCGGGCAAGCCGGCCAGCGCGGCTTCGGTCGCGCGCACCGATTCCAGATCGAGATGATCGGTCGGCGCGTCGAGCAGCGGCGTGCGCCGGCCCGCGATCAGTTGTGCAAGCAGGCGCTTGCCGGCGCCGTTGCGGCCGACGATGCCCGTCGGCGTGCGGTCGATGGACAGGTCGAGCGAATCGAACAGCGCGATGCCGTCGTCGAAGCGGAATGAAACGTGATGAAGCGCGACGAGCGCGCCGGTCGGCGTGGCAGCAGCCATCAGCACCTCCGAAAATGCGTGAAACCCTTCGCGCGGCGTGCGTGGCACGGCGGCGAAAACATTTTTCGGAAGGCCTGGTTGTTCGCTTTGGCTGGCGTCCGGTATGAGGAATGAGCGCGCAGTGTCGCAAGCGCGGCGCGTGCGCCGTCGCTTGCGCGCCACGCGCGCTTACTGCACCGAAACCGCCGTGAAGTTCTGCCGCCCGAACGGGCTGACGCGATATCCGCTCACGTTCGGACGCGTGAGTGCGGCCGCGGTCGGGTAGCCGAGCGGAATCCACAGCGCCTGGTCGTGGATGATCTTCTGCGCCGATTCGTACAGCTTCGCGCGCTTGGCCTGATCGGCCGTCGACTTGCCGTCCGCGATCAGCTTGTCGAGCTGCGCATCGCAGAAGCGCGCGAAGTTGATGCCCGACTTCACCGCGTTGCAGCTGAACAGCGGCGACAGATAGTTGTCCGGATCGCCGTTGTCGCCGGCCCAGCCCATGAACAGCATGTCATGCTGGCCGAGCTTCGCCTGCTTGATCAGCTCGCCCCATTCGATCACCTTCACTTCCGCCTTCACGCCGATCTTCGCGAGGTCGGCCTGCAGCAGTTCCGCGCCGGCCTTCGGGTTGGGGTTCAGCACGCTGCCGGTCGGGCGCGTCCAGATCGTCGTCGAGAAGCCGTTCGGGAAACCGGCCGACGCGAGCAGCTGCTTCGCCTTTGCCGGATCGTACGCGTACGGCGCGATGTCCTTCGCGTAGCTCCACGTGTTCGGCGGGTACGGGTTGTTCGCGGCCGTCGCCGTGTTGTCGAACACCACCTTCAGGTAGGTCGCGCGGTCGAACGCGAGATTCAGCGCCTCGCGCACCTTTTCGTTGTCGAGCGGCTTCTTCTGCGTGTTCAGCGCGACGAACGCAGTCATGAACGCGGGCGTCTGCACGACCTTCAGCGCGCTTTCGCCCTTCGCGGCGAGCACGTCCTGCGGCTTCGGCGACAGCGCGATCTGGCATTCGCCGGCCTTCACCTTCTGCATGCGCACCGACGGGTCGGGCGTGATCGCGTAGATCAGCCGCTCGGCCTTCGGCTTCGCACCCCAGTAGGTCGGGTTCACGTCGTAGCGGATCAGCGCGTCCTTCGTGTAGCTCTTCAGCACGAACGGGCCGGTGCCGATCGGCTTCGCGTTCAGGTCGGCCTGCTTGCCGGCCTTCAGCAGCTGGTCCGCGTATTCGGCCGAGTAGATCGATGCGAAGCCCATCGTCAGGATCGGCACGAACGTCGCGTTCGGCTCGTTCAGCACGAACTTCACCGTGCTGTCGTCGACCTTCGTGACCGACTTCACGAGCTTCACGAGGCCCATCGACTGCGCGTGCGGAAAGCCGCTCGCGCCCGCGACCTTGTGCCACGGGTTCGCATCGTCGAGCATCCGCGAGAACGTGAACACGACGTCGTCCGCGTTCAGCGGGCGGCCCGGCTTGAAGTAGTCGGTCGTCTGGAACGCGACGTTCGGACGCAGGTGGAACGTGTACGTGAGGCCGTCGGCGCTCGCTTCCCACTTGTCGGCGAGCGCGGGCACGACCTTCTTCGCGGCTTCGTCGTACGACACGAGCGTGTTGAAGATCACGTCGGCCGATGCGTTGGTCGTGACGAGCGAGTTGTACTGCACGACGTCGAAGCCGTCCGGGCTCGATTCCGTGCACACGGTGAGCGGCTTGGCGGCGGCGAGGCCCGGGGCGGCGAGAGCGGCGGCGAGCGCGGCCGCGGCGAACAGCTTGACCTGCATAGGTTCTCCCACGTGACTTGTGATTTTTGCTGGATGCCGGAATGCGGGCGCGGCCCGGTCGAAGACGGGGCCGGCGCGGCTGGCGAATAGCATACCGTCAAAGTGTGCGGCGCGTGGAAAAAGGCGCCGGAACGCGGTGAATTGAGCGAAAAACGGCTGCGTTCGCGACGGAATGCGTGCTGGGGCGGCGGGGTGGGGGAAGCGGGGCTGCGCTCGAAACTTGCACTGGCTCGCGTGCCACCGACGCGACATCGACCCGCCGCGACAGCGCGCGGGCCGCCCGAAGAACTCAGTGCGCGCCGGCCTTCGGCTTGCGCGGCGCCTTCTCGAACAGGCGGTCGTAGAGCCAGCGCGGCAGCACGTGCAGCACCTTCGCGACGACGCCCATCTGCCACGGAATCACGCGGAACGCGTGCTGCCGCGCGATCGCCCGCGCGGCACGCGCCGCAAAGCGGTCGGCG
Source organism: Burkholderia sp. SR8 (assembly GCF_052851275.1). Lineage (NCBI taxonomy): Bacteria > Pseudomonadati > Pseudomonadota > Betaproteobacteria > Burkholderiales > Burkholderiaceae > Burkholderia > Burkholderia sp. SR8. The sequence goes on from NZ_JAULUC010000014.1 coordinate 33,207, forward strand.
TCCATCAGGAACGGCATCCGGTACGGGTTGTGCGCGGTCATCGGCGTGCGGATATAGCCGGGCGCGATCGTCACGACGCCGACGCCGGCCGGGCGCAGCTCGACGCGCAGCGCCTCCAGATACTTGATCGCGGCCGACTTCGACGCGCTGTACGCGCCGGAGCCCGGCAGCCCGCGCACGCCGGCGACGCTCGCGACGCCGACCAGCGTGCCGTGGCGCGCAGCCGTCATCGGGCCGACGAACGGCTCGAACGTCGCGACCATCCCGTAGTAGTTGACGTCCATCACGTCGCGGAACGTCGCGAGATCGCCCTGGCCCGTGACGGCGCCCTGGCTGATGCCTGCATTCGCGATCACGACGTCGGGGCAGCCGTGCGCGGCGATGAACGACGCGGCGGCCGTCGCGAGCGCATCGGCGTCGCGCACGTCGGCGGAGTAGACGGCAACGGACAGCTTGGGAAAGCGCCGCGCGAACGCATCGAGGGCGTCGGTGCGGCGCGCGACGAGCGCGAGCGTGGCGCCCTGGCGGGCGTATTCCTCGGCCAACGCGAGGCCGAGGCCGCTCGACGCGCCGGTGATGAAGACCTTCAGCGGAGTAGTCATGCCGGCGCGCGGGCGGGGATCAGAGCTTCTTGTCCTGAACCTGCTTCACGAGATAGTCGAGCACTTGAGCGGTACCCGGAATGCTGTTCGTGTAAGCCGGGCCCGTCTTGTACTTGCCCTGGACGACGACCGTCGGCACGCCGTCGATCGCGTAGTTCTTCAGCAGCTCGGCCGACTGCTTGACCTGGCCCTGCACGCTGAACGAGTTGTACGCGTCCATGAACTGCTTCTTGTCGACGCCTTGCGTCGCGAGGAAGTCGGCTTGCGCCTGCGGCGTCAGCAGGTAGTTCTTCTGCTTGTGGATCGCGTTGAAGATCGCCGGCGTGACCTTCTCCGAGATGCCGAGCGCGGACACCGCGTAGAACAGCTTCGAGTGCGGGATGAAATCGTCGCGGAATGCGACCGGCACGCGCTTGAAGTCGATGTTGTTGCCCTGCTTCTTCACCCATGCCTCGATCGTCGGCTCGAATTCGTAGCAGTGCGGGCAGCCGTACCAGAAGAATTCGATGACCTCGACCTTGCCGGCCGGCGCGGACACCGGCTGCGGCGACTTCATCACCTCGAAGTCCTTGCCGGACACCGGTGCGGCGGGCGCTGCCTGGGCGAAGCCGGCAGCGGCCAGGCCCAGGGACAGAAGGAGCGTGCTAAGCAGTTTTTTCATGTTGTAGACGTCGAATCAGTTGCTCGGGTTACGAAACGTAACGGAATCTGCGTGGGCGCGGCCGGTTGCTTACTGCTTCGTGAAACGGATCACCGCCGTGTCGACACCTGCATCGGACAGGCGCTGACGGGCCGAGTTCATATCCTCGAATTTCGAGAACGGGCCGACGCGCACGCGGAAGTAGGTCACGCCGCTGACGTCGCGCTTCGACACCTTCGATTCGAAGCCCTGGAAGCCCAGTCGCGCGCGCTGCTGCTCGGCGTCGCCTTCCGTCTTGTACGCGCCGACCTGCAGGAAGTAGCCGGTGTTCGCGTCGTTCGCGGTCGGTGGCTTCGCTGCCGCGGCGGGCGCGGCCGACGACGTCGGCTTCGGCGTGTTGTTCGCCAGCTGCTGTTGCTGCTTTTGCGCGGCAGCCTGCTGCGCCTGCTTCTGCGCGGCGAAGCGAGCGAGGTCGTCCTCGCCGCCCTGCTGTTGTTGCGGTTGCTGCGCCTGCTGCGTCTTCTTCGGCGGCGGCGTGTTGTCGGCCGGCTTCGGCGCGACGGCGACGCCGTTGCCCGACGACGCGTTGTTCGACGCGGTCGTGTTGTTCGAGCCGCTGGAGCCGTTCGCGTTGCCCGACGGCGGCACCTCGACGATCTGCGGCTCGGGCAGCAGGCCGCCCTGGGTCTGGTTCGCGGCCTGGCCGGGCGCGGTATTGGGCGGCGCGGACTGCGCGGCCTGCGGCACCGGCTGGCCGGGCGTCTTGCCCTGCAGCGCGCGGTTCGGGTCGAACTGCTGCGGCTGGCTCGCGCCGTTGTCGGCCGGCGGCGGCGCGACCTTCGACACGAACGGCGACGGCGAACGCGTGATGTAGAGCGCCACCACCACCGCGATCGCGAGGCCGACGATCAGGCCCAGCACGATTCCAAGAAATGTCCCTCCGGCTTGTTTCGATTGCTTCGAAGTTCGGCGTGGTTGTGCCATTGCTTGAGTCACCTGCAAAAAGAATCGTGAAAAGGCAGCGACGGCACCCGGCGACGGGGTAATCCGACGGCGGACGCTGCCGCGGCCATTCGCTGCCCGGTTCGGGCCGCTTACATCTTGGCGGGCGCGGACACGCCGAGCACCGCCAGGCCGTTCTCGAGCACCTGCCGGGTGGCGGCGAGCAGTGCGGCGCGCGCGTTGCGCGGCGCTTCGTCGTCGACCAGCACGCGCTCCGCATTGTAGAACGAGTGGAATTCACCAGCGAGATCGCGCAGGTAGAACGCGACCGCGTGCGGCGCCAGTTCGTTCGCCGCGTGCGTGAGCATGTCCGGATACTCGGCGAGCTTCTGCATCAGCGACACGGCCTGCGGGCTCGTCAGCTGCGCCAGGTCGGCGCCCGGCAGCTGCGCGACGTCGACGTTGTAGCGCGCCTTCAGTTCGTTGAGCACCGAGCAGATCCGCGCATGCGCGTACTGGACGTAATAGACCGGGTTCTCGTCGTTCTGTTTCAGCGCGAGGTCGATGTCGAACACGAACTCGGTGTCGGCCTTGCGCGAGATCAGGAAGAAGCGCACCGCGTCGCGGCCGCGCGTGATGGTCGCCTCGTCGATCAGGTCGGGTGCCGCTTCCTGGCCCGGCGCGGCGCCGCCCGACCATTCGATCAGGTCGCGCACCGTCACGTAGCTGCCCGCGCGCTTCGACAGCTTCACTTCCTGGCCGTCGCGCATTACGGTGACCATCTTGTGCAGCACGTAGTCGGGATAGCCCTTCGGGATACCGATGTGCAGCCCCTGCAGGCCGGCGCGCACGCGCGCGATCGTGCCGTGGTGATCCGAGCCCTGGATGTTGATCACCTTCGTGAAGCCGCGCTCCCATTTCGTCACGTGGTACGCGACGTCCGGCACGAAGTACGTGTACGTGCCGTCCGACTTGCGCATCACGCGATCCTTGTCGTCGCCTTCGTCGGTCGTGCGCAGCCACAGCGCGCCGTCCTGCTCGTACGTCATGCCGGCCTTGACGAGCGCGTCGACCGTCTTCTCGACCCGGCCTTCGCTGTACAGCGACGACTCGAGGTAGTACTGGTCGAATTTCACGCCGAACGCCTGCAGGTCCATGTCCTGCTCGTGGCGCAGGTACGCGACCGCGAACTTGCGGATCGCGTCGAGATCGTCGATGTCGCCCGCGCCGGTGACCGGCTCGCCATCCTTCGCCGCGACCGTCTCGCGGTTCAGATAGTCGCGCGCGATGTCGGCGATGTACTCGCCGTTGTACGCGGCTTCCGGCCAGCCGGCGTCGCCCGGCTTCAGGCCGCGTGCGCGCGCCTGCGTCGAGATCGCGAGGTTGGCGATCTGCACGCCGGCGTCGTTGTAGTAGAACTCGCGGTGCACCGCGTAGCCCTGGCTCGCGATCACGTTCGCGAGCACGTCGCCGAGCGCCGCCTGCCGGCCATGACCGACGTGCAGCGGGCCGGTCGGGTTCGCGGACACGAATTCGAGCAGCACCTGCTTGCCCTTTTCGCGGTCGGACGTGCCGAATGCGCGACCCTGCGCGAACACGGCGGCGACCACCGCCTGCTTCGCGGCGGCGGTGAGGCGCAGGTTGATGAAGCCGGGGCCGGCGATTTCGGCCGCGTCGACGAGCCCGTGCGCGGCCGGCTGGGCCGTCAGCGCGGCGACGATCTTCTCGGCGAGCTGGCGCGGGTTCGTGCCGAGCGGCTTGGCGAGCTGCATCGCGACGTTGCATGCGACGTCGCCGTGCGCGGCGACCTTCGGGCGCTCCAGCGTGATGGCGGGGGCGACGAATGCTGCGTCGGCGCCTTTCAGCGCGTGTGCGACCTGCGTGACGCTATCCGCGAGCAGGGCTTCGAGGGTCTGTTTGTGTGCTGGCAGCATGCTGGTAGAAGGCTTCGTTGGTGGCGGCCGGAAACGCCGGCCGGCCGGCGCGCTTTTTAAGCGCGCGTTTCAGGGATCGCAGAATTTTAACAGGTGCTAATATGCCGCTCAGGCGCCCCGCGTCCGCGAGGCCGGACGCCGGTCTGCCGGCGTCCCCCCAACCGCGCCGCGCAGGCACAACAAGATGAAAAGGGAATTGTCATGATTACGTTCAAGAGCAAGGCGGCACAGGATCTCGACGTGCTGAAGGATTTCGCCGTATACGTGCTGGGCCTCGTCGGCAAGCAACTGGGCGAACGCGGCGTCATTACGCACGACGAACTGGACCACGCGATCGCGAAGCTGGAAGGCGCGGTTGCGCAGGCGAAGCAGGAGCGCGCCGAGCACGCAGGCCATTTCCACGAAGACGACGCCGACCACGCGCACCACGAAGTGCCGCCGAGCCTCGCGCAGCGCGTCGCGCCGTTCCTCACGATGCTGCGCGAAGCGAAGGCCGGCGAGGCCGACGTGCACTGGGGCTTCTGAGCTTCCCTTGCTTGGCTGATCGAAAGGTTCGCCAGACATGAAAAAGCCCGCGTTCGAGCGGGCTTTTTCTTTTGTCTGATAAAAGGGCGGCCGGGCCGCCCAGTTGCGTCGATCAAAGTTGCGGCGCGAGCGCGCGGCGCGCGTCGTCGAGCGACAGCGCCATGCGTTGCGCGTAGTCCTCGAGCTGATCCTGCCCGATTTTCCCGACCGAGAAATACCGGCTGTCCGGATGCGCGAGATAGAAGCCCGACACGCTCGCGGCCGGCAGCATCGCCAGCGAATCGGTCACGCTCATCCCGATTTCGTCCGCGTGCAGCGCGGCGAACATGTCGCGCTTCACGAGGTGATCGGGGCAGGCCGGATAGCCGGGCGCCGGACGGATGCCCGCGTACTTTTCGGCGATCAGCGCATCGTTGTCGAGCGTCTCGCCGCTCGCGTAACCCCACAGCTCGCGGCGCACGCGCGCGTGCATCGCTTCGGCGAACGCTTCCGCGAAACGGTCGGCCAGCGCCTTCAGCATGATCGCGCTGTAGTCGTCGTGGTCGGCTTCGAACTGCTTTTCCTTCACGTCGACGCCGAGGCCGGCCGTCACCGCGAACATCCCGATGTAGTCGGCGACGCCCGATTCCTTCGGCGCGATGAAGTCGGCGAGCGAGCGGTTCGGGCGCATCACGCCGTCGACCACCGGACGCACGCTCTGCTGGCGCAGGTTGCGCCACGTGAGCAGCACTTCCGAGCGCGACTCGTCGGTGTAGATCTCGATGTCGTCGTCGTTGACCGTGTTCGCCGGCAGCAGCGAAATCACGCCGTTCGCGGTCAGCCAGCGGCCCTGGATCAGCCGCGCGAGCATCGACTTCGCATCGGAGAACACGCGCCGCGCCGATTCGCCGACGATCTCGTCGTTCAGGATCGCCGGATACGGCCCCGCGAGATCCCAGGTCTGGAAGAACGGACCCCAGTCGATGTAGTTCGCGAGCTCGTTCAGGTCGTAGTTCCTGAACACGCGGCGGCCGATGAACTTCGGCTTCACCGGCTGGTAGGCGGCCCAGTCGACCTTCGCCTTGTTCGCGCGCGCCTCGGCGAGCGTGACCATCGGCTGCGCCTTGCGGTTCGCGTGCTGGTCGCGGATCCGTTCGTAATCGGACTTCAGTTCGTCGAGGTACTTCGCCGCGCCTTCGTCCGACAGCAGGTTCGACGCGACCGACACCGAGCGCGACGCGTCGGGCACGTAGACGACCGGGCCTTCGTAGTGCGGCGCGATCTTCACGGCCGTGTGCACGCGCGACGTGGTCGCGCCGCCGATCAGCAGCGGAATCTTCTTCACGCGGAAGTAGTCGTCGCGCTGCATTTCGGACGCGACATACGCCATTTCCTCGAGGCTCGGCGTGATGAGGCCCGACAGCCCGATGATGTCCGCGCCCTCGACCTTCGCCTTCGCGAGGATCTCGTTGCACGGGACCATCACGCCCATGTTGACGACTTCGAAGTTGTTGCACTGGAGCACGACCGACACGATGTTCTTGCCGATGTCGTGCACGTCGCCCTTCACGGTCGCGATCACGATCTTGCCCTTCGCGCGCACGTCGCCGCCCGCTTCCGCGAGCAGCCGCTTTTCTTCCTCGATGAACGGGATCAGGTGCGCGACGGCCTGCTTCATCACGCGCGCCGACTTCACGACCTGCGGCAGGAACATCTTGCCCTGGCCGAACAGGTCGCCGACGATGTTCATCCCGTCCATCAGCGGGCCTTCGATCACGTTGATCGGGCGGCCGCCGGCCGCGGCGATCTTCGCGCGCACTTCCTCGGTATCCTCGACGATGAAGGTCGTGATTCCGTGCACCAGCGCATGCGACAGCCGCTTCTCGACCGGCTGGTTGCGCCACTCGAGGTTCTCTTCCTTCTTCGCGCCGCCGGCCTTGAACTTGTCGGCGATCTCGAGCAGGCGGTCGGTGGAATCCGCGCGGCGGTTCAGGATCACGTCCTCGACGTGCTCGCGCAGCTCCGGGTCGAGATCGGCGTACACGCCGAGCTGGCCGGCGTTCACGATGCCCATGTCCATCCCCGCCTGGATCGCGTGGTACAGGAACACGGTGTGGATCGCCTCGCGCACCGGGTCGTTGCCGCGGAACGAGAACGACACGTTCGACACGCCGCCGCTCACCTTCGCATACGGCAGGGTCTGCTTGATCCAGCGGGTCGCCTCGATGAAGTCGACCGCGTAGTTGTTGTGCTCCTCGATGCCGGTCGCGACCGCGAAGATGTTCGGGTCGAAGATGATGTCTTCCGGCGGGAAGCCGACTTCATTCACGAGGAAGTCGTACGAGCGCTTGCAGATGTCGATCTTGCGCTGGTAGGTATCGGCCTGGCCCGTCTCGTCGAACGCCATCACGACCGCGGCCGCGCCGTAGCGGCGGATCAGGTTCGCGTGGTGGCGGAACGCGTCCTCGCCTTCCTTCAGCGAGATCGAGTTCACGATCGCCTTGCCCTGCACGCACTTGAGGCCGGCCTCGATCACTTCCCACTTCGACGAGTCGATCATGATCGGCACGCGCGCGATGTCGGGCTCCGATGCGATCAGGTTCAGGAAGCGCACCATCGCCGCCTTCGAATCGAGCATCGCCTCGTCCATGTTGACGTCGATCACCTGCGCGCCGTTCTCGACCTGCTGGCGCGCGACGGCGAGCGCCTCGTCGAACTGGCCGTTGAGGATCATCCGCGCGAACGCTTTCGAGCCGGTGACGTTGGTGCGTTCGCCGACGTTGATGAAGAGCGTCCCGGACGTGACGTTGAACGGCTCGAGGCCGGCAAGGCGCATCATGTGATCGGTCATGGCGGTGCGAATTCGTGTGATGTAGGGCGTTGAGGCGGTCGGTCAGGCGGCGTCGCTGTACTGGCTCGGCCAGCGGCGCGGTTTCACGTCGGCGAGCGCCTTCGCGATCTCGGCGATGTGTTCGGGCGTCGTGCCGCAGCAGCCGCCCGCGAGGTTCACGAGCCCGGCCTGCGCGAATTCCTTCAAGAGGCCCGACGTGACGTCCGGCGTCTCGTCGAAACCGGTGTCGCTCATCGGGTTCGGCAGGCCCGCGTTCGGGTAGCACGACACGTAGGTGTCGCACAGCTTCGCGAGCTCGGCGATGTACGGGCGCATCAGCGCCGCGCCGAGCGCGCAGTTCAGGCCGAACGTAAGCGGCTTCGCATGGCGCAGCGAATTCCAGAACGCCTCGACCGTCTGGCCCGACAGGATGCGGCCCGACGCGTCGGTCACGGTGCCCGAGATCATGATCGGCAGGCGCTCGCCGGTGTCCTCGAACAGCTCGTCGAGCGCGAACAGCGCGGCCTTCGCGTTCAGCGTGTCGAAGATCGTCTCGACGAGGAACAGGTCGACGCCGCCGTCGAGCAGCGCCTTCGCCTGCTGGTAGTACGCGTCGCGCAACTCGTCGAACGTGACGTTGCGCGCGCCCGGATCGTTGACGTCCGGCGAGATGCTCGCCGTCTTCGGCGTCGGCCCGATCGCGCCGGCGACGAAGCGCGGCTTGTCCGGCGTCGTATGGCGGGCGGCCGATTCACGCGCGAGCCGCGCCGATTCGACGTTCATCTCGACGACGAGGTCTTCCATCCCGTAGTCGGCCTGCGCGACCGTCGTCGCGCCGAACGTGTTGGTTTCGACGATGTCCGCGCCGGCCGCGAAGTACTGGTCGTGGATCTCGCTGATGATCTGCGGCTGCGTGAGCGACAGCAGTTCGTTGTTGCCCTTGATGTCGCGCGGGAAGTCCTTGAAGCGCTCGCCGCGATACGCGGCCTCGTCGAGCTTGTAGCGCTGGATCATCGTGCCCATCGCGCCGTCGAGGATCAGGATGCGCGATTTCAGCAGCGCGGGCAGTTCGGCGCCGCGCGTGTAGTGCGCGTCGAGCGGGGCGGAAGCGGCGAGAGGGGTCGCAGACATGGCGGAAGACGGGCGAAGACGGGAAAACCGTCATTGTAGCCGGTGCGCCGGGGCGCCGCCCGGCCTCGCACCGCGCGGCGCGGGCCGGCGCGCGGCATGCGCGTCGTGCACGGGGGATGCACGGCCGTCGCGCCGGCACCCGTGCCCGCGACGCATGCGTTCGAGCGTTGTCCGCGCAACGAACGCGCGCGGGCCGGAACCAAACGAAAACCCCCGCCCGGCGAACCGGGGCGGGGGCTTGGATCAGAGTGCTCGCGATGCCGCGCAAGCGCGCGGCGTATGGCCCGGCGTTCGGCCGGGCCGCAGGTCGTCAGTGCAGCACGACGGGCATCATCATCAGGCTGTCGAACTGTCCGAGGAATTCGTCCACTTCGTCGAGCGACGGCTCGTCCTCGATCAGCTGTTTCACGTGCGCGCGAAATCGCTCGGCGAGCTCGCCGTCGATGAAGATCTCGCGCTGCGCGTTCTTGTCGACGATTTCATATCCGCCGGCATTCATCAGATGGTGACCGGCCTGCGGCGCAAATTCGACGACGCAGTAATTGGGGCTGTTGTAGATCATTTGCATGGCGGCACTCCTCTTCGCAGTGGCATCTGGCCTTGTTGTCCCGTAGGTGGGGCAGGCCGTGCCGGTTTCAAGGGGCTTGCGCAGCACACCCCGGTCTCCCGTTTGCGTGGGGTGTATCGGTTAGAAGCCGATGTCTATCAAACGTTTCCTATTGTGATCCGGTGGACTGAAATAGTTGTTAAAGAGTGTCATCGGCCATTTCGGTCAGACCTTTAATCGGTCGAAATTGCCGATTCAGCGCTCATACGTTGCTCATTCGTCGCGCTCATGGTGCCGACGGGGACGACGCAGGCGCCTGCACGGCCGGTTGCGGCACGGGTTGTGCCTGCTCCGCGGCCGCGGCCGGCGCCGATGCCGTTGCGGGCGCATTTGCCGTTCCTCCTGCCGGCGCCGCATCGGCCGGTGCGCCCGGCGGCGCGAACGGGCCGTGCCACAGCAGCTCGATCTGTGCGCCGTTCGGTTCCGATTGTACGAGCCTGGCGGGCAGCCAGCCCAGTGACGGCGCGAGCCACATGTCGATGCGCCGTGTGTCGCCTTCGCGGCGCGGCAGCCGCATGAAGTGGCGTGCGCGCACGATGCCGGCTTGCGTCTGCACGTCCTCGTCGCCGATCACCGTGATCGGCCAGGTCTCGCCGCTGTTGTTGTCGATCACGAAGAACTGCTGCGTGACGCCCGGCTTGTACGCGGACGGATTGCCGCGCACGAGCCCCGACAGCTGCATCAGCATGCTGAAGCGATCCTGCACGCCGTCGGGCAGCGGCGCGTTGTTCGGCGTGCGCGTGAACACGACCTGGCGGATCTCGCGATTGAAGATCGCGATGTCCTCGGGCCGCTTGCCGCGCTTTTCCACGTAACGGTCGGGCGCGACGCCGAACGCATCGATGCGGCCTTCGCTGCGGTACGTGAACGGACCGACGAACGGCACGGGCATCGACACCGACAGGTCGTACGCGTGTCCGTCGGTGCGCCAGTGGATCGTGCCGATCATGTTCTGCATGCCGTTGTAGAACGTGTCGTACTGCAGATCGCCGGACGGCGGCGCTGCGAACTTCACGCCGCTCGTCGCCGGGCCCGGCGTCGCGGCGCCGGCGGTACTGGCCGCGGATGCCGCTTGCGCGCCCGCTGCGCCGGCCGTGCCGCTCGCGGCGGACGCCGCGGCCGGCGGCGGCTCGCCGTGCTCGGACGTCTGCGTCGACGTGAGGACGGGCGCCTGCGCGGGCGCGGGCTTCGGTGCGGCGGGGGCCGGCTTCGCAGGCGCGGCCTCGGCCGGCTGGTCGGCCGGCTTCGGTGCGGGCTGGCGCTCGATCGGCTTCGGTTTCAGCAGCTCGATCTGCACCGGGATCTCGGCGGGCGCGGGCGGCGTGAACGCGTCGCGATTGCGCGTGAGCCACCACGCCGCGAGCGCATGCAGCACCAGCACGACGACGAGCGCGACGCCCGCGCGCAGCCAGTGGCGGGGCAGGGCGTGACGAGGACGGGTGTCGGCAGGCGGCATCGGCGAAACGGAACAGGGTTGGGCGGGCGTGGCGCGTCGTGCAACGCGCATCACAGCCATCGGACCGCCGCGCGCGCCGCGCGTTCGCCGCGCATCGCACGGGTGTGGCGCAGGTGTCGTGCGGCTGGCGCACCGGTGTGGCGCGGCGGGGCCTTGCAGCGGTCGCGCGCCCAGCGTGTCACGCGTCGCGCGCGTCCGGACTATAGCCGAGTTCGTAAGACAGTTTCTGCGCGCAGGCACGCAGCGCGGTATCCATCTCGCCGCCCCACGCGATGTCGAACATGCCTTCCTGGCCGAGCGCGACGATCGCGAGCGCGAGTTCGCCGACCGCGTCGAACACCGGCATGCAGAACGCGTGGATCGTCGGCAGCAGCATCCCCTCGACGCGCGCGGCCTGGTGCGCACGCACGTCGGCGAGCACCGCTTCGACTTCGTCGAGCGTGCGCGGGCCACCGTGATGCGGCGAGCGGCGCGTGTCGGCGAGTTCGCGCTCGAGCATCGCCGCGGTCTTGCTGCGCGGCAGGTACGCGGCGAACAGCAGGCCCGTCGCGGAGCCGAGCAGCGGCATCACGTCGCCGAGCTTCAGCGACGCCTTCGCGGGATGGCTCGATTCCATCCAGTGCACGATCGTCGGCCCCTGGTTGCCCCACACCGCGATGCCGACCGTCTGGTCGACGCGGTCGCGCAGCTCGGTCAGCGCGATCCGCGCGAGCTTCACGCCGTCGACGCGCGCGAGCCGCGCGAGCCCCATCTGCAGCGCGAAGCCGCCGAGTTCGTAGCGGCCCGACACGGGATCTTGCGACACGACGCCGAGCCGCGAGAAGCTGACCAGATAGCGGTGCGCCTTCGCCGGGCTCATGCCCGCGCGCTGCGCGAGATCGCGCAGCATCATCGCGCGCGGCTCGCTCGTCAGCACGTCGAGCAGGCGGAAGCCGACCTCGATCGACTGGATGCCGGAGCGGATCTTCTCGCCGCCTTCGCCGTGCTCGCCGGAGCCGGCGTCGTCGGTATCGGAATCAGCGAGATCGTCGTCGGGAAGCGGGCTGGCGGGCATGGGCAACGGGGCGCGACAAGGCGGCAAGGGTCGGGACGGAAACGGCATGCACGATCGTGGCGCGCCGCACGGATTCACCATCGTAAAATAGATTCCCTCCATCGTCACTACAACGGCAGATACCCCATGAAACTTGCATCGCTGAAGGACGGCACGCGCGACGGCCAGCTGATCGTCGTGTCGCGCGACCTGCACACCGCGGCGATCGCCGACGCGATCGCGCCGACGCTGCAGCGCGTCCTCGACGACTGGGCGTTCTACGCGCCGCAACTGCGCGACCTGTACGACGCGCTGAACCACGGCCGCGCACGCAATGCGTTCGCGTTCGATCCGGCGAACTGCATGGCGCCGCTGCCGCGCGCGTTCCAGTGGGCCGACGGCTCCGCATACGTGAACCACGTCGAGCTCGTGCGCCGCGCGCGCGGTGCCGAGATGCCGCCGGAGTTCTGGACCGATCCGCTGATGTACCAGGGCGGCAGCGACGATTTCCTCGGCGCGCGCGACGACATCGTGTGCCCGTCCGAGGAGTGGGGCATCGACTTCGAGGCCGAGGTCGCGGTGATCACCGGCGACGTGCCGATGAGCGCATCGCCCGACGACGCGCTGAAGTCGGTGCGGCTCGTCACGCTCGTGAACGACGTGTCGCTGCGCAACCTGATCCCGGCCGAACTCGCGAAGGGCTTCGGCTTCTTCCAGAGCAAGCCGGCCACCGCGTTCGCACCGGTCGCCGTGACGCCCGACGAGCTCGGCGACGAATGGCGCGAAGGCCGCGTGCACCGGCCGATGATCGTCCATTGGAACGGCCGGAAGGTCGGCCAGCCCGATGCGGGCACCGACATGGTGTTCCACTTCGGCCAGCTGATCGCGCATGCGGCGAAGACGCGCAACCTGCGCGCCGGTTCGATCGTCGGCTCGGGCACCGTGTCGAACAAGGACGCGAAGCGCGGCTACTGCTGCATCGCCGAGAAGCGCTGCCTCGAGACGATCGAGCACGGCGCGCCGCAGACCGAATTCATGCGCTATGGCGACACCGTGCGCATCGAGATGTTCGACGCGGCCGGCAAGTCGATCTTCGGCGCGATCGAGCAGTCGGTCGCGCCGCCCGACGGCGCGGCCTGACGCACGCGCGACTGCGCGCGACACCCGGCCGCGGTCCGCGCGCCGGGTTTCGCCCGATGTTTGCCCGCGCGGGCTTGGCTACACTCGATTCAAGCGTTTCAAACGTTCAACGCGTTTCAAGAACCCGGAGCTGCGCATGGCCGATCTCGCCGCATACAGCGGTTACGAAGCACTGAAAGTGACGCGCCGCGAGCACGGCGTGCTCGACATCGTGATGAGCGGCGAGGGCGCGAACCGCAGCGGCCTCGCGACCGCGAACGAACGCATGCACCGCGAGCTCGCCGACATCTGGCGCGACGTCGACCGCGATCCCGACACGCGCGTCGCGGTGATCCGCGGCGAGGGCAAGGGCTTTTCGGCGGGCGGCGATCTCGCGCTCGTCGAGTCGATGGCGAACGACTTCGACGTGCGCGCGCGCGTCTGGCGCGAAGCGCGCGACCTCGTCTACAACGTGATCAACTGCAGCAAGCCGATCGTGTCGGCGATGCACGGGCCGGCCGTCGGCGCGGGGCTCGTCGCCGGGCTGCTCGCCGACATCTCGATCGCCGCGAAGGATGCGCGCATCATCGACGGCCATACGCGGCTCGGCGTCGCGGCCGGCGATCATGCGGCGATCGTGTGGCCGCTGTTGTGCGGGATGGCGAAGGCGAAGTACTACCTGCTGCTGTGCGAACCGGTGAGCGGCGAGGAGGCCGAGCGGATCGGCCTCGTGTCGCTCGCCGTCGAGCCGGCCGACCTGCTGCCGAAGGCGTACGAAGTCGCGCAGCGGCTCGCGCACGGTTCGCAGACGGCGATCCGCTGGACCAAGTACGCGCTGAACAACTGGCTGCGCAGCGCGGGGCCGGCGTTCGATACGTCGCTCGCGCTCGAATTCATGGGTTTCTCGGGGCCCGACGTGCAGGAAGGCATCCGTTCGCTGCGCGAGCGGCGCGCGCCGGACTTCCCGGGCGGCGCGCCGTTCTGACGCGCTATCATCGAACCAAGGGCGGCCGCACCTGCCGTGCCGGCCGCTTCGCCCACCAGTCAACCAGGATGCCCGTATGACGAACGATGCCTCCGGCTCCAATCCTTTCGCCGGCTTTGCCGGTTTCAAGCCTGCCGACATGCTCGACCGGATGTGGGACATGATGCGGATGTCGCCGTTCGGCGGGATGGCGTCGTTTCCGGGCGCCGCATCGGGGCTGCCGCCGTCGCTGTCGAGCATGTCCGACATGATGGCGCCGCTCACGAGCGTCGAGGAACTCGACAAGCGGATCACCGATCTGCGCGCGGTCGAGCAATGGCTGAAGCTCAACCTCGGCATGCTGCAGTCGGCGATCCAGGCGCTCGAGGTGCAGCGTGCGACGCTCGCGACGCTGCGCGCATTCGGCGCGTTTGCGCAGAGCTCGATGTCGGCGGCCGAAGAAGCGGCGGTCGCGGCCGCGCAAGCGGCTTCCGCGCCGCGCGCCGATGCGCAGCCCGCGCCGGACGCAGCTGCAGCCGACGCGCCGCCGCCCGGCGACGCCGCGCAGCAGGCGTTCGACCCGTCCGGCTGGTGGAACCTGCTGCAGGCGCAGTTCAACCAGCTCGCGAGCCTCGCGATGACGCAGCCGGGCGCGCAGCCCGCAGGGCCGGCCGACGCGTCGCCCGGGCAAGCCGCAGCGGCTGCGCGGGAAGAAGCGCCCGCACCGGCCGCTGCTGCGGCACGCAAGCCGGCCGCGAAGCGTGCGAAGCCGGCCGGCTCGGCCGCCGCGCGCGCCGCCGCCGCGTCGTCGCCGGAAACGCGTCCGCCGAAGCGCTCGACGTGACGCGAACCGGATAGCAGGTCGATCATGCGGCTCGCGCTCGTTCTGATGGGGGGCGGCGCCCGCGCCGCCTACCAGGTCGGCGTACTGAAGGCGCTGGCCGAGATCGCGCGCGAGGCCGATCCGCACCGGCATACGGTGCCGTTCACGGTCGTGTGCGGGTCGTCGGCCGGCGCGATCAATGCGACGTCGATCGCGAGCCACGCGGACGATTTCTCGCACGGCGTGCGGCGCCTGCTCGAATTCTGGGAGCCGCTGCGCGCCGACTACGTGTATCGCACCGACTGGCTCGGCATCGCCGCGGCCGGCGCCCGCTGGCTGGCGGCGATGAGCTTCGGCTGGGCGGCGCGCCGTTCGCCGCGCGGGCTGCTCGACAACGCGCCGCTCGCGCACCTGCTGCAGCGCGAGCTGAGCTTTCACCGGATCGAGCAGATGCTGGAGGCGCGGCTGCTGCATGCGCTGTCCGTGACGGCGCTCAGCTATTCGAGCGGCCGGCACCTGACCTTCTACCAGGCGGCCGAACCGATCCAGGCATGGCGGCGCGCGCAGCGCACCGCGCGGCTCGTCGACCTGTCGGCGTCGCACCTGCTCGCGTCGTCGGCGATTCCGTTCGTGTTCCCTGCGGTGCCGCTGGTGCTCGACGGGCAGATCGAGTATTTCGGCGATGGGTCGATCCGGCAGGTCGCGCCGCTGTCCCCGGCGATCCACTTCGGCGCGGACCGGATCGTCGTGATCGGCGCGGCCGATCCGCGACCCGAGATTCCGGCCGCGAACGGCTCGGGACGGGTGCGCGGCTACCCGACACCCGCGCAGATCGGCCAGCAGGTGCTCGCGAGCGTGTTTCTCGACTCGATCGGCTCGGACATCGAGCGGATCGAGCACATCAACCGGATGATCGAGCACCTGCCGCATCAGGTCGAAGTGGACAGCGGCTGGCGGCACGTGGACGTGCTCGCGATCGCACCGTCCGAGCGCATCGAACTGATCGCCGCGAAGCACCTGAAGCAGATGCCGGCAACGATGCGCGGGCTGCTCGGCGCGATCGGCGGCAGCCAGCCGGCCGGCGCGTCGTTCGCGAGCTACCTGCTGTTCGAGGAAGCGTTCACGCGCGAACTGATCGAGCTCGGCTACCGCGACGGGCGCGCACAGCGCGACACGCTCGCCGACTGGATCGCGCGGGCCGACGGCGGCAGCGCGCCGGCGGCCGGCATGTCGCAGGAAGACGGGCGTGCGGCCGGGGAAATGCGGGTCTGACGCGGCCGGCGGCACCCGGAACGGCGGCGGGGCACCGGAACGAGCGGGGCACGGGAACGAGCGGGGCACCCAACGAGCGGGGCACCCAACGAGCGGGGCACCCAACGAGCGGGGCACCCAACGAGCGGGGCACCCAACGAGCGGGGCACCCAACGAGCGGGGCACCCAACGAGCGGCAGCTTACATATCGGTTGCATTTTCGCGACGCGCGCCGCGACCGATCGCCGCACCCTCGCGGGCGCCGCGCCAACGGGCCGGCGTCTCGGAACCGTCATGCGCGCGTGCTATCATGGCCGCCGCCGTATACACCATATCGAACAGCCCGCCGGGCAGGCGGCCGCGCCGGAATCCTTTCAGGGAGCCGCGTGGCGCCGTGGCGGGCTCGCCACCGAGCCGGCTTGCTCCGGCCCCCACATCAGGCACGCGCGGTCGGTTCCGTTCGAGCGGAGCGGGGCCGCGGCGTGCCGCACGGCGGCGGCGCGGCCGCCCGGCTGCCGGACGCGGAATGTGCGTCCGGGGGCGGGATTCACGCGTAAAATTAGAGTCTTGGCTGCAAAAAAGCGCGCTCGCGCGCCCACGCGGCAACAGTCACGTTTAGAGAAGTCGCATTGCGCAGAACAGGGGTGGGACCATCATGAACACCATGCTTTATCCGGAACTTTACAGGTCGCTCGAAGCTGTCCGCTGGGACATGGAGAAGGACATTCCGTGGGACAAGTTCGACGCTTCGCTGCTCACCGACGAGCAGGCGAAGACGATCAAGATGAACGCGATCACCGAATGGTCGGCGCTGCCCGCGACGGAAATGTTCCTGCGCGACAACCAGCACGACAGCGATTTCTCCGCGTTCATGAGCGTATGGTTCTTCGAAGAGCAGAAGCATTCGCTCGTGCTGATGGAATACCTGCGCCGCTTCCGGCCGGAAATGGTGCCGACCGAAGAGGAGCTGCACGCGGTGCGCTTCGAGTTCGACCCGGCGCCGCCGCTCGAGACGCTGATGCTGCACTTCTGCGGCGAGATCCGCCTGAACCACTGGTATCGCTGCGCGGCCGACTGGCACACCGAGCCGGTCATCAAGCACATCTACGAAACGATCTCGCGCGATGAAGCGCGCCATGGCGGCGCGTACCTGCGCTACATGAAGAAGGCGCTGAACAACTGCGGCGACGTCGCGCGCGCGGCGTTCGCGAAAATCGGCGTGCTGATGGCGTCGGCGCGCCGCACCGAGAAGCCGCTGCACCCGACCAACCTGCACGTGAACCAGGCGCTGTTCCCGCGCGACACCGTGCAGTCGCGCCTGCCCGATCCGGAATGGCTCGAGCGCTGGCTCGACGAGCAGATCCGCTTCGACGGCGAATGGGAAAAGAAGGTCGTCGAACGGATCCTGCACAACCTGTCGATCCTGTTCGAGCGCACGTTCGCGACCGCGCAGGAGCTGAACCGCTACCGCAAGGAAGTCACCAGCCGCCTGCAGTCCGACAGCGGCCCGTCGTCCGCCGCGCAACCGGCCTGACGCCGCGCGGCGGCGCAGCCGGCGTGAGATGACGCCGGCCGCAGTCGCCGCGGTGCATCCGAATCCATCCGGACCATGAGGCCCGCCCGATCATCCGGCGGGCTTTTTATCTGGCGCCGCCAGATTCCGTCGCGGCGCGCACCGCGCGCCGCTCACTTCATCCGATATCCATCATGCCCGCTACCTTTGAACGCAAGCTGATCACCCGCGACGCGCTGGTTGCCCTGCGCGCGTCGCTGTCTTCGCCCGTCGTGTTCACGAACGGCGTGTTCGACATCCTGCACCGTGGCCACGTCACGTATCTCGCCGACGCGAAGGCGCTCGGCGCATGCCTGATCGTCGGCGTGAACAGCGATGCGTCGGTGCGCATGCTCGGCAAGGGCGACGACCGTCCGATCAATCGCGAGGAAGACCGGATGGCGCTGCTCGCGGCGCTGGAAAGCGTCGACTGGGTCGTGAAGTTCGAGGAAAAGACGCCGGTGTCGCTGATCGAGGCCGTCCGTCCGGACATCCTCGTGAAGGGCGGCGACTACGACATGGACGCGCTGCCGGAATCGGCGATCGTGCGCGGCTGGGGCGGGCGTGCGCTCGCGATTCCGTTCGAGCACGATCGCTCGACGACCGCGCTGCTGAAGAAGGTTCGCGCGCAGCAGTCCTGACGCATGGGCCGCGCGGTCAGGGCGCGGACGCCGGCAGCGGCTCGGCGGTGACGCCCGGTGCGGCGATCGGCGCGCCGATCACCGGCTGGTCGGTCGCTTGCATGAGCGGCATCGCATGCAGCGCGGCCGGCTGCACCTGCCGGGACAGCACGCCCGGCTCGCGCGGGCCGGCGGCCGGCACCGGGCCGAACACGCCGCGCACGGCCACGAAGGCGAGCATGTTGGCGAGAAAGAGAACAGCGATCAGCCAGCGCAGCATCGTCGAAACCCCTCGTCGTCATTCAGTCGTTCAGTCGTTCGACCGGCCGTGTGGCCGGCATCGTCGCCGCAGCCGGTGCCGCTTCGGGCGGCCGGCTGTCTGCATGGGCGCAGCCCGCGGCGCCGTGTTCCCGTCGTCACCGTGACGAAGCCCGCAACGGGCTTGCGTCGACACGGCCGGCGCGATGCCGGCCGGTTGTCGGTCAATCCTGCGCCGCCGCTTCTGCAGCGATCAGCGCAAGCCCCGACAGGATCAACGCATCGTGCCGCGTATGCGGCAGCGTCAGCACGCGGGCGACGTCGTCCGCCGCACCGCCTGCGAGCACGAGCCGCACCGGCGCCTGCCACGCGTCGGCGAGATCGCGCCACGCGCGTTCGATCAGCCCCGCCTGCGCGTACAGGCAGCCGGCCGATAGCGAGCGCGGCGTATCGACCTGGAACGGCTCCGCGTGCGCGCCCGCGAGCAGGCCGCTCGCGATGTCGGTGGTCAACGTCGGCAATTGCGCGGTGTGCGTGCCGAGCGCGCGCATCATCAGCGCCCAGCCCGGCGCAATCAGCCCGCCGGTGAAACGGCCGTCCGCGCGCAGCGCTTCGAGCGTCGTCGCCGTGCCGAACGTCGCGATCAGCAGGTGTTCGCCGGGAAACGCCGCGCGCGCGCCGATCAGCCCGGCCCAGCGATCGCTGCCGAGCTGTTCGGGTGTCGTATAGCCGTTCGTCACGCCGCATTGGGCGGGCCGCGAGCGGATCGTCGTGCGCGGCAGCCCCGGCCAGCGCGCGTCGAGCAGCGCGTCGAGCCGCGCGGCCACGTCGGGGCCCGCGACGTTCGAGATCCATGCATCGCGCGGACGCGGCAGCGTCGACCAGTCGGGATCGGCACCGCCGTCGCGCGCGTGGCCGAACGCGCCGGTGTCGGCGAGCGTGCGCTGCGCGTCGGCGAGCGCCCACTTGATCCGGCTGTTGCCGGCGTCGATCAGCAGATGCGTGCCGCTCATTGCGCTTCGCGCAGCGATACGTCGCCGGCCGCGATCGCCTGCACGCCGTCCGGCGTGTCGAGCAGCAGCTGGCCGGTCGCATCGATGCCCGTCGCGATGCCGCGCACGCGTTCGACGCCTTGTTCGAGCAGCACGACCTCGCGCCCCGCATACGCATGCAGCGCGTGCCAGCGCGGCAGGAACGGCGCGAGCCCGTCGGTGCCGAACTGCGCGAGTGCGGGCGTCAGTGCGTTCAGCGCCGCCGCGAGCGTGTCGGTCAGGTTCGCCGACGCGCAGGCGGTCGACAGCGCGGCCGGCGGCAGCCCGCTCGCGAGCGCCGCTTCGCGTGCGCGCAGCGCGTCGACCTGCGCGGCGACGGCTTCCGCGCCGCGCACGTTGATGCCGAAGCCGATCACGACGGCGGTCGCATCGGCGGTGGTCCATACGGTTTCGATCAGGATCCCGGCCAGTTTGCCGACGATGCGCGGCGTGCCGTCGTCGGTGGCCGTCAGCAGCAGGTCGTTCGGCCATTTGAGCGCGACGCGCGTGCGGGCATCGAGCGGCAGCGCGGCGAGCCCTTCCGCGAGCGCGACGCCGATCGCGATGCTCAGGCCGCCGAGCGCGTCGACGGGACGCGGCACGATGCAGCCGACCGAGCACAGCAGTGCGTTGCCGGGCTGCGCGAACCATGGGCGGCCTTGCCGGCCGCGGCCGGCCGTCTGCTCGAATGCGACGCGCACGAGCGGCGCGGGTAGCGCGTTCGCCGTGCGCGGCAGCGCCTTCAGGCGCGCCGCGACGTCGGCGTTGGTCGAGCCGGTGGCGGCGACGATGTCGAGCGGCCACGCGCGCGGCGCGGCATCCAGGTGCGCCTCGAGCCGGCCGCGCGCGATGTGCGCGTCGCCGGAATCGGGCGTGTCGGAGGAGGTGGGGGCGTTCATGGCGCCTATTGTAGCGACAGGGGGCGTTGGTGCGCGCTGGCGGGCGAGCGCAACCTGCAGGACGACACGGCGCGGCTCAGTGCCGCTTCTCGATCCGCTCGAGCGCGTTGATGTCGTGTTCGGACATCACCTCGGGGGCGAGCGGCGCTTTGCCTTCAACGCCGGGCCTTGGCGGACCGAGAACGAGGAACGTAGCGCCACCGACGCCGCGCGGACGACGCATGCGAAGCAACCACCGTTCGGCCAGGTCACGCTCGCACCCGCCCGGCCAAACGGCCGTCAAGGCGCAACCACCGGATGCTTCAACGCATGCGCGGTCTCGATCCACTGCGCGTGGAATTCGTCCGCGTCGGGCTTGAGCCCCAGCTCGCCGTTGCGATATGCCATCGCGAGCGTCTGCACGGCCTCCGGCAGCTCGTGTTGCGCCGCGCGGCGATACAGCGCGAGTGCGCGCGCGTCGTCGCGCGGCACGCCGCTGCCGTCGCGGTACGCGTTCGCGAGCATGAAGTCCGCGGCCGGGATGCCGGCGCGCGCCGCGAGCGCGAACCAGTGCGCAGCCTGCACGGGGTCGGCCGCGATGCCGTAGCCGCTGCGATAGATCAGCCCGAGGTAGTAAGCGGCGGCCGGATCGCCGTGTGCGGCGGCGGCACCCAGCAGCGCGCGGGCGCGTGCGTAGTCCTTCGGGAGGTCGCCGCTGCCGAGCAGCAGCGCCTTGCCGAGCGCGAGCTGCGCGCGCCGTGCCGCCGGCGCGTCGGCTTGCCCGTCGGCCTGCGCGGCGGTTTCGAGCCAGCCGCGGCCTTCGTCGCGCAGCACCGGTTCGCGCGCATCGACGAGCGCGATCCCGAGCGCCGCCTGCGCGTCGCCCGAGCCACGCCGTGCGAGGGTGCGCAACTGCGCGAGCGCGTGCGGTTCGGCGGCCTGCGCGACCATTACCTGCCATTCGTCGATCTGCGCGGCGCTCGGCGCGGGGCCGGCGGCGCGCCAGCCGGTCGCCGCGGCGGCAGCCGCGACGGTCATGGCCGCCGCCGCGAGCAGCGCGGCCGGCGGAAGCTTCGCACGCAGCAGGCGCCGCGCGGCAGCGCTGAAGCCGGCCTCGGCCGGCCGCATCGTCCGGATCGGTTGCATCGCGGGTCTCATGGTCATTGCGTGAGGTCGATCTCGTAGATCGCGAGGTTCTTGCCCGACCCGTCGTCGGCCGCGACCTGCGTGATACCCGTCAGCCCGGCTGCCGTCGCGTCGCCGAGGCGGTTCGGCGCGGATGTGAACCGCACGTGCGCAACCGAGCTCGCGAGCTTCGTGAAGCGCCAGCTGCGCTGCGCGCCGTCGGCTGCGCGCGTGATCGCGCCGCGCTTCTTGATGAACGCGATCAGCACGTCGCGGTTCGCGTCCGGCGACGCGAAGATCGTCTTGCTGCCGTCGAGTCCCGGGAAGTTGCCGCCGCCGCTCGCGCGGTAGTTGTTGGTCGCGACGATGAACTGCGCGTTCGGGTCGATCGGCGCGCCCTTGTACGCGAGGTTCCGGATCCGGCTGCCGACCGGCTGCGTGACGTCGATTTCGTACGCGAGATCGGCGGACGTGAACATGTCGAAGTTGTAGCCGGGGAAGCTGCTGACGAGCGGCTGCACGGTCGCCTTCGCCGGGTCGATCGTGTTGAAGCGCTTCGCGGCCGTCTCGAGCCAGTTCTTCACGTCGCTGCCGCTCACCTTCACCGCGTACACGGTGTTCGGATACAGGTACAGGTCGGCCGCGTTGTTGATCGCGAGTGCGCCCGGCGCGACGTCGGTGTAGTCGCTGCCGCCGCCGAAGCCGCTCTTGAACGGCGCACTGACCGACAGCACCGGCAGCGACGCGTATTGCGGCAGGTTCGCCTGCACGTAGGTCTTCACGTAGTCGGCCTGCGCCTCGTTGACGATCTGGATCGCGCCCGGATCGCCGACGTCCGCGAAGTACGAGTTCATCCGGTAGTCGGTCGAGCCGATCGGCGTCTTCACGTAGTCGATCGTCGCCTGATGCTCGGCGGCGATCGCGGCGGATACCGACGGATCGGCGGCGACGTAGCTCTTGTCCGCGTTCTGGATCGGCCGCGCCTCGACGGTCGTCAGCGACTGGTCGACGCTCCAGCTCTTGCCGTCGAACTTCAGGCCGAGCTTGATCACGCCGAGATGCTTGCCCCAGTAGTTGGCCATCACGGTCGGCACGCCGTTGACGGTGCCCTTGACCTTGTCGACGCCCGGCAGGTTGAACTGCGCCACGGTGCTGTTCGCGTCGGGGAACACCTGGTGCGAGTGGCCGATCAGCATCGCGTCGATGCCGGGCACCTTCGACAGCCACCAGCTGCCGTTTTCCATCGTCGGCGAGTACGCGGAATTGTCGAGGCCGCCGTGCGAGATCGCGACGACGAGATCGGCGCCCTTCGCGCGCATCTCCGGAACGTACTTCTCGGCCGCTTCCTTCAGCCCGGTCGTGTAGACCTTGCCGTCGAGCCAGCGCTTGTCCCAGTTCATGATCGCGGGCGGCGTGAAGCCGATGATGCCGACCTTCACCGGCGCGCTGACCGTCTTGCCGTCGGGCGCGACGGCCGTCACCGTGCGCGTGAGGATCGTGTACGGCGTAAACAGCGGCGCGTTGGTCTTCGCGCTGATCACGTTCGCGAGCACCTGCGGGAAGTTCGGGCCCGCGCACTTCTTCTGCTGCGCGGGCGCCGGCAGCCCGTCGACGTCGAACGTGTTGCCGGTCACCTGCGACAGGTACGGCAGCCCGTAGTTGAACTCGTGGTTGCCGATCCCGCCGCCGTCGAACTTCGCGGCGTTCATCACCTTGTAGATCGCGAGCGTCTGGTCGCAGCCGAGCGGCTTCACGAGCGCCTGGTAGTCCGACAGCGCGGTGCCCTGGATCGTGTCGCCGTTGTCGAGCAGCAGCGTGTTCGGATACTGCGCGCGGGCCTGCGCGATCAGCGTCGACACGCGCTCGAAGCCGAGCGAGTTGTCGGCGGCGAGCTTGAAATAGTCGTACGACAGCACGTTGGTGTGCAGGTCGGTCGTTTCGAGCAGCGCGAGCGTGGCGGTCGTGCCGGCGGGCGCCTCGGCCGGCGTCTGCGACGGCGGCGCGGCGACGTCGTCGCCGCCGCAGCCGGCGACGACGAAGGCGAGGCTGGCGAGCGCGGCGGCGCCGGTCGCGCGGCGGCGGGAAAGCGGGGGAAGACGCATCGGTTGTCCTGTTCGGGGTTCTGTTCTATGAGTCGCGAGATGCGCGGCGGGAGCGCGGCGCGGGTGCCGACGGCCTGATGTGCGGCGCGTGAGAGTATCGAAAGGAAACGTGACGGCAGAATGAAAGGTTGCGCGGCGGACGCGCGGCGGCCTGCCCGGGCCGCGCGCCCCGGCGGAAATCCTCACGTCGCGGCGCCGGGCGGTTCGCTACAATGGCCGCTGTCATCCTTTTGCAAACAACCCGCCCGTGGACTTCGAGACTCCTCCCGGCCTGTCGGTCGACGCCGGCGGTCAGGGCCAGACGGTGCGCCTGTACGGCCAGTGGACCGCGCTCGCGCTCGCCCGCAACCGTGGCGCGGTCGCGCGCCGCGTCGCGGGCATCGCGTCCGGGCGCGTCAGCGCATGGGATCTGTCCGGCATCGAGCGGCTCGACCACGTCGGCGGCCAGGCGCTGTGGCGCGTGTGGGGCCGCAAGCTGCCGGCCGGCGTCGAGCTGAGCGCCACGCAGCGCACGATCTTCGAGCGGATCGAACGCCTCGACAGCCAGCGCGAGGCGCCCGAGCGCGTCGTGCGCTTCGATCCCGTCACGCGCCTCGGCCTGGGGATCTTCGCGTTCGGCGAACACCTGCAGGGCGGCATCGCGATGTTCGGCCTCGTGATCCTCGACGCGCTGTCGGTGCTGCGCCACCCGAAGACGATGCCGTGGAAGGAAACCTCGGCGAACATCTACAGCGCCGGCACGCAGGCGCTGCCGATCACCGCGCTGGTCGCGTTCCTGATCGGCATCGTGCTCAGCTACCTGTCCGCGCAGCAGCTGCAGATGTTCGGCGCGAACCGCTACATCGTGAACATCCTCGGGCTGTCGGTGATCCGCGAGCTGGGGCCGGTGCTGTCGGCGATCCTCGTCGCGGGCCGCTCGGGCTCCGCGATCACCGCGCAGATCGGCGTGATGCGCGTGACCGAAGAACTCGACGCGATGCGCGTGATGGGCATCCCGCACGGGCTGCGGCTGATCCTGCCGCGCGTGCTCGCGCTCGGCGTCGCGATGCCGCTGCTCGTGATGTGGACCAACATCATCGCGCTGACGGGCGGCGCGCTCGCCGCGAAGCTGGTGCTCGGGATCGACGTCAACTATTTCGTGCGTTCGCTGCCGGGCGTCGTGCCGATCGCGAACCTGTACATCGGCATCGGCAAGGGCGTCGTGTTCGGCATGCTGATCGCGCTGGTCGCCTGCCATTTCGGCTTCCGCATCAAGGCGAACTCGCAGAGCCTCGGCGAAGGCACGACCACGTCCGTCGTCACGTCGATCACGGTCGTGATCCTCGCCGATGCGGTGTTCGCGATCCTGTTCCAGAACGTGGGGCTCGGATGAGCGCGTCGAACGAAACCGCCGCACACGCCGCGGCGATCAGCGCGGGTGCGGTCGGCACGCCGGCGGCCGCGCCCGGCGACGACCTCGTGATCGAGGTGCGCAACCTGACGAAGCGCTACGGGCGCAACATCGTTCACCAGAAGCTCGACTTCGACGTGCGGCGCGGCGAGATCGTGTCGATCGTCGGCGGCTCGGGCTCCGGCAAGACGACGCTGGTGCGGCAGATCCTCGGCCTCGAGCGGCCGACGTCGGGCACGATCAAGGTGTTCGGCGAGGATACGTCGCAGATCGACGCCGCGACCGCGCGGATGATGCGCACGCGCTCGGGGATGCTGTTCCAGCAGGGCGCGCTGTTCTCGTCGATGACGGTCTTCGACAACGTCGCGCAGCCGCTGCGCGAGCTCGGCCGCGTGCCGCCCGACCTGCTGCACGACATCGTGATGCTGAAGCTCGAGATGGTCGGGCTGCCGTGCAAGCATGCATCGAAGATGCCGGCCGCGCTGTCGGGCGGGATGGTGAAGCGGGTCGGCATCGCGCGCGCGATCGCGCTCGAGCCCGAGCTGCTGTTCCTCGACGAGCCGACCGCCGGCCTCGACCCGCAGGCGTCCGACGAGTTCGTCGAGCTGATCGCGACGCTGCACCGCACGCTCGGTCTGACGGTCGTGATGGTGACGCACGATCTCGACACGATGGTCGCGCTGTCGACGCGCGTCGCGGTGCTGGCCGACCGCAAGGTGCTGGTCGCCGCGCCCGTCGAGGAAGCCGCGAACGTCGACCATCCGTTCATCCACGAATATTTCCTGGGGCTGCGCGGGCGCCGCGCGCTGCAGGCGCTGCCCCCGGAGCGGCGCGCGAAGCTGCCGAAGGCGGCCCTCGAACCGGCGCTGTCGAGCGTCGAGTTGTAAGCCAGGCAAGAAGCAAGGAATCCGCGAATGGAAAACAAATCACATGCGTTCTGGGCCGGCCTGTTCACGATCGCACTGACGCTCGCGATCGCGGGCACCGTGTTCTGGTTCAACGTCGATCGCACCGTGCGCGTGCCGTACGACCTGCTCGCGCGCACCAACGTGACGGGGCTGTTTCCCGATGCGGCCGTGCGCTTTCGCGGCCTCGACGTCGGCAAGGTGCAGTCGATCGGCTTCGACCGCACGCATCCGGGCCAGATCCGCATCCGGATCCTCGTCGACCACGATGCGCCGATCACGCAGTCGACCTACGGCAGTCTCGGCTTCCAGGGCGTGACGGGCATCGCGTTCGTGCAGCTCGAGGATACCGGCCGCGACCTCGCGCCGCTGCCGTCGTCGCCGAAGGCGATCGCGCAGATCCCGATGCGCCCGAGCCTGTTCGACCAGCTCCAGGAGCGCGGCGACGTGCTGCTGCGGCAGTTCGAGCAGGCGGCGAAAAGCGCGAACGAGATGATGTCGCCGGAGATGCGCGAGCAATTGCGCGCGACGGCCGAAAGCCTGCAGCACGCGGCGGACGGCGCGGCGACGCTGTCGAAGCAGCTCGCGCCGGCGGTCGCCGCGCTGCCGGAGACGATGCGCCAGGTCGATCGCACGATGGCGTCGGCGAACACGTTGATGCAGCCGAACGGGCCGCTGGTCGCGAACCTGAACAAGGCCGGCACGGCCGCCGAGCAGGTCGGCGTCGCGCTGAACGACCTGAACGCGCGGGTCCAGTACGACACGCTGCCGCGTTTCAACGCGCTGGCGGGCAACGTCGGCGATGCGTCGCGGCAATTGAAGGACGTCGCCGGTGAACTCGGCCGCAATCCGAGCAGTCTGTTGTTCGGTTCGCCCGGTTCCGCGCCCGGGCCCGGCGAAGCGGGCTTCGTCTGGCCGGGCGCGGGCGCGGCGGCCGGCAAATGACGCGGATCGCGCGCCCATCGGCCGTGCGGCCCGCAACGAGGCCGGGCCGTCACGCCATCGAAACCGTCAACCACATGCAGGAACATGTCATGCCACGAATCCTTGATCGCGCGCTGCGTCCGGCCGCGGCCGCGCTCGCGATGCTCACGCTCGTGTTGGCCGCCGGTTGCGCGGGCAACAGCGCGGCGCTGTCGAACATCCGCTACGACCTCGGGCCGGCCGCGCCGGTCGTGACCGCCGGCACGGGCCCCGCGCTGAAGGTGCTCGACGTCGCCGCGCCGGAGGCGCTCGATACCGACAAGTTCGTCTACCGCCTCGCGTATGCGGATGCGCAGCGCATGGCCGTCTATCGCGACAGCCGCTGGACCGCGCCGCCCGCGCAACTGCTCACGCAGCGGCTGCGCGGCGCGCTATCGTCGCGCGGCGCGGTGCTCGAAGGCTCCGACGGCGTGCGCGCGCCGACGCTGAAGGTCGACCTGAACGAATTCGAGCAGGTGTTCGACGGCCAGTCGCAGAGCCACGGCGCGGTCACCGCACGCGCGACGCTGATGCAGGACGGCAAGGTGCTCGGCCAGCGCACGTTCGTCGCGCGCGCGCCGTCGAGCACGCCCGATGCGGCCGGCGGCGCGCGGGCGCTCGCGGCCGCGAGCGACGAGCTGGTGTCGCAGATCGCCGCATGGGCCGGCGTGCAGGCGTACGCGGGCAACCCGTGACGCATCCGGCGCAGCCGCGATGAGCGCGCCGGGCACGCCGCGCGCGTCGGCGCTTGCGCGGCAGGCGTTCGCCGCGTACGCGGCGCTCATCGTCTATGCATCGCTGTATCCGTTCCACGGCTGGATGTCGGTCGGCATCGGGCCGTTCGACTATCTGTTCGCGCCGATGCAGCGCTATGTGACCGCGTTCGACGTGGTCACCAACGTGCTCGGCTATATGCCGTTCGGTGCGCTCGGCGTGCTCGCGCTGCATCCGCGCCGGCGCGGCGTCGCCGCGACGCTGATCGTGTGCGGCCTCGGCGTGCTGCTGTCGGGATCGATGGAGGCGCTGCAGACTTATCTGCCGACGCGCGTCGCGTCCAATCTCGATCTCGGCGCCAACGCGCTCGGCGCGCTGCTCGGCGCCGCGCTCGCGGCCCCGGCCACCGGCGCGCTGCTCGATCGCGGCGCGCTGCGGCGGCTGCGCTTCGCGTGGTTCGAAGCCGACGGCGCGACGCCGCTGCTGCTCGCCGCATTGTGGCCGTTCGCCATCCTGTTTCCTTCCCCGTTCCTGTTCGGCATCGGCGACTGGCCGGCCGCGCTGTGGGAGCGCGCCGACGGTTCGATGCAGGACGCGCTGCTCGCGTGGCTGCCGGCCGCATGGCGCGTCAGCGAATGGCCGGAGCGCGTCGACGGCTGGCTGTCCGACTCCGCGTGGGAGGCCGCGCTCGGCGGGCTGATGCTGTTCGCCGCGCTGGCGATCGCGTCGCTCGCGATGCGCGCGAGCGCGCCGCGCGTGCGCCTCTTGATCGCGTTCGTCGCGGCGACGCTCGCGCTGAAGGCGGCCGCGACCTTCATGCAGTCGCGCACCGGCCTCGTCGTCGTGTGGGCGACGCCCGGCGCGCGGCTCGGCATCGAGCTCGGCTTCGCGGCGGCGCTGGTCGCGTTGCGCGTGCCGGCGCCATGGCGCGCGATGCTCGCGTCCGTCGCGCTGCTGGCCGGCGTCGCGCTGGTCAACCTGCTGCCCGTCAATCCGTTCTTCGACTTCACGCTGTCCGGCTGGCGGCAGGGCCGCTACGTGCACTTCAACAGCATCGCGCGCTGGCTCGCATGGATCTGGCCCTACGCGGCGCTGATCTGGCTCGGGCAGCGGGTCGAGCATGCGTGGCTGCCGCGCGCGCTGCGGCGCTGACGCCAACCGCGGGCAAAGCGGGACAGCGGGACAGCGGGACAGCGGGCAGTGGCACGGCGGGACAGCGCACGGCGTGCCGGCCGCGGCGCGTTCGCCGGCGCGGCCCGGCAGCGGCGCGCGCCGGTCGTTATAATCGTCCGCACATCCGTTGCCGCGCGCGACGGCAATCGCCCCTCTTTCCGCCCGGCAGCGTGCCGGGCCGCTCGTCACCATCATCATGGATTCCTACTACCAGCACCACGTCTTCTTCTGCCTGAACCAGCGCGAACCGGGCGCCGAGCGTCCGAGCTGCGCGCGATGCGATGCGCAGACCATGCAGGAATACGCGAAAAAGCGCGTGAAGGAACTCGGTCTCGCGGGGCCCGGCAAGGTTCGCATCAACAAGGCCGGCTGTCTCGACCGCTGCGAGGAAGGTCCGGTGATGGTCGTGTACCCGGAAGGCACGTGGTACACGTACGTCGACCAGGCCGACATCGACGAGATCGTCGAATCGCACCTGCGCGACGGCAAGGTCGTCGACCGCCTGAAGATCTGAGCGGGCGGCCCGAATGAACGTTCATACGCAGAAGTCGCTGATCGCCGGCCCGGTCGGGCAGATCGAAATCGCGGTCGACCAGCCGGACGCCGTGCGCGAAGGCAGCGCCGCGCCGCGCGGGATCGCGCTCGTCGCGCACCCGCATCCGCTGTTCGGCGGCACGATGGACAACAAGGTCGCGCAAACGCTCGCGCGCACGCTGGTCCAGCTCGACTACGTGGTGTATCGCTCCAACTTCCGCGGTGTCGGCGCGACCGAAGGCGTGCACGACAACGGCATCGGCGAGGCCGACGACCTGCTCGCGGTGCTCGCGTACATGCGCGCGCAGCCGGCGTATGCCGACCTGCCGCTCGTGCTCGCGGGCTTCTCGTTCGGCACGTTCGTGCTGTCGCATGTCGCGAAGCGGCTGCGCGACGCGGGCGAGCCGATCGAGCGGATGGTGTTCGTCGGCACGGCCGCGAGCCGCTGGCAGGTCGCGGACGTGCCCGAGAACACGCTCGTGATCCACGGCGAAACCGACGACACGGTGCCGATCGGATCGGTCTACGACTGGGCGCGGCCGCAGGAGCTGCCGGTCGTCGTGATCCCCGGCGCCGAGCATTTCTTCCATCGCAAGCTGCACGTGCTGAAGCGCATCATCGTCGACGCGTGGCGTTGACGCGCTGAAGCCGTCGTGCGGCGCCGCTGCCGCACGGCTGCGATGCCGCGCGCTCGCGCGACATCGCGTCGCACGATTTCGAACGCGCTCGCACCGATGCGCTCGCGCACGACGAGCCGGCCTGCACGGCGCGACTTGCACGGCGCCTGCGCGCGCCTTTCGCGCGGCTTCGACCGCGATTCACCGCAACGAAGCCGCGCTATCCTCTCGAAGCCTGCGCGCGGCGATGGCGCGCACGGTTCGCGAAAACGCCGTTCGCGGCCACGTATAATGGCCGCATTTCGCGTCGCCCGCGGCCCGGCTGGGCCCATGCGGCGCTCGTTTCGCCGCCTGTCCGCCCGCTCGCGACGGCCGCGAACCGAACGCGTCCGCACGAGTCCAACCGGCGCGTTTCGCGCCGTCCGACGCAGTCGGACGCATGCCGGAACGCCCGCCGCCTTGCCGTTCAACCCCTGCGCGTTTCGCGCCGCACTTTCTGCCACCAGCCTGAATCGATCATGCGTCTGTCTCCCCAAGGCCTCAAGTCCCTCGCTTCTTCCATCGCCTTCGGCACCGCCGCGCGCAACGTCGCGCTGGGCGTGATGCTGCCCGTCGCGCTCGCGTCGACGATCGTCGTCGCCGAGGCGAAGCCCGCTGCCAAGGCCCGTGCCGCGCATGCGGCGCCGGCCGCCGCCGAGCAGTCCACCGGCGCACCCGCGACCTTCATGCCGGGCGCCGTGCCGCCGCCGGGCGTGAACGCGCGCTCGTGGGTGCTCGTCGATGCGACGAGCAACACGGTGCTCGCATCGGGCAACGCCGACGAACGCGTCGAGCCCGCGTCGCTGACGAAGCTGATGACGGCCTACCTGGTGTTCGAGGCGCTCGACAAGAAGAAGATCTCGATGGAGCAGATCGTCACGCCGAGCGAGGCCGTGCGCCGCGTCGGCCGCGACGAGTCGCGCATGTTCATCGAGGCGAACAAGCCGGTGTCGGTGCACGACCTCGTGTACGGGATGATCATCCAGTCGGGCAACGACGCCGCGATCGCGCTGGCCGAACTCGTCGGCGGCAGCGAAGGGCAGTTCGTCACGATGATGAACGACGAGGCGGCGCGCCTCGGCATGAAGGGCACGCACTTCGCCGACGTGAACGGCATGCCCGACCCGAACCACTACACGACGGCCGGCGACCTCGCGAAGCTGTCCGCGCACCTGATCCGCGATTTCCCGCAGTACTACGGCATCTTCTCGGAGAAGGAATTCAAGTACAACAACATCCGCCAGGGCAACCGCAACCGGCTGCTGTGGCTGGATCCGACGGTCGACGGCCTGAAGACGGGCCATACGCAGGCGGCCGGCTTCTGCCTGATCGCGTCGGCGAAGCGCGCGACCCCGGGCGTCGAAGGCCAGCGCCGCCTCGTGTCGGTGATGATGGGCGAGCCGAAGGAAAACGACCGCACGCAGGACAGCATGAAGATGCTGAACTACGGCTACAGCGCGTTCGACGCGGTGCGCCTGTTCAAGGCCGGCCAGGCGATGTCGACGCCGCGCATCTACAAGGGCAAGGAGAACACCGTGCAGGTCGGCGTGAAGGGCGACCAGTGGGTGACGGTGCCGCGCGGCCTGGGCGACAAGGTCAAGACGGAAGTCGACGTGAACGCGCCGCTGATCGCGCCGCTCGCGGAAGGCCAGCAGGTCGGCACCGTGAAGATCGTCGCCGACGGCAAGACGCTGTCGGAGTTCCCGGTCGTCGCGCTGCAGGCGGTGCCGGAAGCGGGTATCTTCGGACGTATCTGGGACTCGATCCTGCTGATGTTCAGCAAGAAGAAGTAAGCGCGACGGGCCTTTGTTTTCACGACTTCATCCCCATCTGGTATAGCCATGAGCCAAGCCGAATTCGAACCGATCGTCTACCTCAGCGTGTCGTCGCAGGAGGAGCTGGTGCCGCTGTCGCAAGCCCGTGTCCCGGTGCTCGACCGCGGGTTCATCTTCGGCGATGGCGTGTATGAAGTCGTCCCCGTTTATGCGCACGACGGCGCGCACGTGCCGTTCCGGATCGAACAGCATCTCGACCGGCTCGCGCGCAGCCTGAAGAAGATCGGCATCGACAACCCGCACGACGCGGCCGGCTGGCGTGCGCTGATCGAGCGCGTGGTCGCCGCGAACGCGGAAGGTCTCGTCGATGCCAACGCGCTCGTCTACCTGCAGGTCACGCGCGGCGTCGCGAAGCGCGGTCACGCATTCCCGGCGAACGCGGTGCCGACGGTGTTCGCGATGACGAGCCCGCTGCGCCTGCCGTCGGCGGAGGAGCGCGCACAGGGCGTGCGCTGCGTGACGGCCGAGGATCGCCGCTGGCTGCATTGCGACATCAAGTCGATTTCGCTGCTCGGCAACGTACTGATGGCGCAGCATGCGGCCGAACGCGACGCGTTCGAGACGATCCAGTTGCGCGACGACAACGTGACGGAAGGGTCGTCGTCGAACGTGTGGGTCGTGAAGAACGGCGAACTGTTCGCGCCGCCGCGCAGCAACCGGATCCTCGAAGGGATCCGCTACGCGCTGGTCGAGCAGCTGGCCGACGAGTGCGGGATTCCGTTCGTCGCGCGCGAGATCAGCGAGGTCGAGCTGCGCTCCGCGGACGAGATCATGATCACGTCGGCCACGAAGGAAATCCTTCCGGTCACGTCGCTCGACGATCTGCCCGTGCAGGGCGGCAAGCCGGGCCCCGTGTTCGCGGCGTTGTACGACGCGTACCAGCGTGCGAAGGCACGCGAGTTTGAACAGTTTGACCTAACCCGGAGAAAGTGATGAGCGAACCGACCAAAACCATCGAGGTCACCGGCGCGATCGATGCCCGGAAGGAGTCGCTGCTGGAGTTTCCGTGCGACTTCCCGATCAAGATCATGGGCAAGGCGCACCCGGAGTTCAAGGACACGATCTTCAAGGTCGTGGCCGTCCACGACAACGAGATCGACGTCGAGAAGATCGAAGAGCGTGCATCGAGCGGCGGCAACTACACCGGCCTCACGATCACCGTGCGCGCGACGAGCCAGGCGCAACTCGACGACATCTACCGCGCACTGACCGGCCATCCGATGGTCAAGGTCGTGCTCTGAGTCCTTCCTGCGCGTGCTCGGCGGGGGCGTTCCCCGCCGCGCGCCGCGCATCCAGTTCGTCGCACAGCTTCCTGAATTCCGCGACTTCCTCCAGAATCCACGTCCTGAACGCCTGCACGCGCGGCGTGTTGACGAGCGGCGGCGGGCACACGAAAAAATAGTGCCACGGGCTCTGCCCGTCGATGTCGAACAGGCGCACGAGGCGCCCGTCCAGCAGGTCGTGCACCGCGAGCGAGCGCCGCACGAGCGCGATGCCCTGGCCGTCGATCGCGGCCAGCAGCAGGTTCGACGAATCCTGATACAGAATCCCCCGTTTCGGCTCGGTCAGCGTATCGAGCCCGGCCGCGTCGAACCACGGCCGCCACAGCTCGTCGTCCGAGCGCAGCAGGTTGTAGTGCACGAGATCGGCTGGCGTCTTCGGCAGCTTGCCGCCGTTCAGCGTCGGCGAGCACGCCGGAAAGAACACCTCCTCGAACAGCGGCTCGACGTGCAGGCCCGGGTACGTGCCGGAACCGAAGCGGATCGCGAGATCGACGTCGTCGCGCGCGAAATCGGTCAGCGAGTTGGTCGACTGCAGCTCGACGTCGATTTCCGGATGCCGCTCGATGAACGTGCCGATGCGCGGCGTGATGAAGCGCGCGGCGAACGACGACAGCATCGACACCACCAGCCGCCGTCCGCGATCGCTCGCGCGCACCTCGCGCGTCGCGTCGGCGATCACCATCAGCGCGGCACGGATCTGCTGCGCGTAGCGCATGCCGGCGTCGGTCAGGCAGAGCCGCTTGCCGTTGCGCGCGAACAGCTGCACGCCGAGCTCCTCCTCGAGCGCGCGCACCTGGTGGCTGACCGCGCCGTGCGTGACGTACAGCTCGTCGGCGGCGCGGGAGAAATTCTCGTGACGGGCGGCGGCTTCGAACGCGCGAATGGCATTCAGCGCAGGCAGCTGGCGGAGGTCCATTTGCTAATTTTCCTCACATCGACGTGAAAATTGGTCGTTTGGTCGGGCGCCTTGGCGTGACTACGATTGTAGCCATCGGAGCAATTATTGGCGGAGTCGATCATGCAAGAAATTTCTTCAAGCATCACGTTCGAAATCCCCGCGGGCGAGACCGTGCCGATGAAGGTGCAACGCAGCACGCGTCTGACCGTGCAATGCGGGCCGGTATGGGCGACGCGCAGCAACGACGTCGAAGACTACTTCCTCGTCGACGGCGAGACGCTGAAGCTGCGCCGCGGCGAGCGGCTGTGGCTCAGTGCGGAAAGCGGGCGGGTCGCGCACGTCGCGTTCTCGGTGTCGCGGCCCGCGCGGGAAGTCGCGCGCGGTGCGCTGGCGCGGCTGCGCGAGCGGTTGAATGCGCTGGTCCACGACGGCTGGCGCACCGTCTGACGCGGCTTTCCTCCGACGGATGGCGTCCATCCGTCCCTTTTCCATGCCCGGCGAGACCCATGGGTTTTCGGTAAACTACCGCCCATGTCCGTCTCGCCGGTTGCCATCGTGTCCACGCCTGTCGCTGTTTCCGCCTCGCCTGCCGGGTCTCCGGTCGAGCCCGTCGTGCCGGTCACCGTGCGCTGGCGCGGCAGCGAGGCTTACCAGGCGAGCTTCGACGCGATGCGCGCGTTCACCGACACGCGCACGGCCGACACCGGCGACGAAATCTGGGTCGTCGAGCATCCGCCCGTCTACACGCTCGGCCAGGCCGGCGACCCGGCCCACCTGCTGGTGGCCGACAGCGGCGTGCCGCTCGTGAAGGTCGACCGCGGCGGCCAGATCACTTACCACGGCCCCGGCCAGATCGTCGTCTATCTGCTGCTGGACCTGCGCCGGCGCAAGCTGATGGTGCGCACGCTCGTGTCGAAGATCGAGGAGGCCGTGATCGAAACCCTCGCGGCGTATAATCTCGCTTCGGTCCGGAAGGCGGGCGCGCCCGGGATCTACGTCGCATCCGGCGCGCACGAAGGCGCGAAGATCGCGGCCCTCGGCCTGAAGATCCGCAACGGCTGCAGCTATCACGGGCTGAGCCTGAACGTGAAGATGGATCTGCGCCCGTTTCTTGCGATCAACCCGTGCGGCTATGCCGGACTGGAAACCGTCGACATGGCGAGCCTCGAGGTTGCCGCCGACTGGAACGACGTCGCCCACACGCTCGTGGATCGTCTGATTGCCAACCTCGATGGCGCATCCGCGGCCGCCGACAAGCCGCAGGCACTGGAACATTCGAATGACTGACGTTACCGCTTCCCCCGCACCGGCCGATTCGGCCGCGACCGCAGCCTACGATCCGACCGCCAAGCAGAAGGCGCAGGCGAAGACGGCGCGCATCCCGATCAAGGTCATTCCGATCGAGAAGCTGAAGAAGCCGGAGTGGATCCGCGTGAAGGCGGCCACCGGCAGCTCGCGTTTCAACGAGATCAAGACGATCCTGCGCGAGCACAACCTGCACACCGTGTGCGAGGAAGCGAGCTGCCCGAACATCGGCGAATGCTTCGGCAAGGGCACCGCGACGTTCATGATCATGGGCGACAAGTGCACGCGCCGCTGCCCGTTCTGCGACGTCGGCCATGGCCGTCCCGATCCGCTCGACGCGGACGAACCGAAGAACCTCGCGCGCACGATCGCAGCACTCAAGCTGAAGTACGTGGTGATCACGAGCGTCGACCGCGACGACCTGCGCGACGGCGGCGCGGCCCACTTCGTCGAGTGCATCCGCGAAGTGCGCGAGCAGTCGCCGGATACGCGCATCGAGATCCTGACACCGGACTTCCGCGGCCGTCTCGACCGCGCGATCTCGATCCTGAACGCGGCGCCGCCCGACGTGATGAACCACAACCTCGAAACGGTGCCGCGCCTGTACAAGGAAGCGCGCCCGGGTTCGGACTATGCGCACTCGCTGAAGCTGCTGAAGGACTTCAAGGCGCTGCATCCGGACGTCGCGACGAAGTCGGGCCTGATGGTCGGCCTCGGCGAGACCGAAGAGGAAATCCTGCAGGTGATGCGCGACCTGCGCGCGCACGACGTCGACATGCTGACGATCGGCCAGTACCTGCAGCCGTCCGAGCACCACCTGCCGGTGCGTGCGTACGTGCATCCGGACACGTTCAAGATGTACGAGGAAGAGGCGTACAAGATGGGCTTCACGCACGCGGCCGTCGGCGCGATGGTGCGCTCGAGCTATCACGCCGATTTGCAGGCGCATGGGGCAGGGGTGGTCTGAGCGCCGCATTCCCCGGTTCTGCAGCAGTCGTGCAGTCGAACAAAGCCCGCAGCGATGCGGGCTTTTTCGTTGGCGCGGCCGCCGCCCGCGCCCGCGCACGACAATCGTCACCCGACCGGACGCGCGATCCAATCGAACGTGGAAAGCAAAGCCGAAACGGCGTCGATAGCTTCGCAGGATAAGTTCGCTCCCGCCGCGCGCAAAGCTCGTAAAGTCGGCTCTCCCGCAGCAATGCCCGCATTTCGAAGGAGAGCCGCATGTCCCGTTTCAGCTTCATCCGCCGCGCCGTCGTCGCGCTGACCGCCTTTGCCGCGCTCGGCGCGGCGCACGCCGAATCGCGCGAGGTCGTGATCGCGTACCAGGACATGGTCGTGCCGTGGCGCTACGCGCAGGCAAGCGGTGAAGTCGAGAAGGCGACCGGCTACAAGGTCACGTTCCGCAAGCTCGACAGCGGCGCCGACGTGATCCGCGCGCTCGCGTCGGGCTCCGTGCAGCTCGGCGAGGCCGGCTCCAGCCCGATCGCGGCCGGCCTGTCGCAGGGGCTCGACATCTCGCTGTTCTGGGTGCTCGACAACATCAACGACGCGGAGGCGCTCGTCGCGCGCAACGGCTCGGGCGTGACCAGCATCGCCGCGCTGAAGGGCAGGAAGATCGGCGTGCCGTTCGTGTCGACGTCGCACTTCCATACGCTCGTCGCGCTGCAGGCAGCCGGCGTGAATCCGAACGACGTGAAGATCGTCAACCTGCGTCCGCCCGAAGTCGCGGCCGCATGGACGCGCGGCGACATCGATGCGACCTACATCTGGGATCCGGTGCTCGCGAAGGTCAAGCAGTCGGGCACCGTGCTGACGACGTCGGGCCAGGTTGCGAAAGAAAGTGGCAAGGCGACCTTCGACGGCTTCGTCGTGAGCCGCAAGTTCGCGCGCGAGAACCCCGAGTTCGTCGCGCGCTTCGTGAAGGTGCTCGCGGCGGCAGACGCCGACTACCGCGCGCACGCGGCGGCGTGGAAAGTCGGCTCGCCGCAGGTCGCGGCGGTCGCGAAGGTGTCGGGCGCGAACGCGCAGGACGTGCCCGCGAGCCTCGCGCTGTACGCGTTCCCGACGCCCGCCGAGCAGGCGTCGCCGACGTGGCTCGGCGGCGGTGCGCAATCGGGCGCCGCGAAGTCGCTCGCGGCCACCGCCGCGTTCCTGAAAAAGCAAGGCACGATCCAGACGGTGCTCGCCGACTATTCGGTCGGCGTCGATCCGCAGTTCGTGCAGAAGGCCGCGCGCTGAGCGCGGGAATTCACGCAACTCGGCCAACTCATCGCGGAGCCTTTCGATCATGAGCACGCTCGAAGTCCGTCAGGTATCGGTCGCCTATCCGGGCGAGCGCGGCCGGCCGACGACGCAGGCGCTCGCGCGCGTCGACCTGCGCATCGAGTCCGGTGAATTCGTCGTCGCGCTCGGTGCGTCCGGTTGCGGCAAGACGACGCTGCTGAACTGCATGGCCGGCTTCGTCGCGCCGACGACGGGCGACGTGCGCGTCGACGGCGTGCCCGTCACCGGCCCCGGCGCCGATCGCGGCGTCGTGTTCCAGAAGTACGCATTGCTGCCGTGGCTCGACGTGCTCGAGAACGTCGCGCTCGGGCTGCGCTTCGCACGCGCAGCGAAGGCGGAGCGTGAAGCGCGAGCAACAGAAATGCTCGCGCTCGTCGGGCTCGAGCGTCATGCGCATGCGCGCGTGTATGAACTGTCGGGCGGGATGCAGCAGCGCGTCGGCATTGCCCGCGCACTCGCGAGCGATCCGCGCGTGCTGTTGATGGACGAGCCGATGGGCGCGCTCGACGCGCTGACGCGCGGCACGATGCAGGCGCTCGTGCTCGACGTGTGGGCGCGCACCGGCAAGACGGTGTTCTTCATCACGCACGACGTCGAGGAGGCGTTGTTCCTCGCGACGCGGCTGGTCGTGATGACGCCGGGCCCCGGCCGCATCGCGGAAACGTTCGAGCTGCCGTTCGCGCGGCGTTACGTCGAATCTCGCGATGCGCGCGCGGTGAAGTCGTCGCCGGAATTCATCGCGTGGCGTGAGCGGCTGATCGCGTATCTGCATCGCGACGAGGCCGTCGCGGAGACCGCGTGATGCACGAGTTCGCGAGGCAGGGTGCGTCCGTCGGGCGTGGCCGGATCAGTACATTGCACAGGCAGGACGACATGAGCACGCAGGATTCGTGGGCGGCCGAACGAGCGACCGCGCGGTTCGGGCAGGTTGATCACGCTACACAACGACGCGACGCAGCGCGTCCGGCCCGTTCGTCGAACCGCTACCGGCTGCCGGGGCAGGGGAAGACGGCCGCGCTGAGCGCCGCGACGGTCGCGGTGCTGGCCGCGCTGTGGTGGGTCGCGACGCATCTGCAGTGGTTGCCGCCGCTGTTCCTGCCCGCCCCAGAAGCGGTGTGGACCGCGTTCGTCGATGCATCGCACGGCCGCATCCAGGGCGGGCTGCCGTTGTCCGAGCACTTGTTGTGGAGCGCCGCGCGCGTGTTCGGCGCGTTCCTGTTCGCGACCGCGATCGGCGTGCCGGCCGGCATCCTGATGGGTGTAAGCCGCATCGCACGCGGCGTGCTCGATCCGCTGCTGGAGTTCTACCGGCCGCTGCCGCCGCTCGCATACCTGCCGCTCGTCGTGATCTGGTTCGGCATCGATGAAACGGCGAAGCTGGTCGTGATCTTCCTCGCGTGCTTCGCGCCGATCGCGATGGCGGCGCGCGCAGGCGTGCGCGCGGCGACGGTCGAGCAGATCAACGCCGCGTATTCGCTCGGCGGCAGCTTTGCGCAGATCGTGCGCCATGTCGTGCTGCCGGCCGCGCTGCCGGAAATCCTCACCGGGCTGCGGATCGCGATCGGGTTCGGCTGGACGACGCTCGTCGCGGCCGAGATGGTCGCCGCGACGGCCGGGCTCGGGCAGATGGTGCTGAATGCGTCGAGCTTCCTGCGTACCGATATCGTCGTGATGGGGATTCTGATCATCGGCGCGATCGCGTGGCTGTTCGATCTCGCGATGCGGTGGGTCGAGCGGCGGGTGGTGCCGTGGAAGGGGCGGGGGTGACCTGAAGCAGGCGGCGCACGCGCGCCGTCTGCTGCCCGCGAGCGTCGGTCAATCCCCCATCGCCACCCCTTCCCTGCGCGGATCGGCCCCACCGAACCACACCGTCTGCCCCTGCACGTTCAGCCGCTGGATTCCCTGCACGCCCGAGTTCATCTCGACGACCTTCACGTCGTGCCCGCGTCCCTTCAGCCCGTCGACGAGCGCATCGGACACGCGGCCGCGCTCGAGCTGCGTCGGCCCGTTCATCGACCCGAAGTTCGGCAGCGCGATCGCCTGCTGCATCGTCATCCCCCAGTCGAGCACGCCGATCATCGTCTTCGCGACGTGGTTGATGATCGCGGGGCCGCCGGCCGAACCGACGATCATCGTCACCTGCTTCGTCTTCTGATCGAACACGAGTTCCGGCGACATCGCCGAGCGCGGCCGCTTGCCGGGCTGCACGCGGTTCGCGACCGGCCGGCCGTTGTCGCTCGACACGAACGAGAAATCGGTCAACTGGTTGTTCAGCATGAAGCCGCGCACCATCAGCCGCGAGCCGAACGCATCCTCGACGCTGGTCGTCATCGACAGCGCCTGGCCGTAACGGTCGACGATCGCGATGTCGGACGTCGACGGCAATTCGGCGCTGCGGTCGTCGGCGAGCGCGAGCGTCGCGCCCTGCGGCGTGCCGGCTTGCGCGACGCCCATGCTGGTGTCGCCGATCAGGCGCGCACGCTGCGCGAGATAGGTCTTGTCGGTGAGGCTCGCCCAGCTGCCGCCCGGCAGCGGCGCGAAATCCGGATCGGCGACGTAGCGCGCGCGGTCCGCATACGCGAGGCGCCCGGCCTCGCTGAACAGGTGCGCGGCGAACGGCGTCGGCTCGTAGCCGACCTCGTTGCGCACCGGCTTCTGCGCACCGATCTGCTGCCAGTCGGGCATCGCCTCGAGGATGCCGAGCATCTGCGCGATCGCGAGGCCGCCCGACGACGGCGGCGGCATTCCGCACACCACCGAGCGCCGGTAGCCGGTGCACAGCGGCGCACGCACCTTCGCCTTGTAGCGCGCGAGATCCTGCAGCGACAGCAGGCCCGGATTGGTCGGGTGCTTGCGCACCTTCGCGACGATGTCGCGCGCGATCGCGCCGGTATAGAACGCGTTCGCGCCGCGGTCGGCGACCTGGCGCAGCACGGTCGCGAGCGCGGGGTTCTTCAGCACGGTGCCGGCCGCCTTCGGCGTGCCGTCCTTGTTGTAGAAGTACGCGCGCGCGGCCGCGTCGTTCATCAGGTACTTGTCGTTCGCGATCAGCATCGCGAGGCGCGGGCTGATCGCGAAGCCGTGCTCCGCCAGCCGGATCGCCGGCTGGAACAGCCGCCGCCACGGCAGCTTGCCGTGCGCGCGGTGCGCGGCGTCGAGCATCCGCAGCACGCCCGGCGTGCCGACCGAACGGCCGCCGACGACAGCTTCGTAGAAGTTCATCGGCTGCCCGGTCGGGCCGTAGAACAGCCGCTCGGTCGCGGCGGCCGGCGCGGTTTCGCGGCCGTCGTATGCCTGCGTCGCGGTGCCGTCGAAGTACAGCATGAACGCGCCGCCGCCGATTCCCGACGATTGCGGCTCGACCAGCGCGAGCACCATCTGCGTCGCGATCGCCGCGTCGATCGCGGTGCCGCCGCCCTTCAGCATCTCGTAGCCGGCCTGCGTCGCGAGCGGGTTCGCGGCCGCGATCATGAAG
Source organism: Burkholderia sp. SR8 (assembly GCF_052851275.1). NCBI lineage: Bacteria > Pseudomonadati > Pseudomonadota > Betaproteobacteria > Burkholderiales > Burkholderiaceae > Burkholderia > Burkholderia sp. SR8. The sequence goes on from NZ_JAULUC010000014.1 coordinate 74,026, forward strand.
CGCTGCGACGTCCAGCCCGGCTTGTCGGTCCAGCCGGACGACAGCTCGGGCGCGTGAACGCCGGGCAGCGGCACCGCGGCGCCCGACGCGGCGGCGACCGGGACGACGGCGTTCGATGGCGCGGACGGCGACGTGCAGCCGGCGCTGAACGTGACGAGCGCGACGAACGCGAGCGTGGCGACGGGCGTCCAGGGACGCGAATGCGGACGAATCCGGTCGAACATTGAACCCTCGGCAACGGTGAATTCGAAGGAGGCGGCGGCGCCGTGCGCACGCGGCGCGCTATTGTCGCCGCGCGGCCGGCGGGTTGTCATCAGACAGGAAACCCTGACGCATCCCGCCGGGCCCGCCGCGGCCGGTCTTTCCGGCCTGTTCGAGGATGAACTCTATGAACGTCGCGGTCGCGCGCGTGTGGTGCCGGTTCGGCATGTACAGCATGTACATGTGCGTGCCGAAGATGCTCAGCCGGTACGCGTCGAGCGACGTGACGACGGCGCCGCGCCGCATGTCGTCCTGCATCACGTAGTCGGGCACGATGCCGACGCCGATCCCGGCGAGGATCGCCTGGCGCAGGAACAGGAAGTTCTCAGAAATCAGCGTGGGTTCGAGCAGCACCTCGTGGCGCTCGTCGCCGAGATACGCGGCGATCCGCAGCTGCCGGCCCAGCACCGTCGCGGTGACGACCGGCGCGGCGGCCAGCGCGCCGAGGCTCGGGGGCATCCCGTGCTCGGCCGCGAACGCCGGCGACGCGCACGCGACGTAGCGCACCGCGCCCATGTCGCGCGCGACGAGGTTCTGCGGCGGCTCAGACATCACGCGGATCGCGATGTCGACTTCGTCGCGCATCAGGTCTTCCACACGATTCTCGAACACGACGTCGAGCACGATGCCCGGATGCAGCCGCTTGAACGCGAGCAGCCACTCGGACATCACCATCTGCCCGTAGCCGCTCGGCACCGACAGCCGCACGCGACCCTGCAGGTCCTGGCCGAGCGTCGTCACCGATTCCTGCGCGGCCAGCAGCTCGTTGCGGATGCGCCGGCCGTGCTCGTACAGCTTCAGTCCGATCTCGGTCGGCTCAATGCGGCGCGTGGTGCGGCGCACGAGCTGCTGGCCGATCGAGCGTTCGAGCTGGTTCAGCCGGTAGCTGACGTTCGCGCGGCTCATCTTGAGCCGCTGCGCGGCCTTGCTCAGGTTGCCGGCGTCGAGGATCTCGACGAGCAGCGTCAGCGCGTTCAGGTCCATGCGGGGTGTCTCCTGATCCGTCCCGTTTAATGGCGTGAAGCGGCCCGGGATCATTCAATGTCAAGTCGGACTTGACAGCTTGTAAAGGCTGGCGGGAATTGTCAATGAATCTCGATCAATCGAGAATCGAGTCATGCCCGGCAACCACGCCGGATCGTTTCCCGCCGCGCGGCACCATGCCCGGGAGCCGGCGCCGCCGGCCGGCCCCGGCGACCGGTCCCGTCCGCCCGGCGCACCGCACTGGAGACACGATGAATTCACCCGCTTCCCCCGCAACCTCGGCGACCACGACCGTCACGCGCGAACGGCGCGACAAGGTGCTCGTCGTCACGATCGACCATCCGCCCGTCAACGCGCTGTCCGCCGATGTGCGGCGCGGCCTCGCCGACGCACTCGACGCCGCGCAGGCCGACGACGCGATCCGCGCGGTGCTGATCGTCGGCGCCGGCCGCAACTTCATCGCGGGCGCCGACATCCGCGAATTCGGCAAGCCGCCGGTGCCGCCGTCGCTGCCCGACGTGTGCGAGCGGATCGAATCGAGCGCGAAGCCGGTCGTGGTCGCGCTGCACGGCGCGACGCTCGGCGGCGGCCTCGAGGTCGCGCTCGCCGCGCATTACCGGCTCGCGGTGCCCGGCGCGAAGCTCGGGCTGCCCGAAGTGACGCTCGGCCTGCTGCCCGGCGCGGGCGGCACGCAGCGCACGCCGCGCCTGATCGGCGCGAAGGCCGCGCTCGACCTGATGCTGACCGGCCGCCACGCGAGCGCCGACGAAGCGCTCGCGCTCGGCCTCGTCGATCGCGTCGCGCACAGCGACGACACGCTCGCCGAAGGGCTCGCGTACGCGCAGGAACTCGTGTCGCTCGGCGCGCCGGCGCGGCGCACGCGCGATGCGCAGGGGCTCGCCGATCGCGCGGCCGCGCAGGCCGCGATCGATGCGGCGCGCGCCGAGCTGCCGAAGAAATCGCGCGGGCTGTTCTCGCCGGCGAAGATCGTCGATGCGGTCGAGGCCGCGCTCACGCTGCCGTTCGACGCGGGGATGAAGCTCGAACGCAGCCTGTTCCTGCAATGCATCGACAGCCCGCAGCGCGCGGGCCTCGTGCACGCGTTCTTCGCGGAACGCGAAGCCGCGAAGGCGCCCGAGGCGCGCCGCGCGAGCGCGCGGCCGGTCGAGCGGATCGGCGTGGTCGGCGGCGGCACGATGGGCGCGGGCATCGCGGTCGCGGCGCTCGACGCCGGGCTGCCGGTGACGATGATCGAGCGCGACGACGCGTCGCTCGCGCGCGGCCGCGCGCATGTCGAGAAGGTGTACGACGCGCTCGTCGCGAAGGGCCGGATGACGCCGGCCGCGCACGCGGCGCGGCTCGCGCGCTTCAAGGGCAGCACGTCGTACGACGCGCTCGCGCAGGCCGACGTCGTGATCGAGGCCGTGTTCGAGGACATGACCGTGAAGAAGGCCGTATTCGCGGAACTCGCCCGCGTGTGCAAGCCGGGCGCGGTGCTCGCGACCAACACGTCGTATCTCGACATCGACGAGCTGGCCGCCAGCATCGACCGGCCGGCCGACGTGATCGGCCTGCATTTCTTCTCGCCGGCCAACGTGATGAAGCTGCTCGAGATCGTCGTGCCGGCGCGCGTCGGCGCGGACGTCGTCGCGACCGCGTTCGCGCTCGCGAAGCAGATGAAGAAGACGCCGGTGCGCGCCGGCGTGTGCGACGGCTTCATCGGCAACCGGATCCTCGCCGTCTACCGCACTGCGGCCGACTACCTGATGGAAGACGGCGCATCGCCGTACCAGATCGATCGCGCGGTGCGCGAATTCGGCTTCCCGATGGGGCCGTTCCAGGTCGTCGACCTCGCCGGCGGCGACATCGGCTGGGCGACCCGCAAGCGCCGTGCGGCAACGCGCGACCCGCGCGCGCGCTACGTGGAGATTTCGGACCGGTTGTGCGAGCGCGGCTGGTTCGGCCAGAAGACGGGGCGCGGCTACTACCTGTATCCGGACGGTGCGCGCGTCGGCACGCCGGACCCGGAAGTCGACGCGATCGTCGCGGAAGAACGTGCGAAGAAGGGCGTCACGCCGCGCGCGTTCACCGACGACGAGATCCTGCGCCGCTACCTCGCCGCGATGGTCAACGAAGGCGCGAACGTCGTGCACGAGAAGATCGCGCTGCGCCCGCTCGACGTCGACGCGGTGTTCCTGTACGGCTACGGGTTCCCGCGCTATCGCGGCGGCCCGATGCACTACGCGGACACGGTCGGCCTCGCGAACGTGCTCGCCGACATCCGCGCATTCGCGCAGGAGGATCCGCTGTTCTGGAAGCCGTCGCCGCTCATCGTCGAGCTGGTCGAGCGCGGCGCGAACTTCGCGAGCCTGAACCACGTCGACTGAACGCCCACCGCATTCGCAACGGACCTACGATGGATCTGAATTTCACTCCCGAAGAGGAAGCGTTCCGCGCCGACGTGCAGCGCTTCCTCGCCGCCGAACTGCCGGCGCGCATCGCGCGCAAGGTGAAGGGCGGCCTCCACCTGACGCGCGACGACATGCGCGAATGGCATGCAATCCTGAATGCGCGCGGCTGGCTCGCGAGCCACTGGCCGCGCGAGTACGGCGGCCCCGGCTGGAGCGTCGCGCAGAAGTTCCTGTTCGACAACGAATGCGCGCTCGCCGGCGCGCCGCGCATCGTGCCGTTCGGCGTGAACATGCTCGGCCCGGTGCTGATCAAGTACGGCAGCGAAGCGCAGAAGCGTCATTGGCTGCCGCGCATTCTCGACGGCACCGACTGGTGGTGCCAGGGTTATTCGGAACCGGGCGCCGGCTCCGATCTCGCGTCGGTGAAGACGAGCGCGGTACGCGACGGCGAACACTACGTCGTGAACGGCCAGAAGACGTGGACCACGCTCGGCCACTACGCGAACATGATCTTCTGCCTCGTGCGCACCGCGACCGACGTGCGCAAGCAGGAGGGCATCAGCTTCCTGCTCGTCGACATGAACACGCCGGGCGTCGACGTGCGCCCGATCATCACGCTCGACGGCGAGCACGAAGTGAACGAGGTGTTCTTCACCGACGTGCGCGTGCCGGTGGAGAACCTCGTCGGCGAAGAGAACCGCGGCTGGACCTACGCGAAATACCTGCTCACGTACGAGCGCACCAACATCGCGGGAATCGGCTTTTCGACGGCCGCGCTCGAACGGCTGCGCGCGGTCGCCGCGAAGGTCACGAAGAACGGCCGCCCGCTCGCGGACGATCCGTTCTTCGCGGCGCGCATCGCGCGCGTCGAGATCGAGCTCGAGAACATGCGCACGACCAACCTGCGCGTGCTGGCCGCGGTCGCCGGCGGCGGCGTGCCGGGCGCGGAAAGCTCGATGCTGAAGATCCGCGGCACGCAGATCCGCCAGGAAATCACTGCGCTGATGCGCCGCGCGATGGGGCCGTATGCGCTGCCGTTCATCGAAGACGCGCTCGACGCCGACCCCGCGGACGGCGGCGGCGAACCGGTCGGCCCGGAAGAAGCCGCGAGTGCCGCGCAGCAGTACTTCAACAACCGCAAGCTGTCGATCTTCGGCGGCTCGAACGAGATCCAGAAGAACATCATCGCGAAGATGATGCTCGGGCTGTAACGAGGAACGCGACGATGGATTTTCAGCACACGGAAGACCGGCGGATGCTGGCGGACACGTTGAACCGCTTCATCGCCGAACAGTATGCGTTCCCGGTGCGCGACCGCATCGCGCAGTCGGCCGAAGGCTTCGACCGCACGATGTGGCGGCGCTTCGCCGAGCTCGGCGCGGTCGGCGCGCTGTTTTCCGAAGCGGACGGCGGCTTCGGCGGCGCGGGCTTCGACATCGCGGTGGTGTTCGAATGTCTCGGGCGCGGGCTCGTCGTCGAGCCGTTCCTCGGCGCGCTGCTGGCGGGCCGTGCGCTCGCGCTCGCCGGCGGCGACGCGCATCGCGCGCGCCTTGCCGCGCTGATCGACGGCAGCGCGAGCGCCGCGTTCGCGCACGACGAGCCGGGCTCGCACTACGAACTGACGACCGTGCGTACGCGCGCCGAACGTTCGGGAGACGGCTGGGTGCTGACGGGCGCGAAGGGTGTCGTCGACCAGGCCGCGCAGGCCGCGTTCTTGGTCGTCAGCGCGCGCGTGTCGGGTCGCGACGACGACGCGGCCGGCATCGGCCTGTTCGTCGTGCCGGCCGATGCGCCGGGCGTGTCGCTGCGCGACTACCGGAAGATCGACGGCGGCCGCGCGGCGGAGATGCGCTTCGCGCGCGTCGCGCTGCCGGCCGAGGCGGCGCTCGGCTCACACGACGGCGAAGCGGGCGCCGAGCTGCTCGAACGCGTGCTCGGCTACGGGCTGCTCGCACTGTCGGCGGAAGCGCTCGGCGCGATGGACGTCGCGAAGGAGCACACGCTCGAGTACCTGCGCACACGCAAGCAGTTCGGGTTGCCGATCGGCAGCTTCCAGGCGCTGCAGCACCGGATGGCCGACCTGCTGCTCGAAGTCGAGCAGGCGCGCTCGGCGGTGATCAACGCGGCCGCCCAGCTCGACGCGCCGCGCGCGGTGCGCGAACGCGCGCTCGCGGCCGCGAAATACAGCATCGGCCGGATCGGCACGCTCGTCGCCGAGGAGAGCATCCAGCTGCACGGCGGGATCGGGATGACGTGGGAGTTGCCGCTGTCGCACTACGCGAAGCGCCTCGTGATGATCGATCACCAGCTCGGCGATGAAGATCACCATCTCGCGCGCTACATCGCGCTGTCGAAACAGTAAAAGCGGACACGCGAATGGAGGAGACAAGGATGACGAACGACACGCGTGCGCTGCCGCTGGCCGGCGTGAAGGTGCTCGATTTCTCGCGGGTGCTCGCGGGCCCGTGGAGCGCGATGGTACTCGCGGACTTCGGCGCGGAAGTGATCAAGGTCGAGCATCCGGCGCGCGGCGACGACACGCGCGACTGGGGGCTGCGGATCGGCCACACCGAGACGACCTACTTCAACAGCGTGAACCGCAGCAAGCGGTCGATCTGCGTCGACCTGCAGACGGACGCAGGGCAGCGCATCGCGCGCGAGCTCGCCGCGCAGGCCGACGTGCTGATCCACAACTTCAAGTGCGGCGGCGCGGAAAAGCTCGGGCTCGGCTACGACGCGCTCGCCGAGCTGAACCCGCGGCTCGTGCATTGCGCGATCTCCGGCTACGACCGCTCGGGCCCGGAGGCCGCGCGGCCCGGCTACGACCTCGTCGTGCAGGGCGAGGCCGGGCTGATGGCGCTGAACGGCGAGGCCGACCAGCCGCCGCTGAAGTTCGGCGTCGCCGCGGTCGACCTGTTCACCGGCATGTATTCGGCGCAGGCGATCCTCGCCGCGCTGTACGAACGCCATGCGACGGGACGCGGGCGGCGCATCGAGATGGCGCTGTTCGACTGCGGACTGATGATCACCGCGTACTACGGGCTCGATGCGCTCTTGATGGGCGAGGATCCGCCGCGCTACGGCAACGCGCATCCGTCGATCGTGCCGTACGGCGTGTTCGACGCGGCCGACGGCCCGCTCGTGATCACGGTCGGCAACAACACGCAGTTCGCGCGCTTTTGCGACGCGATCGAGCGGCCCGACCTCGCCGCGGACGAACGCTACAAGACCAACCTCGGCCGTTCCGAAAACCGCGCCGCGCTGCTGCCGGAGATCCGCCGCGAACTCGCGCGGCGGCCGCGCGCGATGCTGCTCGCGGCGCTGGCCGCGGCCGGCATTCCGTGCGGCGAAGTGCTCGGGCTGCACGACGCGCTGACCTCCGAGCGCGCGACCCGCGCGGGGCTCGTCACGCGGCAGCCGCATCCGGTCGCGGGCGGCGTCGACGTGCTCGCGCCGCCGTATCGCTTCGACGGCGCGCGGCTGCCGGTGCGCGGCGCGCCGCCGGTGCTGGGCGCCGATACGGACGACGTGCTCGGCGGCTGGCTCGGGATGTCCGCGGACGAGCTCGCACGGCTGCGCGCGGATCGCATCGTGTAGATCGCCTGTTCCGCCGCGGCGCGGGCGGTGAGTCGACGCGCGCCGACCGTTCCACACGACACCGCTCGCCATGACGAGCCGGAAATGGAGACACCATGGAGCTTTCCGTCATCGAATCGGTCACGGCGCGCCGTGACTACCAGCAGCTCGTGCGTGCGCGGCGCCGCTTCAGCTTCACGCTCACGGCACTGATGATCGCCACCTACTACGGCTTCATCCTGCTCGTCGCGCTCGCGCCGCACGTGCTCGCCGCGCCGCTGTACCGCGGCGCGACGACGACGGTCGGGATCGCCGCGGGCGTCGCGATCATCCTGGTCGCGATCGGCCTGACCGCGTGCTACGTGCTGCGCGCGAACCGTGCGTTCGACCGCCGCGTCGACGCGATCCTGCAGCGTTCGTAACGGAGGCCGACATGCGATTCATTTCGGACGCGCGCGGCGCGCTGGCGATCCTCGTTTCCGTCGTTTCCTCCACTGCCCATGCGACCGGCGTCGCGGGACCGATGCCCGACAAGGTCGAGCTGAACCCGGTCGCGATCGCGATGTTCTTCGCGTTCGTGTTCGCGACGCTCGCGCTCACGCGCTGGGCCGCGCGCCGCACGCGCTCGACGCGCGACTTCTACACGGCCGGCGGCGGCATCACCGGGCTGCAGAACGGGCTCGCGATCGCGGGCGACTACATGTCGGCCGCGTCGTTCCTCGGGCTGTCGGGGATGGTGTTCATGTTCGGCTTCGACGGGCTGATCTACTCGATCGGCTTCCTGGTCGGCTGGCCGTTCGTGATGTTTCTGATCGCCGAGCCGCTGCGCAATCTCGGCAAGTTCACGTTCGTCGACGTCGTCGCGTATCGCTTCGCGCAGCGGCCGATCCGGCTGCTGACGTCCGCGAACGCGCTGACGATCGTCGTGCTGTACCTCGTCGTGCAGATGGTCGGCGCGGGCAAGCTGATCCAGCTGCTGTTCGGGCTGTCGTACGGCACGGCCGAGCTGATCGTCGGCGTGCTGATGGTCGTCTACGTGTTCTTCGGCGGAATGACCGCGACGACCTGGGTGCAGGTGATCAAGGCCGTGCTGCTGCTGTGCGGCGCGACGCTGCTCGCGTTGCTCGCGCTCGGCGAATTCGGCTTCAGCGTCGACGCGATGTTCCGCCGCGCGGTGGCCGTGCACCCGGGCGCGCTGTCGATCATGGGGCCCGGCAAGCTGATCCGCGATCCGGCCAACGCGCTGTCGCTCGGCATCGCGCTGATGTTCGGCACGGCCGGCTTCCCGCACATCCTGATGCGCTTCTTCACGGTGCCGAACGCGAAGGAGGCGCGCAAGTCGGTGCTGTACGCAACCGGCTTCATCGGCTACTTCTACCTGCTGACGTTCGTGATCGGCTTTTCGGCGATCGTGCTGCTCGCGCAGCATCCGGAATTCTTCCGGCTCGGCGCGAACGGCACGTTCAACCTGACGCACGACCTGCTCGGCGGCTCGAACATGGTCGCGGTGAAGCTTGCGCAGGCGGTCGGCGGAAACTGGTTCTACGGGTTCATCGCGGCCGTCACGTTCGCGACGATCCTCGCGGTGGTCGCGGGCCTGACGCTGGCCGGCGCGACGACGATCTCGCACGACCTGTATGCGCAGATGTGGGCGCGCGGCAAGCCCGACGAACGGCTGGAAATGCGCATCTCGCGCGCGGCGACGATCGTGCTGTCGGCCGTCGCGATCGGGCTGTCGATCCTGTTCGAGCACGTGAACGTCGCGTTCATGGTCGGGCTCGTCGCGGCGGTGGCCGCGAGCGCGAATTTCCCGGTGCTCGCGATGTCGATCTTCTGGCGCGGGATGACGACGCGCGGCGCGGTGCTCGGCGGCGGCCTCGGCCTCGTGTCGGCGGTCGCGCTCACGGTGCTGTCGAAGTCGGTGTGGGTCGACGTGCTGCACCACGCGCACGCGCCGGTGTTCCTCGACAACCCGGCGCTGGTGTCGGTGCCGCTCGCGTTCGTCGGGATCGTCGTCGGCTCGCTGGCCGACCGCGGCGAGCGCGCGCGGCGCGAGCGCGACGCGTTCGCGCAGCAGGAGTTCTACGCGCAGACGGGCGTGCTCGCGAGCCGCGCCGTCCAGCACTGATTCGTCCGATGAAACGATGGATCCGTCCGGATCGCCGGACGGATATTTTCCGGAAATCCGGAATTCCGGATTTCCTTGCCTGCCGCATTATGAGAAATACAATGAAAACAACGGCTTGAAGGGTTCCGGACGCCTGGCATCGACCTTGCAATATGAAAAGCACGGCCATCCCCCGGCCCGACTATTAAACCAAGGAGACAATCGATGACCAGCGCCTTCCTCCCCTGTCGGATGTTCTGAGGCATCGCTTGTTGCGGCACGGCAGCCGCGCGGGCGAATGCAACCCCTCTGACATTCGCTCGCGCGCGTGACGCCGTTTCCACCGGCTCATCTACTTCAGCAGGAACCATCGTGAAGAAGAAACCCTTCTACAAAGTGCTTTATGTGCAGGTGATCTTCGCCATCATCGTCGGCGTGATCCTCGGCCACTTCTACCCGGCGCTCGCCACCGACATGAAACCGCTCGGCGACGGCTTCATCAAGCTGATCAAGATGGTGATCGGTCCGATCATCTTCTGTACGGTCGTCACCGGCATCGCCGGCATGGAGGACATGAAGAAGGTCGGCCGCGTCGGCGGCAAGGCGCTGCTGTACTTCGAGATCGTGTCGACCTTCGCGCTGCTGCTCGGCCTCGCGGCCACGCACCTGCTGCGTCCGGGCGTCGGCTTCAACATCGATCCGGCGACGCTCGACGGCAAGGCCGTCGCGTCGTACGCGGCGAAGGCGCACGGGCAGTCGACCGTCGACTTCCTGATGCACATCATCCCGAACACGATGGTCGACGCGTTCGCGCAGGGCGAGATCCTGCAGATCCTGCTGATCGCGCTGCTGTTCGGCAGCGTGCTCGCGCACCTCGGCGAGCGCGGCAAGGTCGTGACCGACTTCATCGACGGCCTGACGCGCGTGCTGTTCGGCATCGTGCACATCGTCACGAAGCTGGCACCGATCGGCGCGTTCGGCGCGATGGCGTTCACGATCGGCAAGTACGGCGTCGGCTCGCTGGTGCCGCTGCTGAAGCTGATCGGCACGTTCTACCTGACGTCGGTCGTGTTCGTGCTGGTCGTGCTCGGCGCGATCGCACGCGCCACGGGTTTCTCGATCATCCGCTTCGTGTCGTACATCAAGGAAGAGCTGCTGATCGTGCTCGGCACGAGCTCGTCGGAAGCCGCGCTGCCGCAGCTGATGGAGAAGCTCGAGAAGGCCGGCTGCTCGCGCTCGGTCGTCGGCCTCGTCGTGCCGACCGGCTATTCGTTCAACCTCGACGGCACCAACATCTACATGACGATGGCCGTGCTGTTCATCGCGCAAGCGACCAACATCGAACTGACGTGGATGCAGCAGCTCACGCTGCTGGCGGTCGCGATGCTGACGTCGAAGGGCGCGAGCGGCGTCACGGGCGCGGGCTTCATCACGCTCGCCGCGACGCTCGCGGTGGTGCCGACGATCCCGCTGTCGGGCATGGTGCTGATCCTCGGCATCGACCGCTTCATGAGCGAGTGCCGCGCGCTGACGAACATCGTCGGCAACGGTGTCGCGACCGTCGTCGTGTCGGCGTGGGAGAAGGAGCTCGACCGCAACAAGCTGCGCGACGCGCTGAAGGGCGGCGGCCAGGTCACGACGACCGAGACGGCCGGCGTCTGACATCATGAGCGAGCAGGCGGCGGCACCGCCCGCGGGCGGTGCGCGGCGCGGCGGCCCGGGCATCGATGCGGAGCCCTATGACACAATAGGCGATCCGCATCGTCAGGAAGCCTCGTCCGTGAAGCGCCGCCTGTTCATCCTCGTCATGCTCGCCGTCGCGCTCGCGGCGGCCTGCGCGCTGACGTGGACCATCACGTGGCAGCGCGGCGTCGCCGAGCTGCAGCGCAACGCCGCCGTGCGCGTCGATCGCACCACCAATGCGCTGAAGAGCACGCTCGACCGCTACGAATCGCTGCCTTATCTGCTCGGCAGCCATCCGTACGTGCTCGACCTGCTCGCCGAGCCGAAGCGCGCCGATTTCACCGCGCGCGCAAACCGCTATCTCGAAGACCTCAACGAGCACGCGCACGCGACCGTCACGTACGTGATCGGCGCGGACGGCCTGTGCGTCGCCGCCAGCAACTGGCGCGCGCCCGACAGCTTCGTCGGAATCGGCTACCAGTTTCGCCCGTATTTCATCGATGCGATGAACGGCCAGGTCGGCCGCTTCTTCGGCATCGGCACGATCTCGCGCGATCCCGGCTACTACATCTCGCAGCCGGTGTGGCGCGACGGCCGGATCGCGGGCGTCGTCGTCGTGAAGCTCAATCTCGAATGGTTCCAGGGCGCGGACGCGTCCGAGCCGCTCGTCGTCGCGGACGATCACGGGGTCGTGTTCCTGTCGTCGGTGCCCGCGTGGAAGTACCACACGCTGCATCCGTTGACCGGGCCCGTCGCCGCGTCGATCTACGAGACGCGCCAGTACGCGCAGCAGCCTGTCACGCCGCTGCCGCTGCGCGTCGAGCAGGTGCTCGGCGCCGATGCGGAAATCGTGCGCGTCGGCCCCGGCCGGCGCGCGCCGCGCTTTCTGGCCAGCAAGCGGCGGATCGGCGAGCCTGACTGGCTGCTCGTCACGCTCGCGCCGATCGCGCCGATCGACGCCGACGCGCGCAACGCGACGATCGTCACGGGCTTCGGCTTCGTGTCGGTCGCACTGCTGGCGTTCTACTGGCGGATGCGCCGCGCGCGCGTGCGCGAGATGATCCGCGGCCGCGCGCTGCTGCAGCAGGCATATGCGGAACTGAACCGGCGCGTCGAGGAGCGCACGGCCGACCTGTCGGAAGCGAACGAGCAATTGCAGAAGGAAGTCGGCGACCGGATCCGCGCGGAACAGGAATTGCGCGCCGCGCACGACGAACTGATCCAGGCGAGCAAGCTCGCCGCGCTCGGCCAGATGGCCGCCGGCATCACGCACGAGCTGAACCAGCCGCTCGCGGCGCTGCGCAGCTTCTCGGACAACACGCGCGTGCTGCTCGATCGCGGCGAACAGGCGGCTGCCCGCGAAAACCTGGAAGCGATCGCCGCGCTGACCGAGCGGATGGGCAAGATCACCAACCAGCTGAAGCTGTTCGTCGGCCGCGCGAAGCCGCGCAACGAGCAGGCGCTCGTCGTGCGCGCGCTGCGCAGCGTGCTGTCGCTGCTCGGCGAGCGGCTGCGCGGCGTCGCGCTCACGCTGACGCTGCAGGATGCGACCGTGTCGCCCGCGCAGGATGCGCCGCTCGACCTCGCGCGCGACTATCCGGAACTCGTCGCGCGTTGCGAGGATCTGCGCCTCGAACAGGTGCTGATCAACCTGCTCGGCAACGCGCTCGACGCGGTCGCAGGCGTCGCGGCGCCGGCGATCGAGGTGACGATCGCGGTGTCCGTCGCGACGCTCGCGATCGAGGTGCGCGACAACGGTTCGGGCATCGCGCCCGACCTGCTGCCGCGGCTGTTCGAACCGTTCTTCACGACCAAGGAAATGGGGCGCGGGCTCGGGCTCGGTCTGGCGATCTCGTCGTCGATCGCGAGCGACGCGGGCGGTGCGCTGACCGCGCGCAACGCCCCGTCCGGCGGCGCGCTGTTCGTCTTGACGCTGCGGCGCGCGCGCACGCATCATCCGGACGCCGTGTCCGAGCCGGCGGGCTCGCGCTAGGCGCACGCCAGCGCCGCGAACCCGGCGCACGACCGGCATCAACGAGAGCCGCGCGCGCAGGTGCGCCGCGCGGCCTGCCAGGAGCAAGTGACTACGATGGCCAACCGGCTGCAAGTGATCTATATCGAAGACGATGCGCTCGTTCGCCGGGCGAGCGTGCAGAGCCTCCAGCTCGCGGGGTTCGACGTCGCAGGGTTCGAATCGGCCGAGGCGGCCGACAAGGCGATCGTCGCGGAAACCGCCGGCGTGATCGTCAGCGACATCCGGCTGCCCGGCGCGAGCGGCCTCGACCTGCTCGCGCAGTGCCGCGAGCGCGTGCCCGACGTGCCGGTGATCCTCGTCACCGGTCACGGCGACATCTCGATGGCCGTGCAGGCGATGCGCGACGGCGCGTACGACTTCATCGAAAAGCCGTTCGCGGCCGAGCGGCTGATCGAGACGGTGCGCCGCGCGCTCGAGCGGCGCGAGCTCGTGCTCGAGAACCATGCGCTGCGGCGCGAGCTGGCCGGCCAGAACATCGTCGCGCCGCGCATCATCGGCCGCAGCCCGGCGATCGAACAGGTGCGCAAGCTGATCGCGAACGTCGCGCCCACCGACGCGTCGGTGCTGATCAACGGCGACACCGGCGCGGGCAAGGAACTGATCGCGCGCAGCCTGCACGAGCTGTCGCCGCGTCGCGACAAGCCGTTCATCGCGGTGAACTGCGGCGCGCTGCCCGAGCCGATGTTCGAGTCGGAGATGTTCGGCTACGAGCCGGGCGCATTCACCGGGGCCGCGAAGCGGCGCGTCGGCAAGCTCGAATACGCATCCGGCGGCACGCTGTTCCTCGACGAAATCGAGAGCATGCCGCTCGCGCTGCAGGTGAAGCTCTTGCGCGTGCTGCAGGACGGCGTGCTCGAGCGGCTCGGCTCGAACCAGCCGATCCGCGTGAACTGCCGCGTCGTCGCGGCCGCGAAGGGCGACATGAGCGAGCTCGTCGCGGCCGGCACGTTCCGCCGCGACCTGCTGTACCGGCTCAATGTCGTGACGATCGCGCTGCCGCCGCTCGCCGAGCGCCGCGAGGACATCGTGCCGCTGTTCGAACACTTCATGCTCGATGCGGCCGTGCGCTACGGGCGGCCGGCGCCCGTGCTGACCGACCGCCAGCGTGCGAGCCTGATGCAGCGCGACTGGCCCGGCAACGTGCGCGAGCTGCGCAATGCGGCCGACCGTTTCGTGCTCGGCGTCGCCGACATGCCGCAGGACGCGGGCGCGAACGGCGACGCGGCGGAGAACGACCAGACGCTGAAGGAGCGCATCGAGCAGTTCGAGCGCTCGGTGATTGCGGAGGCGCTGAACCAGACCGGCGGCGCGGTCGCCGCGACGGCCGACCGGCTGCACGTCGGCAAGGCGACGCTGTACGAGAAGATGAAGCGCTACGGGCTGTCGGCGAAGGGCGAAACCGAGCGCTGAAAAACGAACGGACCGCGGTGCGGTCCGTTTGGCGGAGGCGGGCGCGGCGTGCGGCCCTGCGACGGTCGTCGTGCGGCGCTCAGGCCGCGTTGCCGTCGAGCGCCTTCTTCAGCAGTGCGTCGAGTTCCGCGAATTGCGGCGCGCCGACGTAGCGCTTCAGGATCTTGCCGTCCTTGTCGACGACGAAGGTCGTCGGCGTGAGCTGCACGTTGCCGAACTGCTTCGCGGCGCTGCCGTCGTCGAGCGCGACCTTGAACGGCAGCTGGCGCGTCTGCGCATAGTTCGCGACGTACATCGGCGGATCGTAGTTCATCGCGACCGCGACGAATTCCAGCCCCTGGCCCTTGAAGCGGTTATAGGTGTCGACCATCTGCGGCATTTCCTGCATGCAGGTCGCGCAGCTCGTCGCCCAGAAGTTCACGAGGTAGACCTTGCCCTTCAGGTCGCCGGCCGTCGACACCTTCTGGCCCGACAGCAGCGTGAACGTGGCGTCCGGCACGGTGGACTTGCCGTTGAACGCGAAGAAGCCGGCGACGGCGATCGCGGCGGCGACGACGGCCGCGACGATATAGCGGACGGGGCCGGTGCGGCGCTGGGCGGGAGGCGTGGTGTTCATCTGCGGTGCTCTCGGAGTCGGTCGATCGCGCGGATCGATGCAAAGGACGTCGAAATTCGGCGCCCATTTTAGCGCGAATGCGGCGCGCGCACCGACGGCGACCGCGCATCCCCGGAGTCAGCTTCGGCGGATAATGGGCGTTTTGCCTGACCCCGCCTCTGCCATGCCGAAGGAAGTCATCGCTCAGTTGCGTCCCCTTTTTCGTCCGCTGCGACACTTCGCCGCGCTCGCATGCGTGAGCGCCGCGCTGGCGGCGTGCGCGCCGTCGTATGACTGGCGCACGCTGCACAACGATGCCGGCTACACGATCGACCTGCCGGCGAAGCCGACCGTCGAGGACCAGCCGGTGGCGGTCGGCGGCGCAACGATGCCGATGCGGATGCAGGCCGCGCACGTCGACGGCGCGGTATTCGCGGTCGGCACGCTGACGCTGCCGGACGACCGCGACGACACGCGGCGCGCGGCGCTCGAATTCCTGCGCACGGGGCTGTCGCGCAACCTGGAAGGCGCGCCGCAGACGGCCGCGGTGCCGGTGCCGCTCGCGGCGGGCGGCGCGGTGAACGGGCTCGAACTGCGCATCGCGGGCGCGGCGAGCGGTGGCGACCATGCGCACAAGACGATCGTCGCGCGGCTCGTCGCGCGCGGCCGCCACGCCTACCAGGCCGTCGTGATTGCCGACGGCCCGCTCGCGCAGGAACAGCTCGACCAGTTTTTCGGCTCGTTCAAGCTCGACTGAGAGCGGTCGGCGAGGGCGCGCGGACACTCTGTGACAACTGAAAGTTCATTCGCAGCTTTCGATGCTAATCGCCGGATTTTGCGGGGATTTTTCGGCTATCCACAGCGCATGTGGATAACTTTGTTGAAAAGTCTGCCCGATCTCCCGCACAGCCGCGCCGGACGGCCTTCCGGCATTTTTGACAGATTCCGGCCCCTTTGAGAAAAATCAATCAAAACAAGGGGATAGCAATTCCGCGATAAACCGGCGTCCGCGGCGCGCGTTGCGGGGCCGGATTCGCGAAATTGTGCATAAGTCAAGCCTTGACAGCCGTATTTTGTCCCCCGACGGCGCTCACAGCGCCGGGAGCGCGCGCCGGTAGCGGATCGCCTCGGCGATCTGCGCGGCCGTCGGCAACGGGTCGCCGGCGAGATCGGCGATCGTCCGCGCCACCTTCAGCACGCGGAAATACGCGCGCGCCGACCACCCGAAGCGCTCGCCGGCTTCGCGCAGCAGTCGCTCGCCGTCGCCGGTCGGCCGGCACAGGTCGTCGGTCTCGCGGCCGCTCAGCATGTGATTCGTCTTGCCCTGCCGGTCGAGCTGCAGCGCCCGCGCGTGCGCGACCCGTGCGGCGACCGCCGCGCTCGGCTCGCCCGGGGCCGTCGCGCGCGATGCGAGTTCGGCCGGCGACAGCGCGGGCAGGTCGATCTGGATGTCGATCCGGTCGAGCAGCGGCCCGGACAGCTTGCGCAGGTAGCGCGTCGCGACGTCCGGCGTGCAGCGGCAGCGTCCGGACGGATCGCCGTGCCAGCCGCACGGGCACGGATTCATCGCCGCGATCAGCTGGCACGCGGCGGGGAAGTCGGCCTGCTGCGCCGCGCGGGAGATCGTGATGCGGCCGGCTTCGAGCGGCTCGCGCAGCATTTCGAGCACGTGCCGGTCGAATTCGGGCAGCTCGTCGAGGAACAGCACGCCGAGGTGCGCGAGCGTGATCTCGCCCGGCTGCGGCGGATTGCGGCCGCCGACCAGTGCGGCCGCGCTCGACGAATGATGCGGCGCGCGGAACGGCCGCCGGCGCCACTGCGCGGGCGAGAAGCCGATCCGGCTCGCGGAAAGCAGCGCGGCCGACGTCAGCGCCTCGTCGTCGGTCAGCGGCGGCAGCAGGCCGGGCAGCCGTGCGGCCAGCATCGACTTGCCGGCGCCGGGCGGGCCGACCATCAGCATGTGGTGGCCGCCCGCCGCGGCGACTTCGAGCGCGCGCCGGGCGCCGCGCTGGCCGACGACGTCCGCGAGATCGGGAACGGCCGGCGCCGGCAGGCCGTCGACGCTCGGCGCGGCAACCGGTGCGAGCCGCGCGTCCGGCGCACCGGCGAGGTGCGCACACAGCGCGGGCAGGTCGGGCGCGCCGAATACGGTGACGCCCGGCACGAGCGCGGCCTCGGCGGCGCTGTCGAGCGGCAGGTACAGCTCCGGGGGACGCGACAGGGCGGTCGCGCCGGATATCGCACAGCAATCCGGATCCGAACCGGGACTAGCACCGACGCCGGAACCCGGACCGCGCGCACCGGCAGTTGGCCTCGAATCGAGACCGGAACCGAAGGCCGCTGCCGCATCACCCGCGCGCCAGTCGCGCGCCGCGCCGCACGCCATCGCGAACGCGCCGCGCATCGGCCGCAGCGCGCCGGTCAGCGACAGTTCGCCGGCGAATTCGCGGCCGGCCAGCGCGTCGGCCGGGATCTGGCCGTTCGCCGCGAGGATGCCGAGTGCAATCGGCAGGTCGAAGCGGCCCGACTCCTTCGGCAGGTCGGCCGGCGCGAGATTGACGGTGATGCGCCTGACGGGGAAATCGAATCCGCAGTTCTGCAGCGCGGCGCGCACGCGCTCGCGGCTTTCGCGGACTTCGAGATCGGGCAGGCCGACGATCGAGAACGACGGCAACCCGTTGGCGAGATGGACTTCGACGGTGACGTCCGGCGCGCGGCCGGCCGCCGGCGCGCGACTGCGCACCACGGCGAGCGACATGGCGAGGCTCCTGTAACGGAATCGGGCGGGCAACGGCGGTTCGGACCGCATGCCGCGGAAAAACGGAGGAATCGGTGCGCGCTTGCCGGCGTGGCGCGGGAAAGAACGAGGAACAGCGAAGAGCGGGGGACTGCGAAGAGCGAGGAACAGCCAACAGCGAGGAACAGCGAACAGCGAAGAACGACGAACAGCGAAGAACGACGAACAGCGAAGAACGACGAACAGCGAAGAACGACGGAACAGCCTACCGACTTCCGGCTGGCAGGCGCGGGCCGCACGAGGCGGCCCGCGCCCGGACCGTTTAGTCGGGTGGGGCGTCAGGCCTGGGACGCGGCGAGCCTCTGCTCGAGTTCGGCGACGCGCTTCTCGAGTTCCTCGAGACGCACGCGGGTGCGGGCGAGCACCTGTGCCTGCGTGTCAAATTCCTCGCGCGTGACGAGATCGAGCTTCGAGAAGCCTTGCGACAGCATGGCCTTCACGTTGCGCTCGACGTCCTTGGCCGGCGAGTTTTTCAGCAGATCGCTGACGCGCGACTGCAGGTCGTTGAAAACATCGCTGGGTTGCTTCATGAGATTTCCTTCCTTGCACAAAAAATGTGCATCTTCAGTTGCGTACGTGCCCATGATGCACGCATGACCGGAAATGGTGCGCCGGTGGCGCGAAATCCGGGCATGGCGCCCGCATGGGTGAATGGCCCGGTGAGCCGGGACGTGCGTGCACTCTAGCAACGATCCTTTCGGCGCGCCAGCAAACCGGGCCCACGTTGGCCATTCGGCCGGGCTTCCGCACCTTTCAGCGCATGATGTGGCCCCGCTCCGGAGCCATTCGACACGGTGCTCGCGCAAACATGGCATGCGAGTTGCTGAGGAGAGAACCGTTACAACATTCCAACCAATTCGACGGGACCACCCAGCGAGAGGACTTCATGAAACTGATTACCGCAATCATCAAGCCGTTCAAGCTCGATGAGACCCGCGAAGCGCTGTCCGCGCTCGGCGTCTCCGGCATCACGGTGACCGAGGTGAAAGGGTTCGGGCGCCAGAAGGGGCACACCGAGCTGTACCGCGGCGCCGAATACGTGGTCGATTTCCTGCCGAAGATGAAGATCGAGGCGGCCGTGTCCGACGACCTCGTCGACCAGGCGGTCGAGGCGATCGAGCGGGCGGCACGCACCGGCAAGATCGGCGACGGGAAGATTTTCGTCACGCCGATCGAGCAGGTGATCCGGATCCGGACCGGGGAGACAGGCGCTGACGCGCTGTAACAGACAAAGACAAGCGACAAGAGGAAACCCGAGATGCGCAAACTTCTGATGTCCCTGCTGATGGCCGGCTCGCTGATCGCGGCCGGCGTCGGTCCCGCGCTCGCCGACGACGCGGCTTCCGCCGCGGCTGCGTCCGCGCCCGCTGCCACCGCTTCCGACGCAACGGCCGCCGCGCCGGCTGCTTCGGCGCCGGCCGCCACCGACGCATCGGCTGCCGCCGCTGCGTCCGCACCCGCTTCGGGCGCCGCCGACGCCTCGGCCGCTGCCGCCGCGTCCGCGCCGGCCGCCCCCGCCGCACCGACCGCGCCGTTCTCCGTCGATTCGTCGAAGATCAGCGCCGGCGACACCGCGTGGATGCTCACCTCCACCGCGCTCGTGCTGTTCATGACGATCCCCGGCCTCGCGCTGTTCTACGCGGGCATGGTCCGCAAGAAGAACGTGCTCGCGACGGTGATGCAGAGCTTCGCGATCACCGCGCTGATCACGGTGCTGTGGACGGTGGTCGGCTACAGCCTCGCGTTCACGCCGGGCAACGGCTTCATCGGCGGCCTGTCGCGCGCGTTCCTGCACGGGATGACGTACGTGAAGGGCGACAAGGCGACCACGCTGACGGTCAGCCACCTCGCGACGACGATTCCGGAATCGGTCTACTTCGTCTATCAGATGACCTTCGCGATCATCACGCCGGCGCTGATCTGCGGCGCGTTCGCCGACCGGATGAAGTTCTCGGCGATGCTCGTGTTCATGACGCTCTGGTCGCTGATCGTCTATGTGCCGATCGCGCACATGGTATGGGAGCCGACCGGCTGGCTGTCGTCGGACGGCGTGCTCGACTTCGCAGGCGGCACGGTGGTGCACATCAACGCCGGTATCGCGGGCCTCGTGTCGTGCCTGATGCTCGGCAAGCGGATCGGCTTCGGCCGTGAATCGATGGCGCCGCACAACCTGGTGCTGACGATGATCGGCGGCTCGATGCTGTGGGTCGGCTGGTTCGGCTTCAACGCGGGTTCCGCGGTCGCGGCCGACGGCCGTGCCGGCTTCGCGATGTTGACGACGCAGGTCGCGACGGCGTGCGCGGCGCTGGGCTGGATGTTCGCCGAGTGGATTTCGCACGGCAAGCCGTCGGTGCTCGGCATCGTGTCGGGCGCGGTCGCGGGTCTCGTCGCGATCACGCCGGCTGCCGGCTTCGTCGGCGTGACGGGTGCACTGGTGATCGGCATTGCCGCCGGCGTCGTGTGCTTCTGGTCGGCCACGTGGCTCAAGTCGAAGCTCGGCTACGACGATTCGCTCGATGCGTTCGGCGTGCACGGCGTGGGCGGGATTCTCGGCGCGCTGCTGACCGGCGTGTTCGCGGTCAAGGACATCGGCGGATTCGACGGCAGCCTGCTGCTGCAGGCGAAGGGCGTGCTGATCACGCTGGTGTACAGCGGCGTGCTGAGCTTCGTGCTGCTGAAGCTGATCGACCTGACGATCGGCCTGCGCGTGACCGAAGAGGAGGAGCGCGAAGGTCTCGACGTGGTGCTGCACGGCGAGCATGTCGAATAAGTCGCGAGATTGAAGGCGGGCCGCCGCGCAGACGGCGCCTGCCCCGAATGAGCGCAGCGATTTCGGCCCGCCTGCCCGGCGGGCTTTTTTTCTCCTGTCTCCTGCTGCCGTAGCGGATAACCCTTCACTCTATCGGGTCAATAGCCGAAAACTTCCTCCAAATCCTTGTGAAGCCGGGAACAATCCCCAAATGGGCGAGGCAATTGCTCTACAATCTTCATTCTCCCGCTCGCGAGTGATTCATGGTTCCCCACCTCGTTACCGCGTTGAACGGTCCGCTGCTCGAACTCGAGCAGAAGATCCTCGACGCGACGCCTGCGATCGAACGCTGGTTCAGGCTCGAATGGCAGGAACACACGCCGCCGTTCTATTGTTCGGTGGACCTGCGCAACGCCGGCTTCAAGCTGGCGCCCGTCGACGCGAACCTGTTCCCCGGCGCATTCAATAATCTGCCGTCCGAAGTGCTGCCGCTCGCCGTCCAGGCCGCGATGGCCGCGATCGAGAAGATCTGCCCGGACGCGAAGAACCTGCTCGTGATTCCCGAGCTGCCGACCCGCAACGCGTTCTACCTGGAAAACGTCGCGCGGCTCGCGACGATCATGCGCCAGGCCGGCCTGAACGTGCGCTTCGGCTCGCTCGATCCGAGCATCACCGATATCACGCCGATCACGCTGGCCGACGGCCAGAAGATCGTGCTCGAGCCGCTCGAGCGTTCGCAGCGCCGCCTCGGCCTGAAGAATTTCGATCCGTGCTCGATCCTGCTGAACAACGACCTGTCGGCCGGGATTCCGGCCGTGCTGGAAAACCTGCACGAGCAATACCTGCTGCCGCCGCTGCACGCGGGCTGGGCCGTGCGCCGCAAGTCGACGCACTTCTCGTGCTACGACGACGTCGCGAAGAAGTTCGCGAAGATGGTCGGCGTCGATCCGTGGATGGTGAATCCGTATTTCGCGCACGTCGAGGGCGTCGACTGGCAGGCGCATGAAGGCGAGCAGGCGCTCGCCGACGCGATCGACGGCGTGCTGAAGAAGATCGCGCGCAAGTACCGCGAATACGGGATCAGCGAAAAGCCGTACGTCGTCGTGAAGGCCGACGCGGGCACCGCCGGGCGCGGCGTGATGACCGTGCACGATGCGGCCGAGATCGGCCGCATGTCGAAGGCCGAGCGCGCGCAGATGGCCGAGTCGAAGGCGGGGCTCGCGGTGCGCGACGTGATCGTGCAGGAAGGCGTCTACACGTTCGAGCGCGTCGGCGACGAAGTCGCGGAGCCGGTCGTGTACATGATCGACCGCTACGTGGTTGGCGGTTTCTACCGCACGCACGGCGGCCGCGAGCGCGACCAGAACCTGAACGCGCCCGGCATGCACTACGTGCCGCTCGGCTTCGAGCACACCGCGCTGCCGGATGCCGGCGCGAAGCCCGGTGCCGCGCCGCCGAACCGCTTCTACATGTACGGCGTCGTCGCGCGCCTGTCGCTGATCGCGTCGTCGATCGAACTGGAAAAGACCGATCCCGAAGCCATCCAGGTGTAACCGCTTCACTCGGTAGCTACGAACAGGACCCGCATGGACATTCTTTTTATCGCCGACCCGCTCGAGCGCTTCAAGATCTACAAGGATTCGACCTACGCGATGATGGCGGAGGCCGCGCGGCGCGGGCATGCGGTGTACGCGTGCGAGCCGCGCCACCTCGCGTGGACGGGCTCCGCCGTCGAGGCCGACGTGCGGCGCATCGCGATCGTCGGCGAGCTGGACGACCTGCATCGCGATACGTGGTTCGAAGCGGGCCCGCTCGACGCGCGCCGCGTCGAGTCGTTCGGCGCGGTGCTGATGCGCAAGGATCCGCCGTTCGACATGGAGTACGTGACGTCGACGTGGCTGCTCGAGCTGGCCGAGCGCGCCGGCGCGCGCGTGTTCAACAAGGCGCAGTCGATCCGCGATCATTCTGAGAAGCTCGCGATCGGTGAATTTCCGCAGTTCGTCGCGCCGACCCTGGTCACGCGCGATGCGAACCGGCTGCGCGCGTTCCACGCCGAGCACGGCGACGTGATCCTGAAGCCGCTCGACGGGATGGGCGGGATGGGCGTGTTCCGCGTGAAGCCGGACGGCATGAACCTCGGTTCGATCGTCGAGATGCTGAGCCACGACGGCACGCGCTCGGTGATGGCGCAGAAGTTCATCCCGGAGATCAAGGCCGGCGACAAGCGCATCCTGCTGATCGGCGGCGAGCCGGTTCCGTATTCGCTCGCGCGGATTCCGCAGGGCAGCGAGGTGCGCGGCAATCTCGCCGCGGGCGGGCTCGGCGTCGCGCAGCCGCTGACGCCGCGCGACCGCGAGATCGCCGAGACGCTCGGGCCGGTGCTCGCCGCGCGCGGACTGCTGCTGGTCGGGCTCGACGCGATCGGCGACTGGCTGACCGAGGTGAACGTGACGAGCCCGACGTGCTTCCGCGAAATCATGGAGCAGACGGGTTTCGACGTCGCCGCGATGTTCATCGACGCGCTGGAGCGGGCGGCCGCGTAGCCCGCTTCGCGCGCAAATCCGGCGGCGGCCGCGCAGGTCCCCCGTCGCCGGAGCGGTTCGACCGGCCTGCTACAATGCCCGCTTGCCCGGTGCCGCGACCAGCGCGCCGAAGGCCCGGCGGTCGGGCCGAAAACCGTTGCAAGGCTGAACATGAAACGCTTCCCTCACTCGCTATGCTCGTTGCCCCGCCGCGGGGCGTCGGCCCGCCAGGGGCGGCCGGGAGCAGTCTGACATGGCCGGGATCCTGATCATCGCGCACGCGCCGCTCGCCACCGCGCTGCGGGACTGCATCGCGCACATCTATGGCGGCGTGCCCGCGCGCATCGGCTGTATCGACGTGCTGGCCGACAGCGACCCGACCCAGGTGATGGCATTCGCGCACGCGGAACTCGCGCGGCTCAGGGAAGAGAACGGCGTCGTCGTGCTGACCGACATGTACGGCGCGACGCCCGCGAACATCGCGGGCCAGCTCGCGAAGCTCGACAACGTGCGCGTGCTCGCCGGCGTGAACCTGCCGATGCTCGTGCGCGCCGTCTGCTATCGCACCGTGCCGCTCGACAAGCTCGTCGACAAGGCGCTGTCCGGCGGCGCGAAGGGCGTTCACGAAGTGGCGGCCGGCACGCCGCCGCCGCCGACCGAAGTCGGCTGCGGCCAGTGCGCGCCGATTCCGCCCGAGCCGCAACCGCGCACCGAATCGCACTGACCGTCCCGTTTTTCCGTTTTAGACCGACCCGCCGACGCTCGCCGCCGGCGGCCGCGACCGACCCGACCGAGAATCATGCTTCAACAAGAAACCACCATCGTCAACAAATTGGGGCTCCATGCACGCGCATCGGCCAAGCTCACGCAACTGGCCGGCAACTTCCAGTCCGAAGTCTGGATGACGCGCAACGGACGCAAGATCAACGCGAAGAGCATCATGGGCGTGATGATGCTGGCGGCCGGTATCGGCAGCACGGTGACGATCGAGACCGACGGTCCCGACGAGAAGGAAGCGATGGATGCGCTGCTGAAACTGATCGCGGACAAGTTCGGCGAAGGCCAGTGATTCCCGCGCGGGATCATTGCCGTTTCGAAGCAGAATGCCGCGTTTCCCGCGGCATTTTTTTCGCCCGTAGCATTGATGCGAAACGCGCAATGCTGCGCTGCATGCAGTCAGCATGGAGGCGCGGAATTTATAATCGCTAACCGGGGTCATAAGCGCATCGCAGCAGTGTGCCGCGGCTTTACATGTACAGAGGAGGTGCGCGTGTCCTTCACGCTGCATGGCATTCCCGTCTCACGTGGTATCGCGATCGGGCGAGCGTATCTGATCGCGCCGGCGGCGCTCGACGTCGCCCATTATCTCGTCGACGGCAACCAGATCGATGCCGAGGTCGAGCGTTTCCGCACGGCGCGCGAGGTCGTGCATCGCGAGCTGGAGGCGCTGCGCGCCGATCTGACCGAGGACACCCCGAGCGAAGTGGCCGCGTTCATCGACGTCCATGCGATGATCCTCGGCGACGAAATGCTCGTCCAGGAAACCATCGACCTGATCCGCACGCGCCGCTACAACGTCGAATGGGCGCTGACCGAGCAGCTCGAGCTGCTCACGCGCCACTTCGACGACATCGAGGACGAATACCTGCGCGAGCGCAAGGCCGACATCGAGCAGGTGGTCGAGCGCGTGCTGAAGGCGCTCGCCGGTGCGCCGTCCGCGTCGCAGGCGCTCGATCGTGCGGCCGCGCGCGGGCAGAACGAGATGATCGTCGTCGCGCACGACATCGCGCCGGCCGACATGATGCAGTTCAAGTCGCAGTCGTTCCAGGCGTTCGTCACCGATCTCGGCGGCCGCACGTCGCACACGGCGATCGTCGCGCGCAGCCTCGGCATTCCGGCCGCGGTCGGGGTCCAGCACGCGAGTTCGCTGATCCGCCAGGACGACCTGATCATCGTCGACGGCGACCAGGGGATCGTGATCGTCGACCCGGCGCCGATCGTCCTCGAGGAATATTCGTATCGCCAGTCCGAGAAGCTGCTCGAGCAACGCAAGCTGCAGCGCCTGAAATTCTCGCCGACGCAAACGTTGTGCGGCACCAAGATCGAGCTGTACGCGAACATCGAGCTGCCCGACGACGCGAAGGCGGCCGTCGAGGCCGGCGCGGTCGGCGTCGGGCTGTTCCGCTCCGAGTTCCTGTTCATGCATCAGAAGGAGATGCCGGAAGAGGAAGAGCAGTTCGCCGCATACAAGCGTGCGGTCGAGTGGATGAAGGGCATGCCGGTGACGATCCGCACGATCGACGTCGGCGCGGACAAGCCGCTCGAGGCGCTCGACGAAGGCTACGAGACAGCGCCGAACCCGGCGCTCGGACTGCGCGCGATCCGCTGGAGCCTGTCCGAGCCGCAGATGTTCCTCACGCAGCTGCGTGCGATCCTGCGCGCGTCCGCGTTCGGGCAGGTGAAGATCCTGATCCCGATGCTCGCGCACGCGCAGGAGATCGATCAGACGCTCGACCTGATCCGCGAGGCGAAGCGCCAGCTCGACGACGCGGGGCTCGCGTACGATCCGAACGTGCGCGTCGGCGCGATGATCGAGATCCCGGCCGCGGCGATCGCGCTGCCGCTGTTCCTGAAGCGCTTCGATTTCCTGTCGATCGGCACGAACGACCTGATCCAGTACACGCTCGCGATCGACCGCGCGGACAACGCGGTCGCGCATCTGTACGACCCGCTGCATCCGGCGGTGCTGCACCTGATCGCCTATACGCTGCGCGAAGCGAAGCGCGCGGGCGTGTCGGTGTCGGTGTGCGGGGAGATGGCCGGCGACCCGGCGCTCACGCGGCTGCTGCTCGGGATGGGGCTCACCGAATTCTCGATGCATCCGAGCCAGCTGCTGGTCGTGAAGCAGGAGATCCTGCGTGCGCACCTGAAGTCGCTCGAGAAGCCGACGGCCGACGTGCTGGCCGCGTTCGAGCCGGAGGAAGTACAGGCGGCGCTCAAGCGCCTGTCGGTCGCGGAGCCGCGCGCGGACGCCGCGGCCTAGACGGCGGCGCGCGGTAAAGCGCGCGCGAACGTCGCGAAACGTCACGCATGCGCCGCTCGGCGCATGCTTTCCACGCACGTCAGTGCCGGCCCTGGCACACGGGGCAGTCGGCCTGGCGCGCGATCTTCATCGTCGTCCATTCCATCCGCAGCGAATCGAGCATCATCAGCCGGCCGTTGAGCGTCGTGCCGATCGCGCCGATCACGCGCAGCGCTTCGGCGGCCTGCATCGCGCCGATGATCCCGACCGTCGGAGCGAACACGCCCATCGTCGCGCACGCGACTTCCTCG
The DNA here is from genome assembly GCF_052851275.1 of Burkholderia sp. SR8. Taxonomy (NCBI): domain Bacteria; kingdom Pseudomonadati; phylum Pseudomonadota; class Betaproteobacteria; order Burkholderiales; family Burkholderiaceae; genus Burkholderia; species Burkholderia sp. SR8. Next base: position 100,489 of record NZ_JAULUC010000014.1, read on the forward strand.
AATGGCTGGTCTTCCGGGAACACGCACGCGTAGCAGGGCGAGGCCGGATCGCGGAAGTCGAACGTGCTGATCTGGCCGTCGAAGCGCAGCGCGGCGCCCGACACGAGCGGCACGCCGTGCGCGACGCACGCGCGGTTGATCGCATGACGCGTCGCGAAGTTGTCGGTGCAGTCGAGCACGACGGTCGCGCGCGGCACGTGTTCGTCGAGCCATGCGTCGTCGACGCGCGCGGCGATCGCGTTAACCGTCACTTCCGGGTTCAGCTGCGCGAGCGTGTCGCGGCCCGATTCGACCTTGCTGCGGCCGACCGATGCCGTCACGTGCAGGATCTGCCGCTGCAGGTTCGTGAGGTCGACCGTGTCGGCGTCGACCAGCGTGATCGTGCCGACGCCGGACGCCGCGAGATACATCGCGGCCGGCGAGCCGAGGCCGCCGGCGCCGACGACGATCGCATGCGCGTCGAGAAAGCGCTGCTGCGCTTCGATGCCGATTTCGTCGACGAGGATGTGGCGGGAATAGCGGAGGAGTTGGTCGTCGTTCATGGGGAAGTCGGGCGGCGCATACCGCCGGCGGCGGCGCGCACGCGTGGGCGTCTGTCTGCGTATTCTAGGCGCACATGAAAAACGGGCCATCGCGGTCTTCCCGCGATGGCCCGTCGGATGCCGGCCGGCGCTTACTGCGGCGCCGACGCGGCCTTCGGTGCGGCGGCCTTCGTGCCCGACGCCTTCGCGGCGGTCGCGGCCTTGGCTGCAGGGCTCTTCGTCGTGCTCTCGGCGAGCAGCGACTTCGATTCCTGGACCGGCTTGCCTTCGAGCTTGTTGAGCGCCTGCTGCATCATGAAGTCGTCGGCGCTGCCGAACTCGATCGGCTTGCGGTCGCGGTCCTTCTGGCGTTGCTCCGGCGTCTTCTTGTCGTTCTGCTCTTCGAGGACGCGCAACTGATCCATCCGGCGCTGCTCGCGCTCTTCCTGTTCCTTCTTCTCGTTCGGATCCTGCGTGTTCGCGAGGTGGTTCGTGTAGTCGACCTCGCGCGTCACGAGCACGTCGTCCGGATCGCCGTCCGCGTACTGATCGACCGGCACGTCGGGCGTGATGCCCTTGTTCTGGATCGAGCGGCCGCTCGGCGTGTAGTAGTAGGCGGTCGTCAGGCGCAGCGCGGTGTCGGCCGTCATCGGGCGGACCGTCTGCACCGAGCCCTTGCCGAACGTCGTCTTGCCCATGATCTGCGCACGCTTCGAATCCTGCAGCGCGCCGGCGACGATTTCCGATGCGGACGCCGAATACGCGTTCGTCAACACGACCATCGGCACGGTCTTGAAGACCGGCGGCAGGTTCTTCAGCGGATCGCCGTCGAAGGACGGCAGGCGGTAGTTGTCGTAGGTGTCGCGATAGACCTGCTTCGAATCCGGGATCTGGCCGTTGGTCGACACGACGACGGAGTCGGGCGGCAGGAACGCGCCGGCGACGCCGACCGCGCTCTGCAGCAGGCCGCCGCCGTTGTTGCGCAGATCGAGGATCAGGCCCTTCAGGTTCGGTTGCTGGCGCGCGATGTCCTGCAGCTTCGCGGCGAGATCGGGCGTCGTGCGCTCCTGGAAGCTCGTGATCCGGATGTATGCGTAACCCGGGTCGAGGATCTTCATCTTCACGCTCTGGACCCGGATGACCGCGCGCGTGACCGTGACCGGGAACGTGCGGTCGTCGCTCTTGCGGAAGATCGTCAGCGTGACCTTGGTGCCCGGCTCGCCGCGCATCTGCTTGACGGCCTTGTCGAGCGTCATGCCGCGCACCGGCTTGTCGTTGATGCGCGTGATCAGGTCGCCCGGACGGATGCCGGCGCGGAACGCGGGCGTATCTTCGATCGGCGAGATCACCTTGACGAGACCGTCTTCCTGCGAGATCTCGATGCCGAGACCCGCGAAGCGGCCCTTGGTCTGCTCCTGCAGCTCGTCATAGTCGGTCTTGTCGAGGAACGACGAGTGCGGGTCGAGGCTCGACACCATGCCCTTGATCGCCGCCGTCAGCAGCTTCTTGTCGTCGACCGGCTCGACGTACTCGCGCTTGATCTGGCCGAACACTTCAGCGAACAGGCGGAGCTGGTCGAGGGGAAGCGGCGCCGTGGCGGTCTGCTCGGCCGACGCCGAAATCTGCAGCGTCGCGAATACGCCCGTGGCGAGGCCCGCGGCAATCAGGCCGATGTTCTTCAATTTCATTCGCATAGAGAGTCTGGTGCGGTCGGGAAGCGCGTGGCGGTAGCGGGGATGTAGCGGACAAGTATAACTGTTCGTCCGAATACTCAGTGGAACGGTGCGAAAAGGTCCGGAGATCCGGAGGCCCGGCGGTCCCGGGGCCCGGCGGGTGCGCCGGACGCGCGGCGCAGTCGAAAGCGGGTTCGACAACGCCGGGCCCGCGAAGGTTCGCGCCGCGCGCCGGGCCGGCCGGGCACGCCGCGCGGAAGGCGGCCGGCCCGGCGCGACGGGTATCAGCCCGCCTTGCCCTGCTTCGCGACGGCGGCCTGCGCCTTCGCGATCGCGTCCTGGTCGCCCAGGTAGTAGTGGGTGATCGGCTTCAGGTTCTCGTCGAGCTCGTACACGAGCGGCACGCCGTTCGGGATGTTCAGGCCGACGATGTCGCTGTCCGAGATGCCGTCCAGGTATTTGATCAGCGCGCGCAGCGAGTTGCCGTGCGCGGCGATCAGCACCTGCTTGCCCGCGCGGACGGCCGGCGCGATCGACTCGTTCCACAGCGGCAGCACGCGCGCGACCGTATCCTTCAGGCACTCGGTGAGCGGCAGCTGCTCGCGCGGCACCTTCGCGTAGCGCGGGTCGTTGAACGGCGCGCGTTCGTCGGTCGGCTCGAGCGCCGGCGGCGGCGTGTCGTAGCTGCGGCGCCACACGAGCACCTGCTCGTCGCCGAACTTCGCGGCCGTTTCCGCCTTGTTCAGGCCCGACAGCGCGCCGTAGTGGCGCTCGTTCAGACGCCACGAGTGGACGACAGGCAGGTACATCAGGTCCATCTTGTCCTGCACGTGCCACAGCGTGCGGATCGCGCGCTTGAGCACCGACGTGTACGCGATGTCGAACGTGTAGCCGGCCTCCTTGAGCAATTCGCCGGCCTGGTAGGCCTCGTTGCGACCCTGTTCGGTCAGGTCGACGTCGACCCAGCCGGTGAAGCGGTTTTCCTTGTTCCACGTCGATTCGCCGTGGCGGATGAGAACGAGTTTGTACATGGATCTTGCGGTCGGTAGTGATAGGGAAGCGGGGCGCGTCGCGCGGCACCCGGTCCGGGCCCGCCATCGCGCAAGACGGTTATTTTATAATGGCGGGATTGTCCTTTTCCGATTTCTCTTTTTCCGGCGGCTTTCCGTGACGTTCTTTACCAATTACACGAACCTGGCCCTTATCGCGATCCTGCTGGTTTCCGGCGGCCTGCTGGCGTGGCCGGCCTTGCGCCGCGGCCGCGGCGGCCTGTCGGCTGCGGAGGCGACGCAGCTCATCAATCGCCGCAACGCGGTCGTGATCGACCTGCGCGCGCCGTCCGACTTCGCCGCCGGCCACCTGCCGTCGGCTCGCCAGGTCGCGGCCGGCGAGATCGGCGCGAAAATTGCGCAGGTCGCGAAGAACAAGAGCACCCCGGTGCTGCTCGTCTGCCAGAACGGCCAGCAGTCGCAGAAGGCGGCGCGCGAGGTCGAGGCGGCGGGCTATGCCGAGGTACACGTGCTGGAGGGCGGCGTCGCCGCCTGGCAGCAGGCCGGAATGCCGGTCGTCAAACAAGGAGTGGCGAAGTGAACAAGGTTTTGATGTACAGCACGCAGGTGTGTCCGTATTGCATGCAGGCCGAGCGCCTGCTGAAGCTGCGCGGCGTCGAGCAGATCGAAAAGGTGCTGATCGACCGCGATCCGGCCCGCCGCGAGGAAATGATGGCGCGCACGGGCCGGCGCACGGTGCCGCAGATCTATATCGGCGACACGCACGTCGGCGGTTACGACGATCTGTCGAAGCTCGATCGCGAAGGCGGCCTCGTGCCGCTTCTGCAAGCGGCCTGATTAGGGCAGAATGGCCGCCGGCCGCGCCGCGGCTCTGGGCGCACAGGATCCACCGGGGTGGCCGGCGCGAAGCCGCGCCGCCTCGTCACCACTTTTAGGGAAACACCATGTCCGACGTCGAAAACCAACCGTTCTTCAACATCCAGCGCGTCTACCTGAAGGATATGTCGCTCGAGCAGCCGAATTCGCCGGCGATCTTCCTCGAGCAGGACATGCCGTCGGTTGAAGTCGAAGTCGACGTCAAGGCCGAGCGCCTTGCGGAAAGCGTGTTCGAGGTCGTCGTGTCGGGCACCGTCACCGCGAAGGTCAAGGACAAGGTCGCGTTCCTGATCGAAGCGAAGCAGGCCGGCATCTTCGACATCCGCAACATTCCGGACGAACAGCTCGACCCGCTCGTCGGCATCGCGTGCCCGACGATCCTGTTCCCGTACCTGCGCTCGAACATCGCCGACGCGATCACGCGTGCAGGCTTCCCGCCGATCCACCTGGCCGAAATCAACTTCCAGGCGCTGTACGAGCAGCGTCTCGCGCAGCTTCAGCAGCAGGCCGGTGCGGCAGCCGCACCGAACGGCGCACCGAATGGCGCGCCGAACGGCACGACGCTGAACTGACGTTTCACTCCGGACCGGTGCTGGGTATGAAAGTAGCCGTTCTCGGCGCCGGTGCCTGGGGCACCGCGCTCGCGGGCCATCTGGCCGCGCGGCACGATACGCTTCTGTGGGCGCGCGACGCCGCGCTGATCGCCGGGCTGCAGGCCCGGCACGAAAATTCCCGCTATCTGGACGGCATCGCGCTGCCCGATGCGCTGCGCTACGACGCCGATCTCGGCGCCGCGCTCGCGCACGGCGCCGCGGACGACGCGTTGTGCGTGATCGCCGCGCCGGTGGCCGGGCTGCGCACGCTGTTCGGCGCGATGCGCGATGCGGGCTGCGTGCCCGCGCACGTCGTATGGGTCTGCAAGGGCTTCGAGGCCGACACGCAACTGCTGCCGCACCAGGTGATCGCGGCCGAGCTGCCCGGGCAGCACAGCAACGGCGTGCTGTCGGGGCCGAGCTTCGCCCGCGAGGTCGGGCTCGCGCTGCCCGTCGCGCTGACGGTCGCGAGCACGTCCGCCGAATGCCGCGAGCGCACGCTCGCCGCGTTCCATCACGGCGCGATGCGGATCTATACGGGTGACGACGTGGTCGGCGTCGAGGTCGGCGGCGCGGTGAAGAACGTGCTGGCGATCGCGACCGGCATTGCCGACGGGCTCGGGCTCGGGCTGAACGCGCGCGCCGCGCTGATCACGCGCGGCCTCGCCGAGATGTCGCGCCTCGGCGTCGCGCTCGGGGGCCGCGCGGAAACCTTCACGGGCCTCACGGGCCTCGGCGACCTGATCCTCACCGCGACGGGCGATCTGTCGCGCAATCGCACGGTCGGCCTGCAACTCGCGGCCGGCCGCTCGCTGAACGACATCCTCGGCGCGCTCGGCCATGTGGCCGAAGGCGTGCGCTGCGCGCAGGCCGTGCTCGCGCTCGCGCGCGCGCAGGCGATCGAAATGCCGATCACCGAGGCCGTGTGCGGCGTGCTGTTCGACGGCGTTGCACCGCGCGATGCGGTCAGCGGCCTGCTGCGGCGCGACGCGCGCGCCGAATAGCCGCCGACGGCTTCCGGTCCGCAGCCCGGTGACGCAGCCGTCAGGGCCGGGGCTCCGGATGCGCGCGATGCGAGCGACGGTTGACGCGCATCGCGCCGGTTTTTGCGGCCGCGCGCATTCGCGCAATGCAGGCGGCGCCAAAGCGCACTACGCTTGAACCGTCTCCGGCGTTTCGGGAGGGTGTCATGCTGCAGATCGGATCCACCACGCTGGACGCGCAACTCGTCGACATCACGACGCTCGACGTCGACGCGATCGTCAACGCCGCGAACGGGTCGCTGCTCGGCGGCGGCGGGGTCGACGGCGCGATCCATCGCGCGGCCGGCCCGGGCCTGCTGGCCGAGTGCCGCACGCTCGGCGGCTGCGAGACCGGCGACGCGAAGCTCACGCGCGGCCACGGGCTGCCGGCCCGGTACGTGATTCATGCGGTCGGCCCGGTGTGGCACGGCGGCGCGCGCGGCGAGCCCGAGCTGCTTGCCGCGTGCTACCGGCGCGCGATCGAGCTGGCAGAGGACGTGGCGGCGACATCGATCGCGTTCCCCGCGATCAGTTGCGGCATCTATCGTTATCCGGCCGACGAGGCCGTCGACATCGCGGTCGGCACGGTCATCGAAATGCTTCCGCAGGCGCCGAACCTCGCGCGCGTGATATTCGCGTGCTTTTCATCCGACATTCACGACCTGTACCGCGCGCGGCTTGCGCGCCGGTAGCGCGTTGCGCCGCGCGGCGCGGGCTGCGCGCGCGTCAGGCGCCGCCTTCGAAGCCGGCCTGGCGCCACGCCTCGAACACGACCACGGCCACCGTGTTCGACAGGTTCAGGCTGCGGTTGCCCGGCCGCATCGGCAGGCGCACGCGCTGTTCGTTCGGAAAGCGTTCGAGCAGACCGGCCGGCAGGCCGCGCGTCTCGGAGCCGAACACGAACCAGTCGCCGGGCACGAACGCGCGGTCGTGAAAGCGCCCGGAGCCGCGGGTCGTGAACGCGAACATCCGCGCGGGATCGGGCGTTTCGGCCGCGACGAACGCGTCCCAGTCTCGATGCACGCGCATTTGCGCGTACTCGTGATAGTCGAGGCCCGCACGGCGCATCTTCGCGTCGTCGAGCGGGAAGCCGAGCGGCTCGATCAGGTGCAGGCGCGCGCCGGTATTGGCGCACAGGCGGATCACGTTGCCGGTGTTCGGCGGAATTTCGGGGGCGACGAGGACGACGTTGAACATGGTTGGGTCTGGCTGGGCCGGCCGGGGCGGAACGACGTGCGCTCCTTCCCGGCCGGCCGGTTCGTGACGGCCGCAGCCGCGTGCGTGCGGCCGGCCTCTCTGCTGTCTATCTAATTAATCCCTGGCGGTGCGCAGCGCAACCAGATTCGTCACGCGCGCGGCACCGGCCGCCTTCAATGCGTGCGCGGCCGCTGCGAGCGTCGCGCCGGACGTCATCACGTCGTCGACCAGCGCGACGTGACGGCCGGCGACATCGCCCGCCACCGCGAACGCCGCGAGCACGTTGTCGCGCCGCGCGCGCCGGTCGAGCCGCGACTGCGGCGCGGTGTCGGTCACGCGGGCGAGCAGCGCCGCGTCGGCGCGCACGCCGAGCCGGCGCGCGAGCGGCCGCGCGATCGCCCACGCCTGGTTGTAGCCGCGGGCGACGAGCCGGGCGCGCGACAGCGGCACCGGCGCGATCACGTCGAAGCCGCCGGCGGCGCGTATTGCGTCGGTGTGGTCCACCAGCCGCGCGAGCCGCACCGCAAACTCGGCGCCGAGCGCGAGCCGCCCGTGAAACTTCAGGCCGCGCGCGAGCGCGTCGAGCGGTGCGCGGTAATCGGCGAGCGCGAGCGTCGCATCGAACGGCGGCGGGCTCGCGCGGCACGCGTCGCACCGGTACGCGGACGACTGTCCGGCGCGCGCGTGCCGGCCGCGCGCCGCACGCGGCCGCGGCGTGCCGGCGCCCAGCGGCACCGCGCAGACGTCGCAGCGCAGCCGCGCTTCATTCCAGTACGCGCAGTCGCAGGCGGTGCAGATCACCGCGTGTGACAAATTGCCGCACAGTGCGCATCGATTCGGCAACGCAAATGCGACGACGCGCGCAGCGAGCATCCGAACCTGCGACAAAACGACGCGCATCGGGCGCGGGGCGAAACGGCGATCCATCGCGAACACTCCTGACGGCCCCGCCTCGCTGAACGCTGCGAGGCGAGCGAGTATACTTCGGGCTCTTCGCCAGTGTGCCCGACATGTCCCCAGCTTCGACTTCAACCGGCCGTCCGGCCAATGACGCCCGGCGTTTGCGGCGCATCTTCGATCGCCGTGCCGCCGCATTCGACGCGGTCGCGTTCCTGCCGCGCGAGATCGCGCAGCGGATGAACGAGCGCCTCGAATACATCAAGGTGAGCCCCGCGGCCGTGCTCGACGCGGGCTGCGGCCCGGGCGACGACCTGCCGGCGCTGCGCGCGCGCTTTCCCGAGGCGCCGGTGTTCGGCGTCGACCTGTCCGGCGCGATGCTCGCGCGGGCCGGCGAGCGCGAGATCGAGCAGACGAGCTGGCGCCGCTGGCTGCCCGCGTCGCTCGGCCGCGCGTTGGGGCAGCGCGGCCCGCGCGTCGCGCAGGCCGACTTCTCGGTGCTGCCGTTCGCGGCCGGCGCGTTCGACCTGATCTGGTCGAACCTCGCGCTGCACTGGCATTCGCGTCCCGATACCGTGTTTCCCGAATGGCAGCGCGTGCTGCGCGTCAACGGCCTGCTGATGTTCAGCACGCTCGGCCCCGACACGCTGCGCGAGCTGCGCGCGGCGTGCGCGGACGCCGAAGCGGCGCTCGGCATCGCGCCCGGCGCCGCGCGCGTGATCGACTTCGTCGACATGCACGATCTCGGCGACATGCTGGTCGAGAGCGGCTTCGAGATTCCGGTGATGGACCAGGAAGTGCTGACCGTCACGTACAAGACCCCCGAGTCCCTGCTGGCCGACGTGCGCCGCTGGGGCGCCTACCCGTTCGACCGCACGGTGCCGCAGCACGCGGCGCGGCGCTTTCGCGCAGCGCTCGGCGACGCGCTGGAGGCGCGCCGGCGCGCGGACGGCACCATTCCGCTCACCTTCGAAGTGATCTACGGCCACGCGTGGAAGGCCGTGCCGCGCACGACCGCGGAAGGGCACGGGATCGTGCGCATCGAAGATATCGGAAAGGGGCGTCCGAAGAATCGGTAAAGCGGTAAAGAGGGGTTTTGTTATGTCTGAAATTAGCGGCGCAAAGCGGGGTCGAATTGACGCGAAAAACGGCCGGGAAGCTTGTGGCGCTTGGCTCGCGGGCCGATAGCCGCTTGCTTGTGGATGCCATTGAACCCGCCTATAATGCGTCAGCTTGTCGTCCCGGGGTCCCCGCAATACGGGCCGACGAGTCCGATGCAGGCATGCATCGCATGCCATTCGCGTGAGGCGGCGATGGAAGCAGCGAGGGTGTTGGCGGAGACGACGAACAGCGAACCGGTCCTCGCGGACTGGCTGATGAAGCGCAACTGTTCGGTGTCGCCGCGCCAGTTCATGCTGTTTTACGCGTCGCTCGCGGGCTTCTCGCTGGTGATCGCGGCGTTGCTGATGTGGCGTGGGGCCTGGCTCGTCATGCCCTTCACCGGAATCGAATTGCTGGCGGTGGGAATCGCGTTTGCGATCTATGCCCGCCATGCGGTCGATTACGAACGCATCAGGCTGTTTCCGCACCGGCTCGTGATCGAGCGGATGGATGCGGAGCGGTTCACGCAGATCGAATTCAACCCGCGCTGGGTGCGGGTCGAGCCGGGTGCGACGCCACGCGATCCGATTCGACTGGTATCGCGCGGGCAGACCGTCGTAATCGGGCAGCATCTCGCGCAGTACAAGCGTGCGCAGTTCGCCGACGAACTGCGCGTGTCGCTCAGGCGCTGCGGCTGACGAGGCGCGGGCACCGGCCGGATGGGCCGGGAGCTTGCGACGGGGGAGGGTTTGAATGGAAATTTTGGGTAAGGATGCTATGAAAACAATCAAGCGAGCCCTCACGGGCGTGCTGGCATGCAGCGGACTGCTCTTTGCCGGCGCTGCTCTGGCGGTCGGTGATAGCCCGGGCGGCCCCCGCGTCAACGAGATCAACTTTCAGCCGCCGGTCACGAAAATCGCCGAGGAGCTCTACGATCTCCACACGATGATGCTGATCCTGTGTACGGTGATCTTCGTCGGCGTGTTCGGCGTGATGTTCTATTCGATCTTCGCGCACCGCAAATCCAAAGGCCACAAGGCCGCCAATTTCCATGAAAGCACGACCGTCGAAATCATCTGGACGATCGTGCCGTTCATCATCGTCGTGCTGATGGCGCTGCCGGCCACGAAGGCCGTCGTCGCGATGAAGGACACGACCAACGCCGATCTCACGATCAAGGTCACCGGCTACCAGTGGAAGTGGGGCTACGACTACGTGAAGGGCCCGGGCGAGGGCATCAGCTTCCTGTCGACGCTCAGCACGCCGCGTGACGAAGTGATGGGCAAGAAGGCCATCACCGAAACCTATCTGCAGGAAGTCGACAATCCGCTCGTGGTGCCGGTCAACAAGAAGATCCGCATCATCACGACCGCGAACGACGTCGTTCACTCGTGGTACGTGCCCGCGTTCGGCGTGAAGCAGGATGCGATCCCCGGCTTCGTGCGCGATACGTGGTTCAAGGCCGACAAGGTCGGCACGTTCCGCGGCTTCTGTACCGAACTGTGCGGCAAGGAACACGCGTTCATGCCGGTCGTCGTCGAAGTGCTGTCGGAAGACGACTACGCGAAGTGGGTGACCGCGCAGAAGGCCAAGCTGGCCAGCGCAGCGGTCGATCCGAACAAGGTGTACACGATGGCCGAACTCGTCGCGCACGGCGAGGAAGTCTACAAGGCGAACTGCGCGGCCTGCCACCAGGTGAACGGCAAGGGCCTCGGCGCATTCCCGGCGATGGACGGCAGCCCGATCGTGAACGGCCCGATCGCCGGCCACGTCGAGCGCGTGCTGCACGGCAAGGGCGCAATGCCGTCGTGGGCGTCGCTGTCGGACCTCGACATCGCATCGGTCATCACGTACGAGCGCAATTCGTGGGGCAACCACAAGAACGACCTGCTGCAGCCGAAGCAAGTGGCTGACGCGCGCAACGGCAAGATGCCGGAAGACACCGCAGGCGCGGCAGCGCCGGCCGAAGCGGCCTCGGCACCGGCGCAAGCCGCGTCGGGCGCAGCCGAGCAGCCGGCCGCAGCGTCGGCATCGGCCGCCGCGGCACTGTCGACGATCTACTTCGAAACGGGCAAGAGCGCGCTGCCGGCCGACGCGAAAGCGGCGATCGCAGCGGCGGCCGACTATGCGAAGGCGCATCCGGATGCGAAGCTCGCGCTGTCGGGCTTCACCGACAAGACGGGCTCGGCCGACGCGAACGCCGAACTCGCGAAGCATCGTGCACAAGCCGTGCGCGACGCGCTGAAGGCAGCAGGCGTGGCGGAAGACCACATTATTCTCAAAAAGCCGGAAACGATCACGGGCGGGGCTGACGCCAAGGAAGCCCGGCGGGTCGAGATCGGGCCGGCGGCTTGACGTGTCGCTGAGTTAGTCGACGTATTCGCATTAGGAGATTCTCATGTCTAGCATCGGGCACGACGTAGCCGCGGGCCACGCGCACGACGACCACGCGCACGAAGCGCCGCACGGTTGGCGCCGCTGGCTGTTCGCCACCAACCACAAGGACATCGGTACGCTGTACCTGCTGTTCTCGTTCATCATGTTCCTGTCGGGCGGCGTGATGGCGCTCGGCATCCGTGCCGAGCTGTTCGAGCCGGGCCTGCAGATCATGCGTCCGGAGTTCTTCAACGAACTCACGACGATGCACGGCCTGATCATGGTGTTCGGCGCGATCATGCCGGCGTTCGTCGGCTTCGCGAACTGGATGATTCCGCTGCAGATCGGCGCGTCCGACATGGCGTTCGCGCGGATGAACAACTTCAGCTTCTGGCTGCTGCCGGTCGCGGCCGTGCTGCTGGTCGGCTCGTTCTTCGCGCCGGGCGGCGCGACGGCTGCCGGCTGGACGCTGTACGCACCGCTGTCGACGCAGATGGGCCCCGGCATGGACTTCGCGATCTTCGCGGTCCACATCATGGGTGCGTCGTCGATCATGGGCGGCATCAACATCGTCGTGACGATCCTGAACATGCGCGCACCGGGCATGACGCTGATGAAGATGCCGATGTTCGCATGGACCTGGCTGATCACCGCGTACCTGCTGATCGCCGTGATGCCGGTTCTGGCAGGCGCGATCACGATGGTGCTGTTCGATCGCCACTTCGGCACGTCGTTCTTCAACGCGGCAGGCGGCGGCGACCCGGTGATGTACCAGCACATCTTCTGGTTCTTCGGCCACCCCGAGGTGTACATCATGATTCTGCCGGCGTTCGGGATCGTGTCGCAGGTGATCCCGGCGTTCGCACGCAAGACGCTGTTCGGCTACAGCTCGATGGTGTACGCGACGGCTTCGATCGCAATCCTGTCGTTCATGGTCTGGGCGCACCACATGTTCGCGACGGGCATGCCGGTCACCGGCCAGCTGTTCTTCATGTACGCGACGATGCTGATCGCGGTGCCGACGGGCGTGAAGGTGTTCAACTGGCTCGCGACGATGTGGCGCGGCTCGATGACGTTCGAAACCCCGATGCTGTTCGCGATCGGCTTCCTGTTCGTGTTCACGTTCGGCGGCCTGACGGGCCTGATGCTCGCGATGGCGCCGCTCGACATCCAGTACCACGGCACTTACTTCGTGGTCGCGCACTTCCACTACGTGCTGGTGGCCGGCTCACTGTTCGCGCTGTTCGCGGGCTGGTACTACTGGTCGCCGAAGTGGACGGGCTGGATGTACAACGAGACGCGCGGCAAGATCCACTTCTGGGCGTCGATGATCTTCTTCAACCTGACGTTCTTCCCGATGCACTTCGTCGGGCTCGCGGGCATGCCGCGCCGCTATGCGGACTACCCGGCGCAGTTCACGGACTTCAACCAGGTCGCGACGATCGGCGCATTCGGCTTCGGCCTCGCGCAGGTGTACTTCCTGTTCGCGGTCGCGCTGCCGGCCTACCGTGGCGGCGGCGAGCTGGAAAAGGCGTCGGACAAGCCGTGGGATGGCGCGACGGGCCTCGAGTGGACGGTGCCGAGCCCGGCTCCGTTCCACACGTTCGAGCAACCGCCGCACGTCGAATAAGTTTCATCCGCCGTTCCGCCGCTGCCTGCCGCGCAGGCAGGCGCGGCGGGCGCGGAATCGATGGATCAGCGAAGTTTCAGCGAAGTTTCAGATGAACCGGAATCCACAAGAAAGACGAACGCCCGAGCAGATTCGCGCGGGCAACAAGCGGCTCGGCCTCATCCTGCTCGTCATCGCCGCCGTTTTTTTTGTGGGTGTCGTGATCAAGCAGTGGTGGCTGTCCACTCACTGATGCAGTAACTGACGCAGTAGCGAGGATGTAGTCGTATGTCGAAGCCGGAAGAGGGCGCCGTGGATCGTGCGTTCAATCGTTCGATGCTGGTGAAGCTCTTCGTGGTGGCCGCGCTGATGTTCGGCTTCGGCTTCGCGCTGATTCCGATGTATCGCGCGATCTGCCAGATCACCGGCATCAACAACCTGGTGCAGCGCGATGTCAGCGAGCGCGAGGCGAAGAGCACGCAGGTCGACTACAGCCGCACGGTGTCGGTCGAGTTCGACGCGAATGCGCGCGGCCCGCTCGGTTTCAAGCCGGAGCACAACAGCCTCGACGTGCATCCGGGCGAGCTGACGACGATCGTGTACGACGTGACGAACGGCCAGGGCCGGCCGGTGGTCGCACAGGCGATTCCGAGCTACGCGCCGAAGCAGGCGACGGAGTTCTTCAAGAAGATCGAGTGTTTTTGCTTCACGCAGCAGACGCTGGCCGCGAACGAGTCGCGCAAGATGCCGGTGGTGTTCGTGATCGATCCGAAACTGCCGAAGGACGTGAAGACGATCACGCTGTCGTACACGTTCTTCGAGCTGAATACGCCGGCCGCGCCGGCGCCGGCACCGCGCAAGACGGCGGAGCAGCGCGCGGCGAAGCCGGACGCATGACGACGGAGACGGGGCGATGACGGAAACCAAGCGAAGCGGGTCGTTCGGCCAGGCGTTGCGAGCGGTGTTGTGGTCGTTCTTCGGCGTGCGCAAGCGGCGCGACCTGGAGGCCGATGCGACGCAGCTGAATCCGCTGCACGTGCTGATCGTCGCGTTGATCGCGGCCGGCGTGTTCATCGGCGTGCTGATCCTGATCGTGCGGGCGGTCGTGGGCTGAGCCCGCGGCCCCGAAAGAATGCAGTGCGCAGCGCCCCGGCGCTGCGTGCGGGAACGAGCGGCGGCCGTCGCGCCGCGCAAGAAATAAAGCCGGAGCGGTTTCCGGTACACAAATTGGACTGAAGTGGAGAATCAAGCATGAGCGGTCAAAACCAGACCCCGTACTATTTCGTGCCGCATCCGTCGCAGCATCCGATCAGCGCGGCCGTCGGCCTGCTGGTCATGCTCGGGTCGGTGGCGCTGTGGATCAACGGTCACGACTGGGCGCCGTACACGGCGCTGCTCGGCCTGCTGTGGTTGCTCTTCACGCTGTATCACTGGTTCGGCGACGCGATCGCCGAATCGGAAGGCGGTCACTACGGCAAGAACGTCGACAAGTCGTACCGCTGGAGCATGAGCTGGTTCATCTTCTCCGAAGTGATGTTCTTCGGCGCATTCTTCGGCGCGCTGTTCTATGCGCGTGAAATCGCGCTGCACCAGCTCGGCAGCCTCGACTACAAGCTGATCTGGCCGGACTTCTCCGCCGTGTGGCCGAACGAAGGCCCCGCCGCGCTCGCCGGTCACTTCAAGACGATGGGCCCGTGGCCGATCCCGACGCTGAACACCGCGTTCCTGCTGTCGTCGGGCGTGACGCTGACGATCTCGCACCACGCGCTGCGCGACGATCACCGCAAGAAGGCGATCGCATGGCTCGCCGCGACGCTCGTGCTCGGTATCTGCTTCCTGTTCATGCAGGGCTTCGAGTACTACCACGCGTACAACGAACTGAACCTGACGCTGAACTCGGGCGTCTACGGCTCGACGTTCTTCCTGCTGACGGGCTTTCACGGCTTCCACGTGTTCCTCGGCGGCACGATGCTCGCGGTGGTGCTGGTGCGGATGATCCGCGGCCACTTCAAGCCCGATCACCACTTCGCATTCGAAGGCGCCGCGTGGTACTGGCACTTCGTCGACGTCGTCTGGCTCGGCCTGTACGTCGTCGTCTACTGGCTGTAAATGCAACGACGGCCCGCGCAGCGATGCGCGGGCCGTTTTCATTGGCGGGGACGGGGCAGCGGCCGGCTGCCTGCGCTCAACGCCACCTGGCGCCGCCGCGACTCAGTCAGGCGGCGCTTTTGCTTGGTGGCGGCGCTGTGCGGCGAAATGTCACAGCAGCCACAGCGGCCGCGGCGGATGCAATCACCGCCCGATCGGCAGGCCGGTCGAATGGATCCAGCCCATCCAGTTCGCGAACAGGATGAACAGGAACAGCGAGACCGACAGCCCGACGCGGGTGGCGAGCGACCAGACCATGCGTTTCGTATGGCCGCGGTCGTGCATCATGAAGTACAGCGCCGAGCCCATGCTGGCGATGATCAGGACGAAGGCGATGGGAACGAGTATGTGCATGACACGAACCGGACGACGGCAATTCGAAAGGAAGAGGATAATTATCGCACTTCGCTTTCGCGAATGCGCCTGGCAGGTGGCCCGATGAAGATCCGCTGGCTGCCTGCGCTGCTGATCCTCGTCGTCGTCGCGGTCGCGATCCGCCTCGGTTTCTGGCAGCGCGACCGCGCGCACCAGAAGGAAGCGCTGCAGGCGAACATCGTGCGCTTCGAGCACGCGGCACCCGTCGACGTCGGCGCGCAGCCGATTCCGCTCGCGTCGATCGAGTTCCACCGCGTGCGGGCCCGCGGCCGCTTCGTGCCGGAGCAAGCGGTGTTCCTCGACAATCGGCCGTATAACGACCAGCCGGGTTTTTACGTCGTGATGCCGTTTAAACTCACGGGCGGCGGCGTCGTGCTGGTGAACCGCGGCTGGCTGCCGCGCAACATCGCCGACCGCACGGCGATCGAGCCGTTCGCGACGCCCGCCGGCGACATCGAGATCGAAGGCATCGCGCGCGCCGACGCGTCGCGTGCGTTCGAGCTCGGCGAGGGTGGTTCGGCCGCGCACCAGAAAATCCGGCAGAACCTGGACGTCGCCGCGTATGCGAAGGAAACGGGGCTGCCGCTGCAGCCGTTCGTGATCCAGCAGACGAGCGACGACGGCGACAAGCTCGTGCGCGACTGGCCGGCGGCGACGACCGGCGTCGAGCGCAATTACGGTTACATGTTTCAGTGGTGGGGCATCGCGGCGGCCGCGCTCGGTTTCGGCCTGTACGCCGCGCGGCGCGCGGCGAAGAAGTCGGCCGGCGCGTGAGCGCGATGCCTGGACGCGGCGGCAGCGCCGCGGGTTCGTTTCGAGAGGTCTGATTTGTCCATGCAATCTTCCCGTCAGGGTCCGGCCGCGTCGCCGGTTTCGCCGGCGGCCCGCAAGCGCGGCCGCTGGATGCTCGTGCTGCTCGGGCTCGTGTGCGCGGCGCCGATGATCGCGTCGTACTTCACCTATTACGTGATCAAGCCGAAGGGCGGCTCGACCAACTACGGCACGCTGATCGAGCCGCAGCGGCCGATCCCGGCCGACCTGCAGGTCACCGACGAAACGGGCAAGACGGTGCCGCTGTCGTCGCTGCGCGGCGTGTGGCTGTTCGTGATGACCGACCGCAGCGCGTGCGACGACGCCTGCGCGCAGAAGCTCTATTTCATGCGCCAGATCCGCGTCACGCAGGCGGGCGAGCGGCACCGCATCACGATGGTGTGGCTGCGCAGCGATGCGGGCGCGATTCCGCCGAAGGTGCTCGAAGCGTACCCGGACACGCGCCGGCTGGTCGCCGATCCGGCCGCGGTCGCCGCGTGGCTGCCGGCCGACGCCGGCACGAAGGACAGCGACCACCTGTACCTGGTCGATCCGAACGGCAACCTGATGATGCGTTTCCCGAAGAACCCGAACCCCAGCAAGATCAAGACGGACGTCACGAAGCTGCTGAAGTGGTCGAGCATCGGCTAAGGCGAGACAACGAGGCAACCATTCGATGTCGTATCTACTGCAACTCGGCCTGATCGGCTTGTGCATCGCGCTGCTGCCGCTGTCGTACGTGTGGGTGAAGGCCGACGACAACAAGTTCCGCAAGCTGGTGTGGATCACCACGTTCCTGACCCTCGACCTCGTGATGTTCGGCGGCTTCACGCGGCTGACCGATTCGGGCCTCGGCTGCCCGGACTGGCCCGGCTGCTATGGCACATCGTCGCCGTTCATCGCGCATGCGGCGATCACGGCCGCGCACCAGGCGATGCCGACCGGCCCCGTCAGCATGACGAAGGCGTGGATCGAGATGATCCACCGCTATTTCGCGATGGCGATCGGCGTGCTGATCATTGCGCAGGTCGTGATCGCGTGGTCCGCGCGGCTGCGCCGCCGGCCGCTGCACGTGTCGCCGTGGTGGCCGACGAGCCTGTTGCTGCTGATCGTCGTGCAGGGCGTGTTCGGCGCATGGACGGTCACGATGAAGCTGCAGCCGGTGATCGTCACGACCCACCTGCTGCTCGGCCTCACGCTGCTCGGCACGCTCGGCTGGCTCGCGGCGCGGCAGACGCCGCTGCCGTCGCATGACCCGGAAGCCGGCCGCTACCGCGCGGCCGCGCTCGCGGCGCTCGCGCTGCTGGTCGTGCAGATCGCGCTCGGCGGCTGGGTCAGCACCAACTACGCGGTGCTCGCCTGTACCGATTTCCCGACCTGCAACGGCCAGTGGATCCCGCCGATGAACTTCGGCCAGGGCTTCCATCTGTGGCGCGCGCTCGGGATGACGAAGGACGGCGAAGCGATCACGCAGGACGCGCTGGTCGCGATCCACTGGACGCACCGCACGTTCGCGTTCGTCGTCGTCGCGTACCTGGTCGCGTTCGCGCTGAAGATGCGCCGCTTCGAGTCGCTGCGGCGGCCGGCGAACGGCGTGCTGCTGGTCGTGCTGCTGCAGTTCCTGACGGGCCTGACCAACATCGTGCTGCAGTGGCCGCTGCCGGTCGCGGTCGCGCACAACGGCGGCGCCGCGATCCTGCTGCTGCTCGTCGTCATGTTAAACTTTCGCATCCTTTCAAGCCGCCCCGGCCGTGTCGTGCAGCCCGCGCGCGACGCCGCCCCGGCGTGACCGTCCCCATGCAAAGCACCCTTTCCCAATCGCCCGGTAGCCGGTTTTCGCAGTACATGGCGCTGACGAAGCCGCGTGTCACGCAGCTCGCGGTGTTCTGCGCGGTGATCGGCATGTTTCTCGCGACGCCGGGCATGGTGCCGTGGCACGTGCTGATCGGCGGCACGGTCGGCATCTGGCTGCTGGCCGGCGCCGCGTTCGCGATCAACTGCCTCGTCGAGCAGAAGGTCGACGCGATGATGCGCCGCACCGCGTGGCGCCCGTCCGCGCGCGGCGAGATCACGACCCCGCAGATCCTGCTGTTCTCGGCCGTGCTCGGCAGCGTCGGCGCATGGACGCTCTATACGTTCACCAACCCGCTGACGATGTGGCTCACGATCGCGACGTTCGTCGGCTACGCGGTGATCTACACGCTGCTGCTCAAGCCGATGACGCCGCAGAACATCGTGATCGGCGGCGCGTCGGGCGCGATGCCGCCGGCGCTCGGCTGGGCCGCGGTCACCGGCGCGGTGCCGGGCGATGCGTGGATCCTCGTGCTGATCATCTTCGTGTGGACGCCGCCGCATTTCTGGGTGCTCGCGCTCTATCGCCGCAAGGACTACGAGAACGCGGGGCTGCCGATGCTGCCCGTCACGCACGGCGAGAAGTACACGCGCCTGCACATCCTGCTGTACACGGTGATCCTGTTCGCGGTCGCGCTGATGCCGTTCATCTCGGGGATGAGCGGCGCCGTCTACCTGACGAGCGCGGTGCTGCTCGGCGCGGTGTTCCTCGCGTATGCGTGGAAGATCTACCGCGACTATTCGGACGAACTCGCCCGCAAGGCCTTCCGCTACTCGATCGTCTACCTGTCGCTGCTGTTCGCCGCGCTGCTCGTCGATCACTATGCACGCCCGCTGCTCGGCGTGTAACCGCACGGTTTGAACGCAATGCTCCAATCATGGTTCGGGCGCCGCGCGCGCCAAGGCTGGCTGCTCGCGTGCGCATTCGCGGCAGCCGCGCTGCTCGCTGGCTGCGACAACGCGCCGAAATTCCAGAATCTCGACATCACCGGCAACACGCAGTTCGGCAGCGATTTCGCGCTGCCCGATACGACCGGCAAGGTGCGCACGCTCGCCGACTTCAAGGGCAAGGCCGTCGTGATGTTCTTCGGCTATACGCACTGCCCGGACGTGTGCCCGACGACGATGGCCGAGCTGTCCGAAGCGCTGAAGCAGCTCGGGCCCGATGCCGCGAAACGCGTGCAGGTGCTGTTCGTGACCGTCGATCCGGAGCGCGACACGCCCGCGCTGCTCGGCCAGTACGTGCCCGCGTTCGATCCGTCGTTCATCGGCCTGCGGCCGGCCGACGACGCGCAGCTCAAGAAGGTCACGAAGGATTTCCGCGTGTACTACGCGAAGGTGCCCGGCAAGACGCCCGGCAGCTACACGATGGATCACACCGCCGCGAGCTACGTGTTCGATCGCGACGGCAAGCTGCGCCTGTTCGTGCGCGACGGCCAGGGCCCCGGCCCGTGGGTTCACGACCTGAAGCTGCTGGTCGACTGAGCGGCGCGCGCCGCACGATCGCCCGGGCGTCCGCCCGGCGATACGCGTGACGGCCGCGCCGTCACGCACTCCTCCTGCCTCTTTCCCGACGATTCGCGATGCGCGGCGCTCGTAGCGGCGCGGCATGCACGCGCGCGTGCTTCCGCGTGTCCGCGCGCGGCAGCGTTACGGCAGCGTTACGGCAGCGCCGGCACGTTGAAGCCCTGCGCCGCGCGCGTGATCCTGAACTCGGTCACGCGATATGTCGCGAGTCCTTCGGTCACGAACGGATCGGTGTCGAGGATCGCGTCGAGTTCGTCGCGGTCGATCCGGGCCGCGAGAATCACGCCGCCTTCGCGCGGCACCTTCGGCCCCGCCGCGATGAAGATCCCGCGTTCGAACAGCGGCTGCAGATACGCGCGATGGCGCTCGAGTGCATCGTCGATGCGCTCGAGCGACGCGTGGTAGTGAATATCGATGACGTACATGAACGGCCCCGGAATGTCGCCGGCGCGTCGCGCACCGGCCAGCCGGTCTTTGTAGCACAGCGGCCGTTCGATGTGGTGCCGTGCAGCGTGCGCGCGGGCCGTGCGCGCCCGGCGCGTGTATTCAAGTTGAAAGTCGCGCTGCCGTAAATACGGAGGCAACCGTTTGCGCGCGACCGGCCGTTCGCGCGCCACGCGGGCATCGACTTCGACTTCAAGGCACGCAGATGAGCAGAATGAGTTTGAACCGCAAGCTGTGGCTCGCGCTTGCGCTGGTATGGATCGGTCTACTCGGCGTCGGCGCGTGGAGCGCGTACGAGACGCGCGCGACGATGCTCGCCGAACGCAAGGAAGGCATCGCCAACCTCGTCGAGTCGGCGGCCGGCATCGTGAAGGCCTATCGCGCGCTCGCGCAGGCCGGCACGCTGTCCGAGGCCGACGCGAAGCGCGACGCGCTCGCGAGCCTCGCCGCGATGCGCTACGGCGAGTCGGGCTACGTATTCGTGATGGACTCGAAGCCCGTCGTGCTGATGCACCCGACGCTGCCGAAGCTGGTCGGCACGCAGGTCGGCGACTATCTCGATCCGGACGGCAAGCCGCTGTTCGTCACGATCCTGAACGCCGCGAAGGCGACCGGCAGCGGCTTCGCCGAGTATCGCGGGCGCCTGCCGCACAGCGAGACCGCGGTGCCGAAGATCAGCTACGTCACGCGCTTCGCGCCGTGGGACTGGAACATCTCGAGCGGCGTGTTCCTGAAGGACATCGATACCGTCTACTACCGCACGCTGTTCGGCCACCTCGCGTTCGTGTTCGTGATCGGCTTCGTGATCAGCGCGGCGATGCTCGTGATCATCCGCAACGTGCGCGGCAGCCTCGGCGGCGAGCCCGACGAAGCGGCCGCGCTGGCGGCCCGCATCGCGCAGGGCGACCTCACGCGGCCGGTACCGGTGCGCGCGGGCGACAGCAGCAGCATGATGGCGGCGATGCGCGACATGCAGGCGCGCCTGCAGGCGACGATCGGCGGAATCCGCCAGTCGGCCGAATCGATCGCGTCGGCGAGCCGCGAGATCGCGTCCGGCAACGACGACCTGTCACAGCGCACCGAGGAGCAGGCCGCGTCGCTCGAGGAAACGGCCGCGAGCATGGAGCAGCTGACCGCGACGGTGAAGCAGAACGCCGACAACGCGCGGCAGGCGAGCGGGCTCGCGAACAATGCATCGGAGATCGCGCGGGCCGGCAACGACGTCGTGAGCCGCGTGATCGGCACGATGGGCGAGATCGACGACAGCTCGCGCAAGATCGCCGACATCATCGGCGTGATCGAGGGCATCGCGTTCCAGACCAACATCCTCGCGCTGAACGCGGCGGTCGAGGCCGCGCGCGCCGGCGAGCAGGGCCGCGGCTTCGCGGTGGTCGCGGGCGAGGTGCGCTCGCTCGCGCAGCGCAGCGCGACGGCGGCGAAGGAGATCCGCGCGCTGATCGTCGATTCGGTCGAGCGCGTGCGCAACGGCTCGACGCTGGTCGGCCAGGCCGGCACGACGATGGGCGAGATCCTGCAGGCGGTCGCGCGCGTGACCGACATCATGGGCGAGATCGCGGCCGCGTCCGAGGAGCAGGCGAGCGGCATCACGCAGGTCGGGCGCGCGGTCACGCAGATGGACCAGGTCACGCAGCAGAACGCGGCGCTCGTCGAGCAGGCCGCGGCCGCTGCAGCGTCGCTGCAGGAGCAGGCCGGGAAGCTGCGCGACGCGGTCGGCGCGTTCCGGGTCGGCGAAGCGGCCGGCAGCGTCGGGCGAAATGCCACTGACGGCCAAACCGCGCGGGCACTGCCGGCACCGTCGCGGTGCATACCTATATGAGCGGGATGTATTTCACTTCCGGCCGATCCTGTGACACCATTTGCCCCTTCGTGCGAGTTCGGGCATACCCGTATCGCGCCCCCATTTTCAGTTAGCAAGAAAGCGAGAAACAGATGAAGCGTCGCAGTCTCCTGAAGGTATTTTCCGTGCTGGCCACCGGTGCAGCGCTGACGCTGTCGGCGGGCGCGCACGCCGAGGACAAGGTGGTCAAGGTCGGCACGGTGGCCGGCCCGGATGCGGAAGTGTGGCAGGTCGTGCAGAAGGTCGCGAAGGAGAAGGAAGGCCTGAACGTGAAGGTCATCGAGTTCAACGACTACGTGCAGCCGAACGCGGCGCTCGACGCGGGCGATCTCGACGCGAACAGCTTCCAGCACCAGCCCTACCTCGACAGCCAGGTGAAGCAGCGCGGCTACAAGATCGTCAGCGCGGGCCTCACCTACATCTCGCCGATCGGCGTGTACTCGAAGAAGTTCAAGTCGCTGAAGGATCTGCCGCAAGGCGCGAAGCTCGCGGTGCCGAACGATCCGTCGAACGAGAACCGCGCGCTGCTGCTGCTGCAGACGCAAGGCGTGATCAAGCTGAAGGCCGGCGCCGGCACGGGCGGCAACAACGCGACGGTGCTCGACATCGCCGAGAACCCGAAGAAGCTGAAGATCTCCGAACTCGACGCCGCGCAACTGCCGCGCGTGCTGTCGGACGTCGACGCCGCCGTGATCAACACGAACTATGCGCTCGCCGCGAACCTGCAGCCGACCAAGGACGCGATCGCGCTCGAATCGCTGACGAGCCCGTACGCGAACCTGATCGCCGTGCGCGCGAAGGACAAGGATCAGCCGTGGGTGAAGAAGCTGGTCAAGGCGTACCAGTCGCCGGAAGTGAAGGAGTTCATCAAGAAGCAGTTCAAGGGCTCGATGGTCGCGTCGTTCTGAACGCCGCCCACTAGTCGGACGCTGGAAAGAAAAGGCCTGCATCGTGCAGGCCTTTTTCATTGGCGCGGCCGGCGGGCAACGGTGCCGCGACGGCGGGGCGGCGTTCGCCGCCGTCTCACATGTCGCCGCGCCGCGAGCAGATCGCCATGATCTGCTGGATCGCGTAGTTGTCGCGCACGCCCGGCAGCGACTGCACGACGCACGCGTGAAAGCGCCGCTCGCGCGGCAGCAGCATCGCGTTGTTGCGGTACAGCGCGTCGCACGAGCGCTGGATCAGCTGCGCGGCCGCGCCGTTGCGGCTCTCGCGCAGCGCACCCAGCATGCAGTCGTCGTATTGCGCGCTGCCGTCGGTCAGCGCGACGGCCGCGCCCGGCAGCGCCATCGCGACGGCCGCGGATGCAATCGCTCGGATCGTCCGTTTCAAGTCCCCTCCGGTGGTGTCGATCGGGTCCGCGGACAGCATAACGTAAAGCCGTGAACGCGGCTGACGCGTTGCGCGCGGACCGGCGCGAAGCACCGCCGGGCGGGCTTCGAGCGCGTATCGGGGCGGTGCGGCGGCAGGCGGCGCGGGTCGCTCGGCCGAAAGCATCGAGTCAGGCGGTGGTCTGCGGAAATGGTATCCTCGTGCGTTCGCCGCCGCGCGCCTTCCCGGGGCCCGCGCGGGGCCGCTGCCGCCCGAGCCGTCACCCGGCTGCGCGCGCATCGGCACCTGCATGACGGCGGCGGGAATCCATCATCCAGAACCGACACAAATACGGGGGAGACTCACCCATGAAGCGTTTCAAGACTTTCGCGATCCGTTCGATCACGGCCGGCGTCGCCGCGCTCGCGCTGGCAGGCGCCGCGCACGCGCAGACCGTCAAGGTGCTGTCGATCGTCGACCACCCGGCCCTCGACGCGATCCGCGACGGCGTGCGCGCCGAACTGAAGGCCGAAGGCTACGGCGACGACAAGCTCAAGTGGGAATACCAGAGCGCACAGGGCAACACGGGCACGGCCGCGCAGATCGCGCGCAAGTTCGTCGGCGACCAGCCGGACGTGATCGTCGCGATCGCGACGCCGGCCGCGCAGGCGGTCGTCGCGGCGACCAAGAGCGTGCCGGTCGTGTATTCGGGCGTGACCGATCCGGTCGCGGCCCAGCTCGTGAAGGGCTGGGGCCCGTCGGGCACCAACGTGACGGGTGTGTCCGACAAGCTGCCGCTCGACCGCCAGGTCGCGCTGATCAAGCGCGTCGTGCCGAAGGCGAAGACGGTCGGCATGGTCTACAACCCGGGCGAGGCGAACTCGGTCGTCGTCGTGAAGGAACTCAAGGAGATCCTCGCGAAGCAGGGGATGACGCTCAAGGAAGCGGCCGCGCCGCGTACCGTCGACATCGGCCCGGCCGCGAAGAGCCTGATCGGCAAGGTCGACGTGATCTACACGAACACCGACAACAACGTCGTGTCCGCGTACGAAGCGCTCGTGAAGGTCGCAAACGAAGCGAAGATCCCGCTCGTCGCCGGCGACACCGACAGCGTGAAGCGCGGCGGCATCGCCGCGCTCGGCATCAACTACGGCGATCTCGGCCGGCAGACCGGCAAGGTCGTCGCGCGCATCCTGAAGGGCGAGAAGCCGGGCGCGATCGCATCGGAAACGAGCAGCAACCTCGAGCTGTTCGCGAACACGGGCGCGGCCGCGAAGCAGGGCGTCGCGCTGGCACCGGACCTCGTGAAGGAAGCGAAGACGGTCATCAAGTAAGCCGCGGCCGGTCATCGTCATCGCCGCGCTGGCAGGCCCGATCCGGGCCTGAACGAAACCGCCGGACGGGCGGCTCTCACCCGGGGTCGCCCGTCCGCTTTGCCCGGCCGTACACGCGAGGCCGGGAAGCAACAGGATTTCCCCATCATGTCTCTGTTCTCGTTTCTGGGCGCGCTGGAGATCGGCCTGATCTTCAGCCTCGTCGCCCTCGGGGTGCTGATCTCGTTTCGCATCCTCAACTTCCCCGACCTCACCGTCGACGGCAGCTTTCCGCTCGGCGGCGCCGTCGCCGCGACGCTGATCTCGGCCGGCCACGACCCGTTCACGTCGACCGTGATCGCGATCGTCGCGGGCGCGCTGGCCGGCTTCGTCACCGGCTGGCTCAACGTGCGGCTCAAGATCATGGACCTGCT
This sequence comes from Burkholderia sp. SR8, assembly GCF_052851275.1. NCBI lineage: Bacteria > Pseudomonadati > Pseudomonadota > Betaproteobacteria > Burkholderiales > Burkholderiaceae > Burkholderia > Burkholderia sp. SR8. The sequence goes on from NZ_JAULUC010000014.1 coordinate 125,435, forward strand.
CGCCAGTATCCTGATGATGATCGCGCTGTATTCGGTGAACCTGCGGATCATGGGCCGGCCGAACGTGCCGCTCATCACCGAGCCGACGATCTTCACCGTGCTGCAGCCCGACTGGATGCCCGATTACGTGCTGCGTCCCGCGCTGCTGGCGATCGTCGTCGTGGTCGCTAAGCTCGGTCTCGACTGGTTCTGCTCGTCGCAGCTCGGGCTCGCGATGCGCGCGACCGGCGCGAATCCGCGGATGGCGCGCGCGCAAGGCATCGCGACGGGCCGCGCGACGCTCGCCGGGATGGCGCTGTCGAACGCGCTCGTCGCGCTCGCCGGTGCGTTGTTCGCGCAGACGCAGGGCGGCGCCGACATCTCGATGGGGATCGGCACGATCGTGATCGGGCTGGCCGCCGTGATCATCGGCGAGACGCTGCTGCCCGCGCGCCGGCTCGTGCTGACGACGCTCGCCGTCGTGCTCGGCGCGATCGTCTACCGCTTCTTCATCGCGCTGGCGCTGAACAGCGAATTCATCGGCCTGAAGGCGCAGGACCTGAACCTCGTGACGGCCGCGCTCGTCACGATCGCGCTGGTGCTGCCGGCGACGCGCAAGAAGCTGTTCGCGCGCAAGAACGGAGGGGCATGACATGCTGTCGGCACAAGACCTGAAACTCACGTTCAATCCCGGCACGCCGATCGAGACGCGCGCGCTGCGCGGGCTGTCGCTCGAGATTCCCGACGGGCAGTTCGTCGCGGTGATCGGCTCGAACGGCGCCGGCAAGTCGACCTTTCTCAATGCGGTCAGCGGCGACCAGCGCGTCGATGCCGGACGCATCGCGATCGACGGCACCGACGTCACGCGCCAGCCCGCGTGGGACCGCGCGCACCTCGTCGCGCGCGTGTTCCAGGATCCGATGGCCGGCACCTGCGAGGCGCTGACGATCGAGGAGAACATGGCGCTCGCGATGGCGCGCGGCGCGCGACGCGGCTTCCGGGCCGCGCTCGATCGCCCGTCGCGCGAGCTGTTCCGCGACAAGCTGCGGCTGCTGAACCTCGGGCTGGAAAACCGGCTGACCGACCGGATCGGGCTGCTGTCGGGCGGCCAGCGGCAGGCGGTGAGCCTGCTGATGGCGTCGCTCAGGCCATCGCGGATCCTGCTGCTCGACGAGCACACGGCCGCGCTCGATCCGAAGACGGCCGCGTTCGTGCTGGAACTGACCGCGCGCATCGTCAACGACAGCAAGCTGACGACGATGATGGTCACGCACAGCATGCGGCAGGCGCTCGACTACGGCGACCGCACGGTGATGCTGCACCAGGGGCAGGTCGTGCTCGACGTGTCGGGCGACGAGCGCCGCGGGCTCGACGTGCCGGACCTGCTGCAGATGTTCGAGAAGGTGCGGCACGAGCAGCTCGACGACGACGCATTGCTGCTCGGCTGACGGGCGGCGGCCAGACCGGTGCGCGGCTGCGCGCCGCGTGCCGGTTTGCGTCGCGCTTCGGCGGCGCGATCCGGTTTCACGTGCGCCGTATCGGGGCCGGATCGGTGGAGCGGCGTGCGGACCGTGCGAGCCGGCACGCCTGTCCCGTCCGTCGTAACATGAAGCCCATGCCGGCTTTCCCGATGCATTTCCTCTGACGAAAACCCCGTTTCGTCCCAGTACTGTGCGACGCGAGCGCATTGCCATATACTGTATATCCATACAGTTGTGGGTGGCGTCATGCTCGCATCCTCCATTTCCCCCGAATCCCTTCATCCGTCGCTGTGGCGCGGCTCGCAGCTCGCGCGCGGCGGTCCGCGCACGATCGACACGGGTTTCGCGCCGCTGTCCGCCGAGCTGCCGGGCGGCGGCTGGCCGGTCGGCGGGCTCGTCGAACTGCTGGCCGCGCAGCCGGGCTGCGGCGAGATGCGGCTGCTCGCGCCCGCGCTCGCGCGCACCGTCAGCGCGCGGCGTCCGCTCGCGCTCGTCGCGCCGCCGCACGCGCCGCATGCGGCCGCGCTCGCCAGCCTCGGCGTGCCGTCCGATGCGCTGCTGTGGCTGCGCGCGGGCAGCCGCACCGACGCGCTGTGGGCCGCCGAGCAGGCGCTCAAGGCGGGCTGTTGCGGCGCGCTGCTGCTGTGGCAGGACGCGCGGCCCGATGCGCTGCGGCGCCTGCATCTCGCGGCCGCGCGCAGCGGCGATACGCTGTTCGTGATGCTGCGCCCGCTGTCGGCGGCCAAACAGCCGTCGCCGGCCGTGCTGCGCGTCGCGCTGCATCCGGTGCCGGGCGGCGTGTCGCTCGATATCGTCAAGCGTCGCGGGCCCGCGTGCAGCGAGCCGCTCGCGCTCGACCTGCCGTCGCCCATCGTGGAGAGCCGCTATGCGCGTCTTGCTCGGCATCCATCTGCCGCGCCTGCCGCTCGACGTGTGCGTCCCGCCGCCGTCTGACGCGGACGCCGCCGACGTCGGCTGCGCGGTGCTCGAGCAGGGTGTCGTGCTGATTGCCGACGCGCCTGCGCGCCGGCACGGCGTGCGCGCGGGCATGAAGCGCGGCGGCGTGCTGACGCTCGCGCCCGACACGCGGCTCGTCGAACGCGATCCCGCCCGCGAGGCCGATGCGCTGCGCGCGGTCGCGCTCGCGTTGCTGCGCTTCTCGCCGTGCGTCGCGCTCGACGACGAAGCAACGCTGATCGTCGACGTCGGCCCGAGCCTGCGCCTGTTCGGCGGGCTGCCGTCGCTGTGCCGCCAGGTGCGGGCGATGCTCGCGGCGCTCGGCTATGCGGCGCGCCTGTCCGCCGCGCCGACCGGGCGCGGCGCGTGGCTGCTCGCGCGCACGTCGGCGCGAGCGCGCATCCGGCGCCGCGTGGCCGCACCGGCTTCGCTCGTCCGCACGCTCGACCGGTTGCCGTGCGTGCTGCTGCCCGATGCGCGTCCGTATGCGGGCTGGTTCGACGGCCTCGGCTGCCGCACGCTCGCCGATCTGCGCGCGCTGCCGCGCGCGGGACTGCAGCGGCGCTGCGGTCCGGCGCTGCTCGCCGCGCTCGATCGCGCGTACGGCGATGCGGTCGAGCCGCTCGCGTGGATGGCAGTGCCGCCCGTGTTCGACGTGCGGCTCGAGTTGCCGGAGCGCGTCGAATACGCGGAAGCCGTGCTGTTCGCCGCGCGGCGGCTCGTCGTGCAGCTATGCGGGTGGCTGGCCGCGCGGCAGCTGTCGCTCGCCGCGATGACGTTCGATCTCGAGCACGAGCGCGGCCGCCAGGCCGTGGCGCCGACGCCGCTCGACCTCGCGTTCGCGGCGCCCGTGCGCGATGAAGCGCACTTCATGCGGCTGCTCGGCGAACGGCTCACGCGCGTCGAATTGCCGGCCGCGGTGATTGCGGTGCGGCTGAAGGCCACGCGCGTCGAATCGGTCGCGCCGCCGGCCGACGATCTCTTTCCGGAGCCGGGCGGCACGAAAGAGACGCGCGCGCGGCTGTTCGAGCTGCTGGTCGCGCGGCTCGGCGCGGACCACGTGCTGCGCGCGGCGCCCGTCGCCGATTACCGTCCGGAGGCCGCGAACCGCTGGCTGCCGCTCGATGCGCAAGCGGGCAAGCCGGCCGGCGGGCTGCCGGCCGTGCCGCCGCGCCCCGCGTGGTTGCTGGCCGAACCGTTGCCGCTGCCGATGCGCGGCGAGCGGCCGGTATTTCATACGCCGCTGCGGATGATGTCGTCGACGGAGCGGATCGAGGCCGGATGGTTCGATGGCCAGTTCGCCGCACGCGATTACCACGTCGCGCAGGACGAAGCCGGTGCGTGCTATTGGGTGTTCAGAGAGCGTGCGGGCAGCGAGTCCGAACCGCACTGGTTCCTGCACGGGCTGTTCGGGTGAGCGAAGATGGTTGCGGAATTCAGTGTGCTGCCCGATTACGCGGAGTTGTTCTGCCGTTCGAACTTTTCGTTCCTGCATGGCGCGTCGCATGCGGAAGAACTCGTCGAGCGCGCGGCGGAGCTCGGCTATCGCGGGATCGCGATCACCGACGAATGCTCGCTCGCCGGCGCGCCGCGCATGCATGTCGCGGCAAAGGCGCAAGGGCTGCCGCTCGTCATCGGTTCGTATTTCGACGTCACGCCGGATGAAGTCGCGCCCGGCCACGATCCGGGCCCCGGCGCGTTCGGGCTCGTGTTGCTCGCGCAGAACCGCGACGGCTACGGCAATCTTTCCGAGCTGATCTCGTGGCGGCGCATGGCCTCGCCGAAGGGCACCTACACGCTGACGTCGCGGATGCTGTCGGCGCCGCCGGCCGGGTTCGCCCATTTGCGCGGGATGCCCGACTGCTTCGCGATTCTCGTGCCGGCATATCCGGTGCGTGCGGACGTGCTCGATGCGCAGGTCGCGTGGTTTCGCGCGACGTTCGGCGAACGCGCGCGGCTCGGGCTCGTGCAGTTGCAGCGCGCGCTCGATGGCGCGCAGCGCGACGAGATCCGCGCGGCCGGTGAGCGGCGCCGCGTGCGTATCGTCGCGTTGGGGGACGTGACGATGCACGTGCGCTCGTGCAAGCCGCTGCAGGACGTGATGACGGCGATCCGCGTCGGCATGCCGGTCTCCGAATGCGGGTATGCGCTTGCGCCGAATGCGGAGCAGCATCTGCGTTCGCGCGGGCGGATCGCGAAGCTGTTTTCGCCGGACGAGATCGCCGAAACCTGCGCGATGCTCGACGCATGCGATTTCGAGCTCGACTCGCTGCGTTACGAGTACCCCGACGAGATCGTGCCGAAGGGGCTCACGCCGACGCGCTATCTGGAACAGGAAACCTTCGCCGGGGCGGCCGATCGTTATCCTCAAGGCCTTCCGGAGAAGGTCGAGAAGCAGATCCGCCATGAACTCGATCTGATCGCGCGGCTCAGCTACGAACCGTTCTTCCTGACCGTCTACGACATCGTCAAATACGCGCGCAGCCAGAACATCCTGTGCCAGGGCCGCGGCTCGGCCGCGAACTCGGCCGTCTGCTATTGCCTCGGCATCACCGAAGTGAATCCCGACCAGAGCACGATGTTGTTCGAGCGCTTCATCAGCGAGGAGCGCGGCGAGCCGCCCGACATCGACGTCGACTTCGAGCATCAGCGCCGCGAAGAAGTCATCCAGCATATCTACCGGAAATACGGCGAGGATCGCGCGGCACTCGCGGCGGCCGTGTCGACGTATCGTCCGCGCGGCGTGCTGCGCGAAACCGGCAAGGCGCTCGGCGTCGATCCGATGCTGGTCGATCGCGTCGCGAAGGGGCATCGCTGGTTCGACGGCAGCCGCGACCTGCTGCAGCAATTCGCGTCGACCGGGCTCGATCCGGCGACGCCGATCATTCAGGCATGGGCCGAGCTGGCAGGGCGCCTGCTCAATTTTCCGCGCCATCTGTCGCAGCACTCGGGCGGCTTCGTGATCAGCCGCGGCAAGCTCACGCGGCTGGTGCCGGTCGAGAACGCGGCGATGGACGGGCGGCGCGTGATCCAGTGGGACAAGGACGATCTCGAGGCGCTCGGGCTGATGAAGGTCGACGTGCTCGCGCTCGGCATGCTGTCGGCGCTGCATCGCGCATTCGACCTGCGCACCGCGTGGCGCGGGCCGGAGAAGGACGGCAAGCCGTTCACGCTGAAGCATATTCCGCAGGATGACGAAGCAACCTACGACATGATCTGCCGCGCCGATACGGTCGGCGTGTTCCAGATCGAATCGCGCGCGCAGATGTCGATGCTGCCGCGGCTGAAGCCGCGCAATTACTACGACCTCGTCGTGCAGGTGTCGATCGTGCGGCCCGGGCCGATCCAGGGCGGCGCCGTGCATCCGTACCTGAAGCGGCGCAGGATCGTGGCCGGCGAGGAGGACGGCGAGGTCACGTATCCGAGCGAGGCGCTCGAGCAGGTGCTCGAACGCACGCTCGGCGTGCCGATCTTCCAGGAACAGGTGATGCAGATCGCGATCGTCGCGGCGGGTTTCACGCCCGGCGAGGCCGACGCGCTGCGCCGCGCGATGGCCGCGTGGAAACGCAAGGGCAACCTCGAGAAGTATCACGACAAGATCATCAGCGGGATGCTCGAGCGCAACTACACGCGCGAGTTCGCCGAGCAGATCTTCGAGCAGATCAAGGGCTTCGGCGAATACGGCTTCCCCGAGAGCCACGCGGCGAGCTTCGCGAAGCTCGCGTACGCGAGCAGCTGGCTCAAGTGCCACGAGCCGGCGATCTTCGTCGCGGCGCTGCTGAACAGCCAGCCGATGGGATTCTACGCCCCCGCGCAACTCGTGCAGGACGCGAAACGCCACGGCGTGAAGGTGTTTCCGGCCGACGTCACGCGCAGCGGCTGGGAGGCGTCGCTCGAAGCGCTGCCGGGCCAGCCGCCGCCGCACGGCCAGCCCGCGGTGCGGCTCGGCCTGTCGCTCGTGCGCGGCCTCGGCGAGGCCGCCGCGCGGCGCATCGAGGCCGCGCGCGCGGCCGGTCCGTTCGAGAACGTCGACGCGCTCGCGCGCCGCGCGCAGCTCGAACGGCGCGATCTCGAAGCGCTCGCGGCCGCGAACGCGCTCGCGACGCTCGCCGGCCATCGCCGCGATGCATTGTGGCAGGCCGTCGCCGCGGCGCCCCAGCGCGACCTGCTCGCCGCCGCGCCGATCGACGAAGCGGAGCAGCCCGCGCTCGACGCGCCGTCCGAAGCCGACGACATCCTCGCCGACTATCACGCCACCGGCCTCACGCTGAAGCGCCATCCGGTCGCGCTGCTGCGGCCCGCGTTGCGCGCGCAGCGGCTGTCGTCCGCGGCCGAGCTGCGCGACCGTCCCGACGGCCGGCTCGCGCGCGCGTGCGGGCTCGTGATCGCGCGGCAGATGCCGGGCACCGCGAAGGGCGTGATGTTCATGACGCTCGAGGACGAAACGGGCTGCGTGAACGTGATCGTGCGGCCCGAGCTGCTCGCGCGGCAGCGCCGCGAAACGCTCGATTCGCGGCTGCTCGCCGCATCGGGCGTGTGGCAGGTCGTCAGCGACGTCAGGCACCTCGTCGCGCAGCATTTCGAGGACCTGACGCCGCTGCTCGGCGGCCTGCGCACGTCGAGCCGCGAATTCCACTGACGCGGCGCGCCGCAGCCCGACGGCGCCAGGTGCATACCAGTCGCGTGAACTGGTTCTATTCCGGTATCGTTTTCTCCGCCTTCAGGCCGCCAGATCCGGCGCCTGAACTGTCCCCTTGCATACCAATCCGGGTAAATCCCTACCCTGCATCGCATTGTAAACAAAGGCTTTACGGCTACTAAAACGCTTGCCCGACAAGGCTTCCGGCGATTTCGACACCGCTAATACCAGTTCGTTGACTGGTATTATGGTGGTTATATAATGCGTTCACTTTCGACGGTCCTGGATCGTCGTCCGACCCGCGGAGGCACATGGAAACCGGCTGGTCCGAACTGGCGCCCGATCCCCTCGACGACACGCCGCTGTATCTGCAGCTCGCCCGCAACCTGGCGCGCGCGATTCACGCCGGCGCGTGGCGGGCCGGCGAGGCGCTGCCGTCGGAGCGGCTGCTGTCGGTGTCGGTCGGCGTGTCGCGGATCACGGCGCGCCGCGCGCTCGCGCTGCTGGTCGAGCAGGGGCTGATCAAGCGGGCGCGCGGCGCGGGCAGCTTCATCACGCCGCGTGTCGCCGATCCGCTGTCGCGGCTCGTCGGCTTCACCGCGAAGATGCAGCAGCGCGGTTTCGTGCCCGATTCGGTGTGGCTGTCGCGCACGCTGCGCACCGCGAGTCGCGACGAGCTCACGCGGCTCGGCCTCGCGCCGGGCGCGACGGTCGCGCGGCTGGAGCGGCTGCGCCGCGCGGACGGCATCGTGATGGCCGTCGAGCATTCGACGCTGCCGGCCGCGGTGGTGCCGGATCCGCAGGCGCTCGGCGCGTCGCTGTACGAATACCTGGACGCGCGCGGGATGACCGTCGTGCGCGCGCTGCAGCACTTTCGCGCGGCGAACGCGACGCACGACGTCGCGAAATGGATGGCGGTGAAGCCCGGCTCCGCCCTGCTCGTGATCACGCGCATCGGCTACGGCACCGACCAGCGCGCGATCGAAGTAACCGAAACGTATTGCCGCGACGATTACTACGACTTCGTCGCGGAACTGAAACGCTGACGCGCGAGACTGCGCGCGCATTGCGCGCGATCGCAACGGAACGCAAGCGCGCGCAATGAATCGCAACGAATTTGCAAATCGCGACGCGGATGTCCGCGTCACCAGATCATCAAGAGAAACGTCATGCTGACTGGAAACATCCTGACCCCCGACGGCTGGATTCACGGTTCGATCGACAGCGAGAACGGCCGCATCGCGGCGCTCGACGGCACCCCCGTCGATCCTGCGACGAACGACGCGCCGTATATCCTGCCCGGCTTCATCGACCTGCACGTGCACGGCGGCGGCGGCGCCGACGTGATGGAAGGCGGCGACGCGATCGAGACGATCGCCCGCACCCACGCGCAGTTCGGCACGACGAGCCTGCTCGCGACGACGATGACCGCGCCGCGCGACGAGCTGATGCAGGTCGTCGCGAATCTCGGCACCGCCGCCCGCACGCGTACGCCCGGCGCCGCGCGCGTGCTCGGCGTGCACCTCGAAGGGCCGTACATCAACCCCGGCAAGCTCGGCGCGCAGCCGGACGCGGCCGTGTCGGCCGTGCTCGACGAAGTGCTGAAGTACCTGTCGATCGCACCGATCCGCGTCGTCACGCTCGCGCCGGAAATCGCCGGCCACATCGAGATCATCGGCGAGATGGCCGCGCGCGGCGTGCGCGTGCAGCTCGGCCACTCGCTCGCGACCTACGACGACGCCGTCGCCGCGCTCAAGCACGGCGCCTGCGGTTTCACGCACCTGTTCAACGCGATGTCGCCGCTGCATCACCGCAACCCGGGCCTCGTCGGCGCGGCGCTCGCGCATGCCGAGTACGCGGAAATCATCCCCGACCTGCTGCACGTGCATCCCGGCGCGATTCGCGCGGCGCTGCGCGCGATCCCGCGCCTGTACGTCGTGACCGACAGCACGTCGGCCACCGGCATGCCCGACGGCGAATACCGGCTTGGCAGCCAGCACGTGACGAAGTGCCTCGGCGGCGTGCGGCTCGCCGACGGCACGCTCGCCGGCAGCACGCTGACGATGGACCAGGCGCTGCGCAATCTCGTGTCGCTCGGGCTGCCGATCGCCGACGTGTCGAACCGGATGTCGCGCTATGCGGCCGACTACCTCGGCATCGCCGATCGCGGCCGCGTCGAGCGCGGCGCATGGGCCGACCTCGCGGTGTTCGATCGCGACCTGAACCTCACCGCGACCTACGTCGAAGGAGAATCGATTGTCGAATATGCTTAAGGAAGCGCGCGAGTCCGCCCCGGTCGTCGCCGCGCAACTCGCCGACACGTCGCGCGTCGAAGCGCTCGCCGGCCAGCTGCTCGATCACCCGCCGGCCGTCGCGCTGACGGTCGCGCGCGGCAGCTCGGATCACGCCGCCAGCTATTTCGCGAGCCTGACGATGCGCCGCCTCGGCGTGCCCGTCGCGTCGCTGCCGATGTCGGTCGCGACGCTGCAGCAGGCGCCGCTGAAGGTACAGGACCAGCTCGCGCTCGCGTTCTCGCAGTCGGGCAAGAGCCCCGATCTCGTCAACACGATGGCCGCGCTGCGCGAAGCCGGCGCGCGCACCGTCGCCGCCGTGAACGTGCTGCCGTCGCCGCTCGCCGATGCGTGCGAGCACCAGCTGCCGCTGCTGGCCGGCCCCGAACTGTCGGTCGCCGCGACCAAGAGCTATATCGCGATGCTGTCGCTGTCCGCGCAGATCGTTGCGTACTGGCAGCGCGACGCCGCGCTCGTGACCGCACTGCGCGGCCTGCCGGACGTGCTCGCGCAGGCCGGCAGGCTCGACTGGTCCCCGGCCGTCGACGCGCTCGCGAATGTCGAGCGGATGATCGTGATCGGCCGCGGCCTGGGCCTCGCGATCGCGCAGGAAGCGGCGCTGAAGCTGAAGGAAACGTCCGGCATCCAGGCCGAGGCGTTCTCGAGCGCCGAGGTCCGTCACGGCCCGATGGAGCTGATCGATCGCGACTATCCGCTGCTCGTGTTCGCGCCGCCGGGGCCGGAACAGGCCGGGCTGCTGCAGCTCGCGCACGACATGCGCGCACGCGGCGCCGCCGTGCTGCTCGCGGCGCCCGCCGGCACGCCCGGCACATCGGGCACCGTGCTGCCGCTCGCGCAATCCGCCCATTCGGCGCTCGACCCGATCGCCGCCATTCTTTCGTTCTACGTGATGGCGGCGGATCTCGCCGTCGCGCGCGGCCGCAATCCCGACACGCCGCGCCACCTGAACAAAGTCACCGAAACGCACTGATAGCCGAGACAGCCGATGAGACGCGCCGAGGAGTCCCAGTTGAAGAGTTCCACCCATGATCAGATCGTCCTGCTCAGTCCGTTGACCGGGCCGATCGTCGCGCTGGCCGACGTGCCCGATCCGGTGTTCTCCGGCGGGATGTTTGGCGACGGCATCGGCATCGACCCGCTCGCGGGCAAGCTCGTCGCGCCGTGCGCGGGCATCGTGTCGCACCTCGCGCGCACCGGCCATGCGGTGACGATCACGACGCCGCAGGGCGCGGAAGTGCTGCTGCATATCGGCATCGACACCGTCGAGCTGAACGGGCAGGGCTTCACCGCGCGCGTCGAGGCCGGCGCGCGTGTGGATGCGGGCGACCTGCTGATCGAGTTCGATCAGGACACGGTCGCGCGCAGCGCGCATTCGCTCGTGTCGGTGATCGCGATCGCGAACTCCGACGCGTTCGACGTCGTCGAGCGCGCGAGCGGTTTCGCGACGGCCGGCGAGACGCCGCTCTTGACGCTGCGCGGCAAGGGCGAAGCCGCGGCGCAGGCGGCGCAGGCCGGCGCCGCCGCGATGAACGAAGTGCGCCGCGAGCTCGTGCTGACGCAACCGGGCGGCCTGCATGCGCGGCCGGCCGCGCGCGCACGCGAATCGGTGCGCGGCCTCGACGCGACGGTCGACGTGCAGTTCGACGGCCGCAAGGCGTCGATCGCGAGCGTCGTGGGCCTGCTCGGCCTCGGCGCTGGCGAAGGCGCGACGATCGAGCTGATCGGCCGCGGCGCGCATGCGCAGCAGGCCGTGGAAGCGGTCGAACGCGAGCTGCTGCGCGAAGCGCACGGCGAAGTCGAGGAGAAGCCGGCGCGGCTGCGTTCGCCCGCGCCGCAGACCGTCGTGCGCAACACCGGCGCCTCCGTCGATCCGAACACGCTCGCGGGCGTGTGCGCGGCGCCCGGCATCGCGGTCGGCACGCTCGTGCGGCTCGACGATGCGGACATCGTGCCGCCCGAACAGGCGACCGGCACGCCCGCATCCGAAAGCCGCCGGCTCGACCACGCGCTGAAAGCGGTCGACGCCGAACTCGACGAAACGGTGCGCAACGCCTCGGCGCGCGGCGCGGTCGGCGAGGCGGGGATCTTCGCGGTGCATCGCGTGCTGCTGGAGGATCCGACGCTGGTCGACGCGGCACGCGACCAGATCAGCCTCGGCAAGAGCGCCGGCTTCGCGTGGCGCGAGACGATCCGCGCGCAGATCGACACGCTGTCGAAGCTCGACGACGCGCTGCTCGCCGAGCGCGCGGCCGACCTGCGCGACATCGAGAAGCGCGTGCTGCGTGCGCTCGGCCACACGAGCGGCGCGACGCGCGCGCTGCCCGACGAGGCCGTGCTCGCCGCGGAGGAGTTCACGCCGTCGGACCTGTCGTCGCTCGATCGCCAGCGCGTGACCGCGCTCGTGATGGCGCGCGGCGGCGCGACGTCGCATGCGGCGATCATCGCGCGCCAGCTCGGCATTCCGGCGCTGGTGGCGGTCGGCGACGCGCTGTACGCGATTCCGGACGGCACGCAGGTCGTCGTCGACGCGAGCGCGGGCCGTCTCGAACACGCGCCGACCGCGCTCGACGTCGAACGCGCACGCCACGAGCGCCAGCGCCTGGATGGCGTGCGCGAAGCGAACCGGCAGATGGCCGGCGCCGCGGCCGCGACCACCGATGGCCGCGCGATCGAGGTCGCCGCGAACATCGCGACGCTCGACGACGCGAACACCGCGGTCGACAACGGCGCGGACGCGGTCGGCCTGTTGCGTACCGAGCTGATGTTCATCCATCGCCAGGCCGCGCCGACCGTCGTCGAACACCAGCAGAGCTACCAGTCGATCGTCGACGCGCTGCAGGGCCGTACCGCGATCATCCGTACGCTGGACGTCGGCGCGGACAAGGAAGTCGACTACCTGACGCTGCCGCCCGAGCCGAACCCGGCGCTGGGCTTGCGCGGCATCCGTCTCGCGCAGGTGCGCCCCGATCTGCTCGACGATCAGCTGCAGGGCCTGCTCGCGGTGAAGCCGTTCGGCGCGGTGCGCATCCTGCTGCCGATGGTGACCGACGCGGGCGAACTCGTGCGGCTGCGCAAGCGCATCGACGAATTCGCGCGTGCGCAGGGCCGCACCGAGCCGATCGAGGTCGGCGTGATGATCGAGGTGCCGTCGGCGGCGCTGCTCGCGGACCAGCTCGCGCAGCACGCGGATTTCCTGTCGATCGGCACCAACGACCTCACGCAGTACACGCTCGCGATGGACCGCTGCCAGGCCGATCTCGCCGCGCAGTCCGACGGTCTGCATCCGGCCGTGCTGCGGCTGATCGACATCGCGGTGCGCGGTGCGGCGAAGCACGGGAAGTGGGTCGGCGTGTGCGGCGCGCTGGGCGGCGATCCGCTCGCGGTGCCGATCCTCGTCGGCCTCGGCGTGACCGAACTGTCGGTCGACCCGGTGTCGGTGCCGGGCATCAAGGCGCGCGTGCGCCGTCTCGATTACCAGCTGTGCCGCCAGCGTGCGCAGGATCTGCTCGCACTCGACTCGGCACAGGCGGTAAGGGCAGCAAGCCGCGAGGTCTGGCCGCTCGACTGAACGTCGACGGCGGGCGCGCGACCCGTTTCACTACGAAAGCAATCACCTCAACGACGATTAATGACGAGACATGGATTGGAGGACTGAATGGACGGGAATCCGTTTCTGAAGATACAGGGCCTGGGCCGCGCGCTGATGCTGCCGATCGCGGTGTTGCCGGTCGCCGGCATCCTGCTGCGGCTCGGACAGCCGGACGTGTTCAACATCAAGATGATCGCCGATGCCGGCGGTGCGATCTTCGACAACCTGCCGCTCTTGTTCGCGATCGGCGTGGCGGTCGGCTTCGCGAAGGACAACAACGGCGTGGCGGCGCTCGCGGGCGCGATCGGCTACCTGATCGAAACCGCGATCATGAAGGACATCGATCCCAAGCTGAACATGGGCGTGCTGTCCGGGATCATCGCGGGCGTGGTCGCGGGCCTGCTGTACAACCGTTATAAAGATATCAAGCTGCCGGACTACCTTGCGTTCTTCGGCGGCAAGCGGTTCGTGCCGATCATCACGGGGCTCGTGTGCGTGGTACTCGGGATCGTGTTCGGGTACGTATGGCAGCCGGTCCAGCATGCGATCGATGCGGCCGGCCAGTGGTTGACGACGGCGGGCGCGATCGGTGCGTTCGTGTTCGGCTTCCTGAACCGGCTGCTGCTCGTCACGGGCCTGCACCACATCATCAACTCGCTCGCATGGTTCGTGTTCGGCAACTTCACGCCGCCGGCCGGCGGCGAGATCGTGCACGGCGACCTGCACCGCTTCTTCGCGGGCGATCCGACCGCGGGCACCTTCATGGCCGGTTTCTTCCCGATCATGATGTTCGGCCTGCCGGCCGCATGCCTCGCGATGCTGCACGAAGCGCCGAAGGAGCGCCGCGCGATGGTCGGCGGCCTGCTGTTCTCGATGGCGCTCACGTCGTTCCTGACCGGCGTGACCGAGCCGATCGAATTCAGCTTCATGTTCCTCGCGCCGGTGCTGTACGTGATCCACGCGGTGCTCACCGGGCTGTCGCTCGCGATCTGCCAGATTCTCGGCGTGAAGCTCGGCTTCACGTTCTCGGCCGGCGCGATCGACTACGTGCTGAACTACGGGCTGTCGACCAAGGGCTGGATCGCGATTCCGCTCGGCATCGCGTATGGCGTCGCGTACTACGGGCTGTTCCGCTTCTTCATCCGCAAGTTCAACATGGCGACGCCGGGCCGCGAGCCGTCATCGGCCGATGCCGCGACCGAGTCGCACGCAGCGGGCGGCTTCGTCGCGCCGGCGGCCGGTGCCGCGGCGGCCGCGCCGCGCGCGCAGCGCTACATCGCCGCGCTCGGCGGTGCGGGCAACCTGACGGTCGTCGACGCGTGCACGACGCGGCTGCGCCTGACCGTCGTCGATCCGGAGCAGGTGTCGGAGCCGGCACTGAAGTCGATCGGCGCGCGCGGCGTGCTCAAGCGCGGCGGCAACAGCGTGCAGGTGATCATCGGGCCGGAGGCCGACATCATCGCCGACGAGATCCGTTCGGCGATCGGCGGCGGCGCGACCGGCGCCACGGCCACCGCTGCCGCCCCGGCCGCGGCGGCGCAGCCGGTCACGGGCGCGGCGGCCGGCCCGCTCGACCCGGATCCGCTGCGCTGGCTCGCGGTGTTCGGCGGCGCGACCAACGTCGCATCGCTCGACGCGATCGCGACCACGCGGCTGCGTGTCGTCGTGCGCGATGCGGCGGCCGTCGATCGCGAGCGGCTCGGCGCGCTCGACGTCGCGTGGGTGTCGGCCGACACGTTCCACATCGTCTGCGGCAACGCGGCCGAACGCTATGCGGAACAACTCGGTGCGCGCCTGCCGTCGGCGGGCGGCGGCGCGGCCGCGCAACCGGCGTGATGCGATGAAGCAGGCCCGAGCCGCGTAGCGGGTTCGGGCCGCCGGCCGGTAAAACGAAAACGGCTTGCGACGTGTGCGTCGCAAGCCGTTTTTCATTGGCGGCGCGCGTTGCGCGCTGCGTTCATCTGCATCGCGCGCCGCTCGCGCCGTTCGGCGGATCAGCGGATCACCCGATGCGTCATCCGATCCTTCACGGGTTCGTCAGCGTGAACGTCGGCTTGCGGTAGCCGATGCCTGCCCGATCGAGCTTCGGCAGTTCGCGCTGCGCGACGAGCGTCGCGAAGCCGGCCCAGTCGCGCTGCAGCGCGGCCGTGTCGACATGATGCGTGTCGCCGCGCTTGTAGCGCACGCCGGCCGCATACGGCAGCTCCCAGTCGGCCCGGTGCCACGCGCGCTCGGCGAGCGCGAGCAGGCGCGGATAGACCATGTACTCGAGGAACGTGTCGTTGCGCATCACCTCGCCCCACGCCTGGCCCTGGATCCCTTCGATCCGCGGTGCGGCGCCCGTGCCCGTGACCTCGAACGCGTTGCCGTCGCGATCGCCCATCACTTCGGCGTTCTGCGGCAGGTTCTCCGGCGCGAGCGAGAACACCTTGTACTCGTCGGTGGCCTGCGAGCCCCAGTAGTAGCCGCGCTCGCGCGGGTTCAGCGTGTACGGGAAGTCGAAGTACAGGTAGTCGGGCAGCGCGAGCACCGTCAGGTAGCCCTTGTTGCTCAGGTCGCGCGCGCTGTCCGACGCGCCCCAGAAGATCGTGTCCCACAACGACACCATCACGCGCCGCGTGCTGAAGTCCTGCGGCCCGTTCGCGTGCTTGATGCCGTCCTGCCACGCGGCCATCGTGCCGATCCCGTTCGCGTCGACCGCCGCGCTCACCTGTTTCGCGAAGCGCGTGGGCAGCTCGTCGATCGACTTGATCTCGCCGCGCTGGAGCAGCGCCATGCAAGCGGGCGAGCGCGCCCACGGCTTGTCCTGCGCGGCGAGATCGATGCGCCCCTTGTTCGGGTCGGTGCCGTTCAGCGGCTGGAAGCCGCCGCCGAGCAGGATGTTCTTCGCTTCGTCGCCGCCGTAGTGCCAGATGCGCAGCGGCGCCTGCGCGTCCGCATGCATCGCCGCGATCTCGCGGATCACCTTCGACGCGAAGTTCAGCGCGCCCGGCACGCACGGGTTCAGGTCGCTGCGCCGGTCGTAGAACTGCACGGTCGTCAGGTTCGACGTGTCCTGCGGATCGAGCAGCCGGTACGCGTTCGCGTCCTGGTCGCGGCCGGCCGCATGCAGCCGCCGGTAGCGCGCTTCCATCGACACGACGGCCGCACGCGCGTGCGCCGGCATGTCGATTTCGGGGATCACCTCGACGAAGCGGTCGGCCGCGTAGCGCACCAGCGCGACGTAGTCGGCACGCGTCAGGTAGCCGCCGCCCGAACGGTTGTCGGGGCCGGAGCCGAGCTGCGGCAGCAGGCAACGCGTCTCGCTCGGATCGTGGCAGCGGCGCGCGCCGATGTCGGTCAGCTCGGGCAGGCCCGGGATCTCGATGCGCCAGCCTTCGTCGTCGGACAGGTGCAGGTGCAGGCGATTGAGCTTGTACGCGCTCATCTGGTCGATCAGACGGCGCAGCGTCGCCGGATGCTTGAAGTTGCGCGCGAGATCGACGTGCATCCCGCGATGCACGAAGCGCGGCGCGTCCTCGACGAGCAGTGCGGGAATCGTGCCGCCGCCGGCCGGCGCGAGCGAGAACAGCGTCTGCACGCCGTAGTACAGGCCCGCGCGGTCGTAGCCTTCGATCAGCACGCCGCGCGGCCCGATCGCGAGCCGGTAGCCCCCCGGCTTCGCGATGTCGGCCGGCAGCCGGCGCGGCGCGACCATGCCGCGCACGGGCACCCGTGCGCCGTCGAGCCCGAGCGTCGCCGCGCGCTCGCGCAGCGCGGCGACCTGCGCGTCGGGCAGGTCGGACAGTGCGAGCTCGACGCCGCGCAGGTCGAGCGCGCCGGGCAGCGGTTGCTCGCGCTTCACGCTCGGCAGCGCACGGCTCGCGTCGGGCCGCGCGGCAACGGGCGGCGCGTTGCCGGTCGAGTTGTTCTGCGCGTCGGCCGGCAGCGATTCGACGTAGCGCAGTTCGTCGTCGGTGTCGTTGTAGCGCAGCACCGCGGGCGGCGCGCCGTCGACGACGACGTACGGCCGCGGAATCACGTCGCTGTAGCGCCGCAGCCAGTATTCGGCGACGAACGGCAGTTCGATGCGTTCGCCGGGCGCGAGGCGCACGGAGCCCGGCTGCGGCGTCAGCTCGTACAGGTCGCCGGTGAGCCGCCGCAGCGCGAAGCCCGGCCGGTCGATCCGCAGCAGGCGGCGGATGCTGTGCAGGTAGAGCTTCCAGCCGCCGTCGGCGATCGGCTGGTGGCCGCGGTTCTGCAGAAACAGGCGGCCCGTCGCGCACGCCGCGCCGTCGGCGCCCAGATCGGCGCATGGCACGCCGGCCGCGGCCGCGTGATTGTTGTCGACGGCCACGCGCAGCGCGAGGCCGTTCGCGAGCAGCGCAGCGAGATCGGTCGGCTGCATGGCCGGCCGGACGGCGCCGGCGACCGTGCCGGCCACGGATTGCGCGGGCTCGGCGCAGCTCGCCACCGGCAACAGCGCCGCGATCAGCAAGCCGGTCAACAGGGAAGGCAACGTGCTTTTCATTCGAACTCCTCAGAAAAAAGGGGGCGTAGCGGCATCGCGGGACGACGTCGCTGCGGTCGGGTCTTTCAACGGAGCTGCGGGGACACCAGCGCCCGGCACGACGGAATCGCACCGGGCGTGTTCGGCACGCGGATCGCGTGCGTTACGGAACGGGACGCGGGCATGCGTGCCGGTCGGATCGGCGAGGGCGCGGATGCGGACGCGCGTTCATCGGCCAGCGGCACCAGCGGCGGTCGCGTCGACGTGACGATCGTCGACGCAATCCGGCCGACGGTGCACGACGGCCACGGCGAGCGCCGCCGCCGTGCGACCGGCCGCTGCACGCAAACGGCGACGCGGCGCGCGGGCGCGCGCCAGACACGGGATTCGCATGTCTCCCCCACCCAAATGGAAGCGGCCTGTCAGCGGCCGTGTGCAACGATCTTATGAAACCTTTTATTGGTATTCAAGTGGTATCAATCTGGCGCTAAATTGGCATCGGTCTGGCGAGGCTGCCCGCGTCACCTGGACGAAAAAAAACCTCGCATGAAGCGAGGTTCGTTCCCGGCGGCACGACGGCGGCGGGCGCCGTCGCCACGGCCCGCGCATGCGTCGCGCGTCAATCGCGGCGTGCGCGCACCGGCGCGTCCTGCAGTTTCTGCCGCGCTTCGAGCCACATCGCGTTGACGATGCCGAACGACAGTGCGACGCCGATACCGAGAATCCAGCTGAAATACCACATGATCCGACTCCTTGCGAAACGGTGGGCGAGGGCGCGTGCGCGCCCGCGACCCGGTCAATACATCGAGTGCTTGTTCTCTTCGAGCGTCTGGCGCGTGACCTTGCCGCGCATCACGCGATAGACCCAGCTCGTGTAGAGCAGCACGATCGGCAGGAACACGATCACCGCGAACAGCATCACCTGCAGCGTCATGTGGCTCGACGTCGAATCCCACACGGTCAGGCTGCTGCGCGGGTCGAGCGACGACGGCATGATGAACGGGAACATCGAGAAGCCCGCAGTCAGGATCACGCCGGCGATCATCAGGCCGGTGCAGAAGAACGCCGTCTTTTCCCGTTTCGAGCCGGCGAGCAGCAGCGCGAACAGGCCGCCGGCGATGCCGGCCGCCGGTGCCGCGATCATCCACGGATACTGGCCGTAGTTCGCGAGCCACAGCGCCGAGCCGGCCGCGACGTCCTTCAGCAGCGGGTTCGCGACCGTGTCGGTCGGCGCGGCGTGCGTGATGTGGAAGCCGCCGACGGTCGACGCGACCAGCACGCCGGCGAGCGCGAACAGCACGATCGCGAGAAGCGCCGACACGCGCAGCGCGATCGACGCGCGACGTGCGATCACGCCGTCGGTCTTCATCTTGATGAACGCGGCGCCGTGCGCGACGAGCATCGTGAGGCTGACGAGCCCGCAGAGCAGCGCGAACGGGTTCAGCAGCGCCCAGAAGCTGCCGTAGTAGGTCACGCGCAGGTCGCTGTCGAACTGGAACGGCACGCCCTGCAGCAGGTTGCCGAACGCGACGCCGAACACCAGCGCCGGCACGAACCCGCCGGCGAACAGGCCCCAGTCCCAGCCGGCGCGCCAGCGCGGGTCGGGCCGCTTGCTGCGATAGTCGAAGCCGACCGGCCGGAAGAACAGCGCGAACAGCACGAGCAGCATCGCGAAGTAGAAGCCCGAGAACGACGCGGCATAGACGAGCGGCCACGCGGCGAACATCGCGCCGCCGGCCGTGATCAGCCACACCTGGTTGCCTTCCCACGTCGCGCCGACCGTGTTGACGATGATGCGGCGCTCGTCGTCGGTCTTGCCGAGGAACGGCAGCAGCGCGGTCGCGCCCATGTCGAAGCCGTCGGTGACGGCGAAGCCGATCAGCAGCACGCCGACGAGCAGCCACCAGATCAGCTTGAGAGTTGCGTAGTCCATAGCGATTCCTTGTTCGGTTGCGACAGCGTGCTCAAACTGCGGCGCGCTCGCCGGCGGCGGCGAGTTCGTGGTGGTAGCGGCCGGTATGCAGCGACGACGGCCCGAGGCGCGCGTACTTGAACATCAGCTTGATCTCGATGACGAACAGCGCGGTGTAGAACAGGATGAAGCCCGCGAGGCTCAGATACAGGTCGCTCGGTTGCAGGCTCGACGCGGACAGGTGCGTCGGCAGCACGCCGGCGATCGTCCACGGCTGGCGGCCGAGCTCGGCGACGATCCAGCCGAATTCGATCGCGATCCACGGCAGCGGGATCGCCCACACCGCGTAGCGCAGGAACCAGCGGCGGTTGTCCTGCAGCAGCTCGCGACGCGCGCACAACCAGAACGCGGCGATGAAGGTCGCGACGAACAGGAAACCGAGCGCCACCATGATCCGGAACGAGAAGAACACGGGCGCGACCGGCGGGATCGTCTTCTTCGCGGCGGCCTTGATCTGCTCGGGCGTCGCGTCCGTCACGTTCGGCGTGAACTGCTTGAGCATCAGCCCGTAGCCGAGATACTGCTTGTGCTGGTCGAACAGCGCGCGGGTGGCCTCGCTCGTGTCGCCCTGCTTGATCTTCTGCAGCGCGCCGTACGCGACCATCCCGCTCTGGATGTGCTCCTCGCTGTGCTTCGCGAGCTCGCGCAGGCCGATCACCGGTTCGTCGAGCGAGCGCGTCGCGATCAGCCCGAGCGCGTACGGGATCTTGATCGCGTAGTCGGTGCGCTGTTCTTCCTGGTTCGGGATGCCGATCAGCGTGAACGACGCGGGCGCCGGCTGCGTTTCCCATTCGGATTCGATCGCCGCGAGCTTCATCTTCTGCACTTCGCCGGTCGTATAGCCCGATTCGTCGCCGAGCACGATCACGCACAGCGTCGCCGCGAGGCCGAAGCCGGCCGCGACCGCGAACGAGCGCAGCGCGAAGTCGACGTCGCGCTTCTTCAGCAGGTACCACGACGACACGCCGAGCACGAACATCGCCGCCGACACGTAGCCGGCCGACACGGTGTGCACGAACTTCACCTGCGCGACCGGGTTGAACAGCACGTCGAACAGGCTCGTCATCTCCATGCGCATCGTCTGGTAGTTGAACTCGGCGCCGACCGGATTGTTCATCCAGCCGTTCGCGACGAGGATCCACAGCGCGGACAGGTTCGAGCCGAGCGCGACGAGGAACGTGACGATCAGGTGCTTGACCTTCGACAGGCGGTTCCAGCCGAAGAAGAACAGCCCGACGAACGTCGATTCGAGGAAGAACGCCATCAGGCCTTCGACCGCGAGCGGCACGCCGAAGATGTCGCCGACGTAGTGCGAGTAGTACGACCAGTTCGTGCCGAACTGGAATTCGAGCGTGATGCCGGTCGTCACGCCCATCGCGAAGTTGATCCCGAACAGCTTGCCCCAGAACTGGGTCATGTCCTTGTAGACCTGCTTGCCGGTCATCACGTAGACGGCTTCCATGATGACGAGCAGCCAGGACAGGCCGAGCGTCAGCGGCACGAACAGGAAGTGGTAGAGCGCCGTGATGCCGAACTGCAGACGCGACAGATCGACGACTTCGCTACTTATCATGGTGGTCTCCCTCGGTGGATGCAGGCGCCGGCACCGAGAGCAGCTTCTCGGCGACGACGGCAGGCGGCAGCGACATGTGCTCGGCCTGCGGATGATTGAAGAATGCGTATTTGAGCGACATCAGGAGGATCAGCTTGACGATCAGCACCAGCGTGATGTCGCGCACGAGGGTCGGCCCGCGCGCCCACGCGACGATGCGCGCGCGCCGGCCCGCCGTGCCGCCCCGCGGGGGCGGCGCCGCGGGCTCCTTATTGATCGAGATCAAGGCGATTATCCTGAATCGATTTACGTTGGTTTTGGGGCGACTTTACGTCGGATTTATGACGGCAGTTGAACTGTTTTTAATCCTTTTAAGCCGACGTGCCAATTTTAAAATGCCGGCTTTCCGGTGCCGAGTGCTGCGCTGCGGCAGACCGTCGCGAACCACGTGCTAAAACTTGAGGCAGATCAAGGTTATGCGGAAGGGGACGGAATTCGCCCGATACCCGATCAATCCGGTCGATTAACAAGTGAAGCGTGACCGGAAACGACACGCGAAAAAAAACCGCTGCCGGTCGGGCAGCGGTTTTGGGTGAAACGCTCTAAATCGCGAGCTTATGCGTATTCGGCGAGTGCGGTGCGCATCTTCTTCATCGCGCTCGCTTCGATCTGGCGGATGCGTTCCGCCGACACACCGAATTCGGCAGCGAGATCGTGCAGCGTCGAGCCGCCCGAGCCGTCGTCGTCGACGTTCAGCCAGCGCGCCTCGATGATCCGGCGGCTGCGGGCGTCGAGCGCGTCGAGCGCCTGCGCGATGCCGTCCGTCTGCAGCATGTCGCGCTGGCGCGCGGCCAGCACGGCGGTCGGCTCGTTGTGCGAATCGGCCAGATACGCGATCGGCGCGTACGATTCCTCGCCGTCCTCGACTTGCCCTTCGAGCGCGATGTCGCCGCCCGACAGGCGCGTTTCCATCTCGGTGACTTCCTCGCGCTTGACGTTGAGCTCCTGCGCGAGGCCGTCGATTTCCTCGGGCGTCATCGCCTGCATGCTCTTCTTGTGGCTGCGCAGGTTGAAGAACAGCTTGCGCTGCGCCTTTGTCGTCGCGACCTTCACCATCCGCCAGTTGCGCAGGATGTACTCGTGGATCTCGGCCTTGATCCAGTGGATCGCGTACGACACCAGGCGCACGTTTTGCGCCGGGTCGAAACGCTTTACCGCCTTCATCAGGCCGATGTTGCCTTCCTGGATCAGGTCGCCGTGCGGCAGGCCGTAGCCGAGATAGTTGCGTGCGATCGACACGACGAGCCGCAGGTGCGACAGCACGAGGCGGCGGGCCGAGTCGAGGTTGTTGTTTTCGCGGAATTCGGTCGCGTACTGGCGTTCCTCTTCGGCGGTCAGGAGCGGGATCCGGTTGACGGCCTGGATGTACGCATCGATGTTGCCAAGCTGGCCCGGCAACATCGCTTGGGTTGCGAGCGCCAGCGAGCCTGCCGATTCGGCCTTGGCCGGCGTCGGGCTCAGGGTATTCGGAAGGGTCGGGGCGTGGCTCACTAAAAACTCCTTTGGAATCAGGGACAAACCCTTGGTCTCGGATGAGATTCCGGGGCCCATCTTAGCACTCCAGCAATCCGAGTGCTAATTCCTTAGAGGCCACGGGGGCATCCAAGTTCCCGCTTTTCTATCGAACTGGTGGAGTCGATAGTCTAATTTGCGACCAGGCAGCTGGCACGAAGTTCCGTAAGTGGTTGTTTCTGATAGTAATCAGTAGACGATTTCGATTTTTGTAGTTTTGGAAGCAAACAATTTCGCTTCGTGATGCCGATCCGAAAAGTCCTTTACCATACCATTCAGTTCGCTCGGGCCCGGCCGCTGCGGCAAGGCTCCATTCAACCCACAAAGTTGGAGTGTCAGATGAACAATAAGAAGAATCGCCGGCGCGGTAGCCGGCTTGCGGCGCATGCGCTGCTGGCGGCGTCGCTGCTCGGCGGATCGGGCGCCGCGTTCGCGGATCGGTGGGGGATCCAGGCGGGCGGCGGGTTTTCCGATCGCCACGGGATCGACAAGGCCGATGTCGGCGTCGTGTGGGATCCGGGCTGGAACTGGTGGGAAATCGGCGGCTGGCACTTCGCGTTCGTGATGGAGGGCCATGTCGGCTACTGGCACACCGGCGGCAACGTGCACGCCAACATCGGCGAATTCGGCGCGACGCCGATGTTCCGTTTCATCAAGAGCGCGGGCCAGGTGCGCCCGTTCGTCGAAGCCGGCGCCGGCATCCGGTTCCTCACGCATCCGACGATCTCGAACAATCTGTCGCTGTCGACCTCGTTCCAGTTCGCAGACGTCGTCGGCGTCGGCGCGCAGTTCGGAGAACGGCAACAGTATCAGGTCGGTTACCGTTTTCAACATGTGTCTAACGCGGGTATCAAAGAGCCGAATCCTGGTATAAATTTCCACCAGTTCTACGTGCAGTACAACTTCTGATCCGCACGCCGGCGCACGGCGGGCGCGTTGCCGAGGAGTCAGGCGATGACGAAGGTGGTCGATGCGATTCGCGCACTCGAGCGCGATCGGTTCCGGGCGATGGTCGACGGGGACGGCGAGGCGCTCGACGCGCAATTGTCGGACAAGGTGTTCTTCGTGCACACCAACGGCAAACGCGAATCCAAGCAGCAGTTCATCGACGCCATCGTGGCCGGCCGCCGCCGCTATCGCCAGATCGAGATCCAGTCGCAGGACCTGCTGCCCGTCGGCGACGCAACCTGCGTCGTCACCGGGCGCGCGTTGATCGAGATGGAAACGAACAACGGCGGCCTCGTGTTTCCGATCGCCTATACCGCCGTGCACACGCACGAACAGGGGCAGTGGCGGCTGCTCGCATGGCAGGCGACGCGGTGCGCGACCGAGACATGAGCGCGCGTGGCGCCCGTTTTCATGTCCCATCGAAGCGGCCTCCTGGGCCGCTTTTTGCTGGCCCGTGCGGCGCGGATCGCGCGGCGCACGGGTGGTCACGCACCGCTCGCTGACATTCGAAACCTGTTGAAGCCTGAAGCGAAACCCGCCGGTCAGGCCGCCGCGCGGCGGTCCGCGCAATGCCACGCCGAACGGTTGATCGCGCTGACGACCGCATCGAGCGCGGCGCTCGCCGGATCGTCGTGGACCCCGACACCGTGCCGCAGCGGCGCATCGCCGACCCGGCAGCCGACCGATACCGCGATCCGGCCATCCGTCGTGCGCGCGTGCTCGCACGACGCGACGTCGATCGTCGTGCCGGCTGCCGCCGAGAACGCCGCGGCCGCGCGTTGTACCGCGTCTTCAGGCGTCGCGCCGGCCGGCGCCGCACCCGCGACGTCGCGGTTCTGCCAGCGCGCACCGTCGCCGTGGCGCGCGGCCGGACCGTCGGCCTCGAAGAATTCGCGCGCGAACAGCGCGCAGATCGCGTCGCCGGTCACTTCCTCGCCCGATGCGTCGGCGAGCGTCTGCACCGCGTGGCTGAACTCGATCTGCACGCGCCGCGTCGGCGTGAAGCCCATCCCGCGTTCGAGCAGGAACGTCGCGCCGCCCTTGCCGGACTGGCTGTTCACGCGGATCACCGCGTCATAGCTGCGGCCGAGGTCGGCCGGGTCGATCGGCAGGTACGGCACTTCCCACACCGCGTCCGGGCGCTGCTGCGCGAGGCCCTTGCGGATCGCGTCCTGATGCGAACCGGAGAATGCGGTGAACACGAGATCGCCCGCGTACGGATGGCGCGGATGCACGGGGATCTGGTTGCAGCGCTCGACCACGCGGCGCACCGCGTCGATGTCCGAGAAGTCGAGGCCAGGATCGATGCCTTGCGTATAGAGATTCAGCGCGAGCGTCACGAGATCGACGTTGCCGGTGCGCTCGCCGTTGCCGAACAGGCAGCCCTCGATCCGGTCGGCGCCGGCGAGCAGCGCGAGTTCGGCGGCCGCGACCGCGGTGCCGCGATCGTTGTGCGGATGCACGGACAGCACGATGCTGTCGCGATACGCGAGGTTGCGGTCCATCCATTCGATCTGGTCGGCGAACACGTTCGGGCTCGCTGCTTCGACGGTCGCCGGCAGGTTGACGATCATCTTGCGATCGCGCGTCGGCCGCCACATCTGCGCGACCGCGTCGCACACCTCGCGCGCGAACGTGAGCTCGGTCATGCTGAAGGTTTCCGGCGAGTACTGGTAGGTCCAGTGCGTGTCCGGGCGGGCCGCCGCGTGTTCCTTGATCATCCGCGTGCCGTTCACCGCGAGCGCCTTCACGTCGTCCTTCGACATCCCGAACACGATGCGCCGGAACGACGGGCAGATCGCGTTGTACAGGTGCACGATCGCGCGCGGCACGCCTTCGAGCGCGTCAAAGGTGCGGGCGATCAGGTCGTCGCGCGACTGCACGAGCACTTCGATCGTCACGTCGTCGGGAATCCGCTTGTCGTCGATGAGCTTGCGGACGAAATCGAAGTCGGTTTGCGACGCCGACGGAAAACCGACTTCGATCTCCTTGAAACCGATCGCGACCAGCATGTCGAAGAATTCCAGCTTCTGCTCGATGCTCATCGGCTCGATCAGCGACTGGTTGCCGTCGCGCAGGTCGGTGCTCATCCAGACAGGCGCCCGCTCGATGGTGCGGGTGGGCCAGCGGCGGCCGTTGATGCGGACGGGCTCGAACGGACGGTATTTGTCTTGCGGGTTGCGCTTCATCTTCTGGACCTCGGGTCTCAAGTCGCGAGCGAAGACGGGCGGCAAGGGCGACGGTTGGCGCTGCCTCGCACCGCGGCGCGGGAAGCGCTGCGGATGCGGATGATCTTCGCGAATCGGCCGACGGATAGACGGACGAAGGCTGACGACTTCGGGTTGTAAAAACTGCGAGAAGGGTGCTGCGAGGAACTGCTGGAGGGACCGTGCGGACAGCACACGGCGCTAAGACAGCCTTAGGCTAGTCGTAGCGATAGCGACCGCGCTAGGCGGCCGGAGGTAATTCGGAGGGGGTTCGGAAAGGAACGCATGGCGACAACTCTATGCCAGGATGCGGGCGCGTGTCAAATGGTCAGCTGGAAGGCCGGCGTGACCGACGGCCGGCCCGCGCGGCTTCACGCCGCAATCCGGACGATCCGCACGATCGTGTCGACCTGGCGCGCGAGCGTGTCCGGCACCGGGATCTCGCCGCGCAGCACGGCGTCCGTCCATGCGGCCGTGGTGGCCGCGTCGCGCGATTCGGGCAGCGCGACGGGCGGCGCGTCGCTCGACGAGCGCTCGGCCTCGATCAGCGTGTCGCACATGCCGTCGTGCAGCCAGTCGACCTGCACCTGGCGCCGCGTGTCGGCCACCGCTTCGCCTTCGGTGCCGCGCGCGAGCAGCGCGCCGCCGAGCGCGGCGTCCGGATGGTCGCGGAACAGTTCCGCGAGGCTGTCGCGATAAGGCGGATGCGTGTAGTTGACGAGCCGCAGCCCGGCCGGCGCGAACGGCTGCAGGATCTTCACGAGCGTGTGCGTGGAGTTGCGCACGCCGAGCACGCCGCGCAGCGCCAGCAGGCGCGCGATGCGCGGCGCGAGCGCGTCGATCGGCGCGAACGCGACGCGGCGCTCGGCGAGCGTGTCCTCGATCGCGTCGTGCGACGTCGACGGTGCGATCGACAGCGCGGAGAAGATTTCCGCGCTCGTCACGCGGCCCGGATCGCGTTCGATGCCGTGCACGAGCACCGGCACGCCTTCGCGCGCGAGCAGCAGCGCGAGCAGCGGCACCAGATTCGGCTGCTTGCGCGCGCCGTTGTAGCTCGGAATCGATACCGGGCGGAACGCGGCATCCTGCACGTGCACGGGTTCGAACGACGCCTGCGCGGCGGCGAGCATCGCGGCCAGTTCGTCGGCGCTTTCGCCCTTCAGGCGATAGGCGATCAGGATCGCGCCGAGTTCGACGTCCGACACGCGTGCGTCGAGCATCGCGCGATAGAGCTCGAACGTGTCGTCGGCGGACAGCGCGCGCGCGCCATGCGGGCCGCGGCCGATTTCCTTGATGAAGCGGGCGCAAGGGAACGGCGAAGCTGCGGAATCGTGGGGAGCGGTCATCGGAGCGTGGGGCGGCGGCCGGCATCGGGCCGCGCGGTCAGCGGTCGGAAATGCCCCGAGTATCGCACGGGCGCGGCTCGCCCAAGCGCGCGGCCGCGTGCGCCGACGCGGCGCCGCGCGCTAAACTCGGGTTCCCGGCGGTGCCGCGCGTGTGCCACGGATCCCGCGTACCCGTGCCGCCGGCTGAATACCACTACGAGAGACGCCCATGAAGCTCTACAGCTATTTCCGCAGTTCCGCGTCGTACCGCGTGCGGATCGCCCTGAACCTGAAGCAGCTGCCGTTCGACACGATCCCGGTGCACATGCTGCGCGACGGCGGCGAGCAACTGAAGGATGCATACCGCGCGGTGAATCCCGATGCGGTCGTGCCGACGCTCGTCGACGGCGACGCGACGCTGCAGCAATCGCTCGCGATCATCGAATATCTGGAGGAAACGCACCCCGAGCCGGCGCTGCTGCCGAAGGACCCGGTCGATCGCGCATACGTGCGGGCGATTGCGCTGCAGGTTGCGTGCGAGATTCATCCGCTGAACAACCTGCGCGTGCTGAAGTACCTGAAGCACACGCTGAAGGTGCCGGAAGAAGCGAAGAACGAATGGTACCGGCACTGGATCGAGGCGGGCTTCGCGTCGCTGGAAACGCGCCTCGCGAACGATCCGCGCACCGGCAAGCTCTGCTTCGGCGACACGCCGACGCTCGCCGATATCTGCATCGTGCCGCAGGTGTTCAACGCGAACCGCTTCTCGATCGACACGACGCGCTTTCCGACGATCCAGCGGATCGCCGATCATGCGTCGACGCTCGATGCGTTCAAGGCCGCCGAGCCCGGCGCGCAGCCCGACGCCGAGTGACGATGCGGCTGTGAGCCGCCGCCCGCGGGTATGCGGCCGCGCCGTGCATGAAAAAGGGCGCCCGAAGGCGCCCTGACCGATGCGGGCCGGCGTTCAGCCGAGCAGCGCGTCCGCGAATTCCACCGCGCTGAACGGCTGCAGGTCCTCGACCTTCTCGCCGACGCCGATGAAGTAGACCGGCACCGGGCGCTGCCGCGCGATCGCGGCGAGGATCCCGCCCTTCGCGGTGCCGTCGAGCTTCGTGACGATCAGGCCGGTGAGGCCCAGCGCATCGTCGAACGCCTTCACCTGCGTGAGCGCGTTCTGTCCCGTGTTCGCGTCGATCACGAGCAGCACCTCGTGCGGCGCGCCGTCGTGCGCCTTCGAGATCACGCGCTTCACCTTCTTCAGCTCTTCCATCAGATGCAGCTGCGTCGGCAGACGGCCGGCCGTGTCGGCCATCATCACGTCGATCTTGCGCGCGCGCGCGGCGCTGACCGCATCGAAGATCACCGCGGCCGGGTCGCCGCTTTCCTGCTGGACCACCGTCACGTTGTTGCGCTCGCCCCAGACCGCCAGCTGCTCGCGCGCGGCCGCGCGGAACGTGTCGCCCGCGGCCAGCAGCACCGACTGGTCGAAGCTCTGCAGATGCTTCGCGAGCTTGCCGATGCTGGTGGTCTTGCCCGCGCCGTTCACGCCGGTGATCATCATCACGAGCGGCTGCGCGCGGCCGAGCATCAGCGACTTCTCGAGCGGTTTCAGCAGTTCGACGAGCAGGTCGTGCAGCGCATCCTTCACCTGTTGCGGATCGGTCAGCCGGCCCGTGCGCACCTTCTCGCGCAGCGCGCCGAGCAGGTACTCGGTCGCGTCGACGCCGGCATCGGACATCAGCAGCGCGGCCTCGAGTTCTTCATACAGATCCTCGTCGATCTTCGTGTTGACGAACACGCCGGTGATGCTCGAGCCCGTCTTCGCGAGCCCCGTCTTCAGGCGCGCGAGCCACGATTTCTTCGCCGATGCGTCCTGCGTCGGCGGCGGCACGATCTCGACCGCTTCGACGACGTCGTCGGTGCCGTCGTTGGCCGGCGTGACCGTCATCACGACGGCCGACGCGGCCGGTTGCGGTTGCGCGGGCGCTTGCGGGGCAGCGGCCGCCTGCGGCTCGGCAACGGGCGCGTCGGACGGCGCGTCCGGTTGCTGCGCGTCGGCCGATTGCGATTCCGCGGAGTCGGACTCCTGCGTTTTCTTGAATCGTTTGAAGAAGCTGAACATGGTCTGACGTCGGGAAGAGGGCGGGGCGCCGCGAGGGCGGAGCGCCGGAGGGGCCGCCGCGTGTGCGCACGGCGGCCGAAACCGTGCATTTTATCAGTGCGGCGCGGCACTCGCGTCAGCCGGTGCCGCCGCTGTGGTAACGTGCGCCTGTTTGGCGGTGCGCCCTCGTGCGCGCCCGGTCCCTCCGTCGTCGATATTCCGTATGTCCCGTTCCTCTTCCGGCCGCCCGGCGGCCTCCGCCAGCCGCGGCAAGCCGCACACGATCCGCATCATCGGCGGTGAATGGAAACGCACGCCGCTCGCCGTGCTCGATCTCGACGGCCTGCGCCCGACCCCCGATCGCGTGCGCGAGACGCTGTTCAACTGGCTCGGCCAGGATCTCGATGGCCGGCGCTGCCTCGACCTGTTCGCCGGCACCGGCGCGCTCGGTTTCGAAGCCGCGTCGCGCGGCGCGACGAGCGTCGTGATGGTCGAGCGCCATCCGCGCGCCGCGCAGCAGCTGCGCGCGATCAAGGACAAGCTCGGCGCGCGCTCGGTCGAAGTCGCGGAAGCCGACGCGCTGCGGCTCGCGGCCGGGCTGACGCCGGGCGCGTTCGACGTCGTGTTCCTCGATCCGCCGTTCGGCGAGCCGGCCGTGCTCGATCGCGCGCTCGCGCTCGCGGCGCCGCTCGTCGCGCCGGACGGCGCGCTGTACGTCGAGACCGGAGCCGAGCTCGAACCCGCCGCGCACGCAGCACTCGCCGGCTGGCAGGTCGTGAAGCACGGCAAGGCCGGTGCGGTTCACTATCATTTGCTGCGGCGCGAAAATGATGAATAATGCGCGTTCCATACGAGGCGGCGCGCCGCAAAGGCGACGCACGCCCATCTCGGCAGCGGCGTGCGCGTCGCACGGCTGCCACCCCGATTGCGTGATGACAGGAGGAGCGACATGGTAGTCGCCGTGTATCCCGGTACGTTCGATCCGCTGACGCGCGGGCACGAAGACCTCGTGCGGCGTGCGTCCAGCATTTTTGATACGCTGGTGGTCGGCGTCGCCGACAGCCGCGCGAAGAAGCCGTTCTTCTCGCTGGAAGAACGTCTGAAGATTGCGAACGAGGTGCTCGGCCATTATCCGAACGTGAAGGTGATGGGCTTCAAGGGCCTCCTGAAGGACTTCGTCCGCACCAACAACGCGCGCGTGATCGTGCGCGGCCTGCGCGCCGTTTCCGATTTCGAATATGAGTTCCAGATGGCGGGGATGAACCGCTATCTGCTGCCCGACGTCGAAACGATGTTCATGACGCCGTCCGATCAGTACCAGTTCATCTCGGGGACGATCGTGCGCGAAATCGCGCAGTTGGGCGGCGATGTCAGCAAGTTCGTGTTCCCGTCCGTCGAGAAGTGGCTGACCGAGAAAGTCGCTGCGATGGGAGGCCCGGCCGCGTGACGCGGCGCCGGCCGGTTTCGATCCGAAGCCGGCCGCCGGCCTGAAGAAGTGAGA
Organism: Burkholderia sp. SR8; assembly: GCF_052851275.1. Taxonomy (NCBI): domain Bacteria; kingdom Pseudomonadati; phylum Pseudomonadota; class Betaproteobacteria; order Burkholderiales; family Burkholderiaceae; genus Burkholderia; species Burkholderia sp. SR8. The sequence goes on from NZ_JAULUC010000014.1 coordinate 156,062, forward strand.
TCAGTATGTCTTTGATGATTACCGACGAGTGCATCAATTGCGACGTGTGCGAGCCCGAGTGCCCGAACGGCGCGATTTCGATGGGCCCGGATATCTACGTGATCGACCCGAAGAAATGCACCGAATGCGTCGGTCATTTCGACGAACCGCAGTGCCAGCAGGTGTGCCCGGTCGAATGCATTCCGCGCGATCCGCAGCATGACGAATCGCACGCGCAGTTGATGGAGAAGTATCACGCGTTGATCGCCGCGAAGGGCGACGACGCGCAGTGATCCTGCGCTGACGCCGCGCGCGTCACGACGTCGCGGTTTCCCCGGCCGGCGCCGCCCGGCGCCGGTTCTGCTTCAACTTCAGCTTCAGCTTCGGTTGCCGCTTTCGCCGGCGTTTCAACCGAGCAGGTCGCGCAATGCCGCGACGAGCGCGTCGCATTCGGTGTCGGTGCCGACGGTGATGCGCAAGTGCTGGTCGATGCGCGGCGCGCGGAAGTGCCGTACGAAAATTTCCCGATCTTTCAGCTTCGCCGCGATCGCGCCCGCATCGTGCGCGGGATGGCGCGCGAACACGAAATTCGCGGCCGACGGCACGACGTCGAAGCCGAGCGCCTCCAGCGCTTGCGTGAGGCGCGCCCGGCTGTCGATCACGCGGCGGCAGGTCGCGTGAAAATAGTCGTCGTCTTCGTACGCAGCCTGCGCGGCAGCCTGCGCGAGCCGGTCGAGCGGGTACGAGTTGAAGCTGTCCTTCACGCGATTGAGCGCATCGATCAACGCCGCATCGCCGAACGCGAAGCCGACGCGCATGCCCGCGAGCGAGCGCGCCTTCGACGTCGTGTGCACGACGAGCAGGTTCGGATGGCGGTCGATCAGCGTGATCGCCGATTGCGCGCCGAAATCGACGTACGCTTCATCGATCAGCACGACCGACGACGGGTTCGCGGCCGCGATCTGCTCGATGTCCGCGAGCGGCAGCGCGCGCCCGGTCGGCGCATTCGGGTTCGGGAACAGCACGCCGCCGGCATCGTCGAGATAGTCTTCGACGCGGATCGAGAAATCGTCCGCGAGCGGCACGATCGTGGTCTCGACGCCGTACAGGCGCGCGTAGGTCGGGTAGAAGCTGTACGAGATGTCGGGAAAGCGCAGCGGCCGGTCATGCTTGAGCAGTGCCTGGAACGCGTGCGCGAGCACCTCGTCGGAGCCGTTGCCGACGAAGACCTGCTCGGGCTTGATCCGGTGATGGGCCGCGACCGTCTCGCGCAGTGCACGCGCGAGCGGGTCGGGATAGCGGCGCAGCGTGTCGCCGGTATCGCCGAGTTCGCGGGCGATCGCCGCGACGACGCGCGGCGACGGCGGATAGGGATTCTCGTTGGTGTTCAGCTTGACGGGGTGTGCGAGCGCGGGCTGTTCGCCCGGCACGTAAGGCACGAGTTGCTGAACGACGTCGCTCCAGTAACGGCTCACCGCTTGGCTCCTGACGGGCAAAAACGATCAGATTACCGCATGTGCGCGTTGCAGTGCGCAATTGCGCGGGACGGCGCCCCCGCGCGCCGCGCGCGGACGGCAAGCTGCACCGCGCCGGTGCAGCGCGCGTCAGTTGCGATGCAGCTGCATCGTCGCGCGGTCGAGTTCGCCCTTGACGACCATCGGCATCACGGCGAGCGCGCGTTCGATCGATGCGTCGATCACGTCCTGCTCCTCGCGGCGCGGCGGCTTCAGCACGAAATTCGCGACGTCCGGTTTCGCGCCGGCGCGCGCGCCTTCCGGAATCAGGTCGCGCGGGTGGCCGATGCCGATGCGCAGCCGCCAGTACTGTTGCGACGACAGGTGCGCGGAGATGTCCTTCAGGCCGTTGTGGCCGCCGCTGCCGCCGCCGAGCTTCAGCTTCACGGTGCCGGGCGGCAGGTCGAGCTCGTCATGCGCGACGAGGATCTGGTCGGGCAGGATCTTGAAGAAGCTCGCGAGCGCGACGACCGACTGGCCGGAGCGATTCATGTAGGTCTGCGGCTCGAGCAGATGGACTTCCTCGCCGTGCAGCCGGGCTTTCGCGTAGAAGCCGTGGAAGCGGCGCTCGTCGCGCAGCGTCGCGCCGGCTTCGCGGGCGAGCTGGTCGATCAGCCAGAAGCCGGCGTTGTGACGCGTCGCGGTGTATTCCGCCCCGGGATTGCCGAGGCCGACGATCAGTTTGATCATGACGTTTCGTAGGCGGCAGCGGCCGCCTGGGCGCAGAAAAAGAAAAACCCGCCGGGCAAGCCGCGGCGGGTTGGGTCGACCGTTTCGTGAAACGGATCGAATGGCGTGCAGGCAGCCGCTTAGGCAGCCGGCGTTTCGCCTTCGCCTGCTGCGTCCGACACGGCGCCAGCCGGGACCGTCGCCGATGCGACAACCGGGTTTTCCGCGTCGACGTGCGCGACCAGCATCACGCCCTTCGGCAGTGCGATGTCCTTCGCGTGCAGCGACTGACCTGCTTCGATCTTCGACAGATCGACTTCGAGGAATTCCGGCAGGGCCGACGGCAGGCACTCGACTTCGATTTCCGTCGCGACGTGCGAGACGATCGCGCTCGACAGCTTCACTGCCGGGCTGATTTCGGCGTTCAGGAAGTGCAGCGGCACCTTCGTGTGCAGCTTCTTCTTCGCGTCGACGCGCTGGAAGTCAACGTGCAGCACGAGTTGCTTGAACGGGTGGTATTGCACGTCGCGCAGCAGAACCTGTTGCGACTGGCCAGCGATTTCCAGGTCGAGGATCGACGAGTGGAAGGCTTCCTTCTTCAGTGCGTGCCACAGCGCGTTGTGATCCAGTTCGATCTTTTGCGGGGCTGCTTCGCCACCGTAGACGATACCCGTGGTCTTACCGGCGTTGCGCAGGCGGCGGCTCGCACCCGTACCTTGCTGTTGGCGCTCGAAAGCGACGACTTTCATGTGATTCTCCATTTGCTGCCCGCGACCAGGCAGTAAAACGGGGCCGGCGAAATGGCGGCCCCCGATGAAACGGACGGGGTTTCGTCTATCCCGTCCGATTGTGCAAAAAGCGAAGCGTTGCCGCTTCGCTTTCTGCGCATGCTAAAGCGTGTCGTTCCGCGATCAGGATTCCGCGAACAGCGACATCACCGAGTCGCCGCGGCGGATCCGCGAGAACGTTTCTGCCAGCAGGCTCGCGCTCGTCAGCGAGCGGATCTTCGAGCAGCCCAGCGATTCGGCCGACAGCGGGATCGTATCGGTGACGACCAGCTCGTCGAGTGCCGATGCGGCGATACGCTCGGCGGCGCCGCCCGACAGCACCGGGTGCGTCGCATACGCGAACACCTGCTTCGCGCCACGATCCTTCAGTACTTGCGCGGCCTTGCACAGCGTGCCGGCCGTATCGACCATGTCGTCCATGATCACGCAGGTGCGGCCATCGACTTCACCGATGATGTTCATCACTTCGGCGACGTTCGCCTTCGGGCGACGCTTGTCGATGATCGCGAGATCGCAGTTCAGCTGCTTCGCGAGTGCCCGGGCACGAACCACGCCGCCGACGTCCGGCGACACGACGAGCAGATCCGAGTAGTTCTGCTTGCGCAGGTCGCCCAGCAGGATCGGCGTTGCGTAGATGTTGTCGACCGGGATGTCGAAGAAGCCTTGAATCTGGTCGGCGTGCAGATCCATCGTGATGATCCGCTCGACGCCGGCGATTTCCAGCATGTTCGCGATGACCTTCGCCGAGATCGCGACGCGCGCCGAGCGCGGGCGACGGTCCTGGCGGGCATAGCCGAAGTAGGGGATGGCAGCGGTGATCCGGCCGGCGGACGCACGCTTGAGCGCGTCGACCATGATCATCAGTTCCATCAGGTTGTCGTTCGTCGGCGCGCACGTGGATTGCAGGACGAAGACGTCCTTGCCGCGCACGTTTTCCTGGATCTCGACCTGGATCTCGCCGTCGGAGAAACGGCTGACCATTGCTTTGCCGAGGGGGATTCCAAGGATATTGACGACTTCCTGGGCCAGCGCGGGATTCGCGTTGCCAGTAAAGACCATCAAGCCATCATGGCTGTGGCTGCTCATCGTGCACCTGCTTCAGGCTTAGGCGGGAAATGCGGGAAAATTTTTGGCAGGGGAGGAAGGACTCGAACCCTCGCATGCCGGAATCAAAATCCGGTGCCTTGACCAACTTGGCGACTCCCCTACACTTAACTGATAACTTCACCGGACTCGTAGGCCATCCGGCAAAGCAAAACTTCATGACGCGAAAGCGAAGAGCGGATGCTCGTTCAGACTCTCGGCAACTGCACCGTTCCAACCGGTGGGCAGCTTGGCTTTCGCCGCTTCTGCCTCGTGCTTGCTGTGAAACGCTGCAAACACGCTAGCTCCGGAGCCGGTCATCCTCGCGGGGGTCACATTATACAACCATTTGACCACCTGCGCAACTTCCGCGTACTTACTTGTCACAACTTGCTGCATATCGTTCCGGCCGAAACTGTCTGGCCATCCCGCGTCGCTGTTTCGCTGTGCAAGAAAGTCAGCAATTGTGACTGGCTTCGTGTCCCTTGTCAACAACTCGTCTGAAAAAATTTCAGCGGTGGGGACATGAACTCGCGGCGTCACAACCAGGAACCAGCGAGTCGGCAATTGTACCTCAGCTAATTCTTCCCCGATACCCTCTGCGAACGCATTTTTTCCAAAAACAAAAAACGGAACGTCGGCGCCGAGTTTTACTGCGAGCGACTGCAGTTCCGCGCGCGGCAGGTCGAGTTGCCACAGGCGGTTCAGCGCGAGCAGCGTCGTGGCCGCATCGGAGCTGCCGCCGCCGAGGCCCGCGCCCATCGGCAGGCACTTGTCGATCTCGATGTCGACGCCGGCCGCGGTGCCCGTATGCGCTTTCAGCAGGTTGGCCGCGCGCACGACGAGATCGCTTGCCTCGGGCACGCCCGGCACGTCGGTGACGCGTGCGACGCGCCCGTCGTCGCGCAGCGTGAAGTGCAGCGTGTCGCCCCAGTTCAGCAGCTGGAACACGCTCTGCAGATCGTGATAGCCGTTCGGGCGGCGGCCGGTGATGTGCAGGAACAGGTTGAGTTTCGCGGGCGCGAGGCAGTTGCGCAGCGAGCGGGTCGAATCGGTCATGCGTATGTCGGGGCTAGGTTCGCGTGCTTACTGGTCGAGCACGAGCTTGATGTCGAGCGGCGGGGTCGCGCGCACGAGGTTGACGCGCTTCACGCCGCTGGCCGGCGCGTCCGCGTAGGCGAGGTAGTCGATCGTCCAGCCGTCCTGGCGGATCTGCTTCACGCGCGTGGCATCGGCGGGGTCGCGCACCGTCTGCGCGGGCGTCGCGGGCGCCGGCGTCGGCAGCAGCCAGTAGCGCAGGCCGGCCAGCGGCAGCGAGAAGCCGAGCGTGTTCTGCATCAGTTCGCCGACGTCCGTCGCGTATTGCGGCTGGCGGTTCGGCAGTTCGAGCGACGCGGCCTGCGGCGTCGATTTGACGACCGCGAGCGTCTGCCCGAGCGGACTGCGCAGTTCGAGCGACACGTCGTCGCCGTGCTCCTGCCAGTCGAAGTTGCCGTACACGTTCTGCTGCCGGCCGAGGCGGTCGTTGTACTGCACCGCGAAGCGGCCGTGATATGCATGCGACGCGGCCGTCTGCAGCACGGCGCCCGCCGGCGCATTCGCGGACGGCGGCGTGCTCGCGCAACCGGCGAGCGCGAGCGCTGCGCCGGCCGCGGCCAGCGTGCGCTGCGCGCGGGAAGACAGGGAAAGCATCGGGAACATCCGCATCAGAGGCCGTTGATCTGCAAGCGCTTGAGCGTCTGCACGAGCGTTTCGTTGTCGGGCTCGAGCTTCTGCGCGGCACGCCACGCGTTGCGCGCATCGTCCTGCGCGCCGCTCTTCCACAGCACCTCGCCGAGGTGCGCGCCGATTTCGGCGTTCGGCTGCAGTTCGTACGCGTGCCGCAGCACCTTCGCCGCGCCGGCCGTGTCGCCCATCCGGTACTTCACCCAGCCGAGGCTGTCCATGATGTACGCGTCGTTCGGCGCGAGCGACAGCGCCTTGTCGATCAGCTTGCTGGCCTCCGGCAGGCGCTGGTTGCGATCGGCGAGCGAATAGCCGAGCGCGTTGTACGCCTGCGGGTTGTCGGGCTGCGTGCGGATCAGCTCGCGCAGCTGCTTTTCCATCGTCGCGTAGTGGCCCGTTTTTTCGGCCGCCATCGCGTAGTCGTAGCGCAGGTCCGGATCGTCCGGGAAGTCCTCGACCGCCTGCCCGAGCCGCGCCTCCGCTTCCGGATAGCGCTTCGCGGTAAACAGGATCGACGCATCCGTGCGCGCGACCACGGCCGCATCGCGCGGATCGCTGATCGGCAGGTTGTCGAGCACCTTGCGCGCCTCGTCGGTCTTGCCCTGTTTCTGCAGCAGCTGCGCACGCGTGATCTGCGCGGGCAGGTAGTGCTGGCTCGTCTGGTCGACCTTGTCGAGCCACTGCGATGCCTGCGCGTCGTTGCCCTGCTCGATCGCGATCTGCGCGAGGTAGATGTAGCCCTGGCCGACGTCGAGGTTCGGCTGCTTGTCGCCGAGCTGCACGTACTGCTTCAGGTACGCGCTCGCATCGTCGAGCTTCTTCTGCTGGATCTTGATCAGCGCGAGCGCCATCAGCGGTGTCGGATCCTTCGCGTCGAGCTTGCGCATCGTCTCGAACTGCTTCTGCGCGTCGTCGAGGCGATCGTCGGCGAGATAGAGCTGCGACAGCGCGAGCCGCGCGTCGCGCGACTTCGGATTCTGCTGAACATATTTCTCGAACGACACGATGCCGGCCGCGCGCTCCGCGGGGCCCATCTGCGACAGCATCAGCGCTGCGGGCAGGTAGTCGGGGCGGATCTGCAGCGCCTGCTTCAACGACTGCGCGGCGCCTTCCTTGTCGTCCACCGCGAGCTGCTGCCGCGCGATCGCGAGGTGCGCCTCGGGGCGGTTCATGTCGTTCTTCAGCATGTCCTTCAGCACCGCGAGGCCGCCGACGCGGTCGGAGCCGCGCACCAGCAGCGCCTGCAGCGCGAGGATCGCGGGCCCGCGCGTTTCGCCGGTCGCGCGGGCCAGCTCGCGCGCGAGCATCGGTTGCGCGTCGGCCGGCTTGCCGGCGAGCACGAGCAGCGCGGCGTCGACTTGCGACGCGCGGTTCGAATCGGGTGCGTACTGGCGCCACAGATTGGCTGCCGACAGCGCGTCGGCCGGGCTTTGCGCGCCGAGCGCGATCTCGGTCGCGCGCTGCGCCATGCGCGGATCGCGCGTGTCGCGGGCCAGCGCGAGATAGGTCTGGTACGCCGGTGCCGGCTGATTGCGCTGGAGCGCGACCTCCGCAGCGAGCACCTGATAGACGATCTGGCTCGTCAGCGGGACGCCCGGGAGATCCTTTTTCTCGTCCGGCATCACGTGCTCGAACGCGCCCTGCGGCTCCGCGTCGTCCGATGCCGGACCCTGCGCGTGAGCCGGGAGGGCGGTGAGGGTCCAGGCGGCGAACAGCGCGGCGCCGAGCGCACGGCGGACCGGGAAGGCACGCGCGCCGCATGCGGCGGCGGGGCGCTTCAGAAGCATCTTCGAGGGCAGGGTCATGGAAATCCGTTCGATGTTTCAACCGATTGTAACGCGCTCGCTACAATACACGCACGATCAAGAATCTCGCCTCAGACCCGCAAAACATGCCAGAGTTGCCAGAAGTCGAAGTCACGCGCCGGGGCATCGAGCCCTTTGTCGCGGGCCGCCGCGTCGAGCGTGTCGACGTCCGTACCGCGATGCTGCGCTGGCCCGTGCCGGCCGGGCTCGCGGAGCAACTGCGCGCACGCGAGGTGCTCGCCGTCGAGCGTCGCGGCAAGTACCTGCTGTTCGAGGTCGACGCGGGCTGGTTCATCGTCCACCTCGGGATGACGGGCACGCTGCGCGTGCTGCCCGCGGCCGGCGTGCCGGTCGCCGCGAAACACGATCACATCGACTGGATCTTCGACGAGTTCGTGCTGCGGTTCCGCGATCCGCGCCGTTTCGGTGCCGTGCTGTGGCACCCGCGCGAAGCCGGCGACGTGCATGCGCATCCGCTGCTCGCGAGCCTCGGCGTCGAGCCGTTCTCGCCGACGTTCACCGGCGCACTGCTGCACGCGCGCACGCGCGGCCGCACGGTGTCGGTCAAGCAGGCGCTGCTCGCCGGCGACATGGTCGTCGGTGTCGGCAACATCTATGCATCGGAGAGCCTGTTTCGCGCCGGCATCCGGCCGACGACCGCCGCCGGCAAGGTATCGCTGCCGCGCTACGAGCGGCTGGCCGAGGCCGTGCGCGCGACGCTCGCCGATGCGATCGAGCGCGGCGGCAGCACGCTGCGCGATTTCGTCGGCAGCAACGGCGAAAGCGGCTATTTCCAGCTCGACTGCTTCGTCTACGACCGCGCGGGGCTGCCTTGCCGCGTGTGCGGCACGCCGATCCGCCAGATCGTGCAGGGTCAGCGCTCGACCTATTTCTGCCCGACCTGCCAGCGTTGAACCCCGCGCTGTAACCTTTTCCAACGATTCGAACACTTGAAGCCGCCCCGCATCGCACCCGCTCCGTTTCCCGTCACGCCGCTGCACCGCACGTTCGCCACGCGCCTGATCGCGTGGCAGCGCGAGCACGGCCGCCACGACCTGCCGTGGCAGAACACCCGCGATCCGTACCGGATCTGGCTGTCGGAGATCATGTTGCAGCAGACGCAGGTCTCGACCGTCATCCCGTATTACGCGCGCTTTCTCGAGCGCTTTCCCGACGTCGCCGCGCTCGCAGCCGCGCCGGCCGACGACGTGATGGCGCTGTGGGCCGGCCTCGGCTATTACTCGCGCGCACGCAACCTGCATCGCTGCGCGCAGGTCGTCGCCGCCGAGCATGGCGGCGTGTTCCCGTCGACACCGGACGCGCTCGCCGAGCTGCCCGGCATCGGCCGCTCGACGGCCGCCGCGATCGCGTCGTTCGCGTACGGTGCACGCGCGACCATCCTCGACGGCAACGTGAAACGCGTGCTCGCGCGCGTATTCGGCGTCGAGGGTTTTCCGGGCGAGAAGCGGGTCGAGAACGACATGTGGGCGCTGGCCGAATCGCTGCTGCCGGATGCGGCGAACGCGGCCGACGTGAGCGCCTATACGCAGGGGCTGATGGATCTCGGCGCGACGCTCTGCGTGCGCGGCAAGCCGGATTGTGCGCGTTGCCCGTTCGCGGGCGACTGCGTCGCGCAATCGACGGGCCGGCAGCGCGAACTGCCGGCCGCGCGGCCGAAGAAGGCCGTGCCGACGCGCAAGACCTGGATGCTGGTGCTGCGCGACGGCGACGCGGTGCTGCTCGAGCGGCGTCCGCCCGCCGGCATCTGGGGCGGGCTGTGGTGCCTGCCGCAAGCCGACGGCGATGCCGCGCTGGCCGAACTCGCGCGCGGCTTCGGCGGCGGCGGCCCGGTGCCGCTCGCACCGTTTACGCATACGTTCACGCATTTCCGGCTCGAGATCGAGCCGCGGCTGAGCGACCGGACGAACGGCGGGCCGTCGCACGCGCAGGCGCAGGATGCCGAAACGGCGTGGGTGCCGCTCGCCGCGCTCGATGCGTATGGCGTGCCGGCCCCCGTGCGCAAGCTGCTCGATGCGCTGAGCGGGCCGCTGCTGTAACGAAACGGGACGGGTGCGGTGAGCGGCGTGCGCTCACGCACGCAGCGCCGCCCCACGGTGTTGTGCCGATCGAACGATTGACCGCGGATCGATCGCGCGACACCGGTGCGGCGCCGATACGGCGCGACAGGTTCGCAGTCGCTTACAGCCACCCGTGCCGGTCGAGCACGTGGTGCACGGCATCGATCCGCGCGCCGACATCCGGAAACTCCATCAGCTTCTGCCGCGCGCGCAGGTCGAGCGGCAGCAGTTCCGCGAGTCGGTTCGACACCCAGCTCGGATCGTCGAGACGGAACGGTTCGCCGAACGGCATCTTGTCCGGTTCGGTCTTCTTCAGCGCTTCGATGATTCGCTCGAGCACTTCCGCGCACGAGCCGAATTGCGCGAGCGCCTGCTCGCCTTCGAGCGGAATGTCGTCGGGCAGCGGCTCCGCGATGCCGACCAGCAGCCCGTTGCCTTCGACGCGATACGACAGCAGCTCGAAGCGCTGCGTGCCGACTGCCTGCAGGTACAGCATCCCGAATTCGCCGGTGTCGCATTCGGTGATGCGCGCCATGCAGCCGATGGTCTCGGGCACCGACACGGCGCCGTCCTGGGCGACTTCGGGGCCGCTCTTCAGCAGGCACACGCCGAACGGTGCGTCGTCGCGCAGGCACGCGCGGCACATGTCGAGATAGCGCGCCTCGAACACCTTGAGCGGCAGCCAGCCACCGGGGAACAGCACCGTGTGCAGCGGAAACAGCGGCAAGTCGATCAGCGTGGTCGATAGGGTAGACATGGCGCGCCGGCGAGAGAGCGGGTGTCGCTAAGGTCGGTCGACCTCGGTGACGAGCCGCGACGACGCGTCGACATCCACGGGCGCGTCACGATGCCGCACGATCACGTTCGCATCGTGCGCGAGGCGCGCGGCGAGCGTTTCCGCGATGAACACCGAGCGATGCTGACCACCCGTGCAGCCGATGGCGACGGTCAGATAGCTGCGGTTGTCTTCGCGAAAGTGCGGCAGCCATTTCATCAGGAACGCATGGATGTCGTCGATCATCTGATGGACGATCGGCAGTGCGTCGAGAAAGGCGATGACCGGCTGGTCGAGCCCGGTGAGCGGGCGCAGCTCATGGTCGTAGTACGGGTTCGGCAGCGCGCGCACGTCGAACATCAGATCGGCGTCGAGCGGCACGCCGCGCTTGAAGCCGAACGATTCGAACATCACCATCAGGTCGTTGTTCTTCTGCTCGATGAAGCGCTTGACCCACGTGCGCAACACGTTCGCGCGCAACGTGCTCGTATCGATCTGGTGACCGAATTCGGCGAGCGGCGCGACGAGATCGCGTTCGCGCTCGATCGCTTCCTCGAGCGACGACAGCAGCCCGACGTTCGCGTCGTGCGACGGCGAGCCGGACAGCGGATGGCGGCGCCGCGTTTCGGAGAAGCGCTGGATCAGCGCCTGCGTGCTTGCGTTGAGGAACAGCACGCGGACATCGTGCTCGAGCGACAGCGCGCGGATCAGGCCGGGCATTTCATCGAGCGACGCGCTCGAACGCGCATCGATCGCGACCGCGAGCCGATGCTGGCCGCCCTCGGCAAGATAGCGGGCGAGTTCGGGGAGCACGTGCGGCGGCAGGTTGTCGACGCAGTAGTAGCCTGCGTCCTCGAGCGCGTTCAGCGCGACGGACTTGCCTGAGCCGGAGATGCCGGTGATGAGGACGATGCGCATGGGAAGCAGAGAATCCTGACGTTTCATCATAGCACCGGCTCGACGCGTCGGCGCTGCGAGGCCGGCGCGGGCGTGTTACACGAGCTTGCCGGGGAACTGGCTGTCGGGATCCTGCATCGCGAGTCGCTGCCGGTCCATGAAGTCGCGCAGCGTATCGATTCCGCGCAGCTGCAGGATCGTGTTCCGCACGGCTGCCTCGACGAGCACCGCGAGGTTGCGGCCGGCCGCAACCTGGATCGTGACCTTGCTGATCGGCAAGCCGAGCACGTCGACCGTCTGGCTTTCGAGCGGCAGCCGCTGGAATTCGCCGTCCGGGCGGCGCACCAGCTGGACGATCAGCTTCAGCTTCATTTTCCGGCGCACCGCGGTTTCACCGAAGATCGTCTTGATGTCGAGCAGCCCGAGGCCGCGCACTTCGAGCAGGTTCTGCAGCAGCGGCGGGCAGCGGCCTTCGACGAAATCGGGGCCAAGTCGGACGAAGTCGACGGCGTCGTCGGCGACGAGGCCGTGGCCGCGGCTGATCAGCTCGAGGCCGAGTTCGCTCTTGCCGAGCCCGGAGTCGCCGGTGAGCAGCACGCCCATCCCGAGGATGTCGAGGAACACGCCGTGCAGCGTCGCGCGCGGCGCGAGGATGCGCGACATGTAGAGCCGCAGGCTGTCGATCACCGCGGCGGCCGACATCGGTGTCGTGAACAGCGGGGTGGACGAGCGCGTGCAGCGCAGCACGAGTTCGGGCGGCGCGGCGGCACCGCCGGCGACGACGAGAAACGGCGGCTCGAGCGCGATCAGCTCGGCCATGTGGCGCGAACGGTCTTCGTCGGTCTGCCGCTGGTAGTAGTCGATTTCGGCTTCGCCGAGCACCTGGATCCGGTTCGGGTGGATCAGGTTCAGGTGGCCGACGAGGTCGGCGCTCGACGTTGCATTGCCGACGGTGTCGGCCGAGAAACCGCGCTCCCAGCCTTCATGCCCCGTCAGCCAGCTCAGCTTCAGCGTGGCCGCGTTGTCGTCGAAGATGCTCTGGGCGTTGATGCTGGACGTATCCATGACTCTCGTCACTCCAATGAGCCGGTGCATGCGCGCGGCGACGGGCGTCGCCATGCCGGACCGGCGCCGGGCGGCCCTGGACGGCGGCGCGTGCCGCCTCGTTCGGGAAAATATTCCGCCCGGATCAACTCAAGGTTGCCACTGAGTGAGCAGGCGATGCAACTCGGCGAGATCCGTTTCGTTGTGCAGACGCTCGCGCGCGTCGCGGTCGGACAGCAGTTGCGCGATTTCCGACAGGATCTCGAGGTGCTGCTGGGTGGCTTGCTCGGGGACGAGCAGGAAAATCAGGAGACCGACCGGCTGGCCGTCGGGCGCTTCGAACGGGATCGCGTCGGCCAGCCGCACGAACGCGGCGAGCGGGTGCTTGAGCCCCTTGATGCGCCCGTGCGGAATCGCCACGCCTTCGCCGAGCCCGGTCGAGCCGAGGCGCTCGCGCGCGAACAGGTTGTCCGTGACGGTGCTGCGGGCGATGCCGTTCTGATTCTCGAAGATCAGCCCGGCTTGTTCGAAGACGCGTTTCTTGCTGGTGACGGAGAGGTCGATGACGACGTTCTCTATGGGCAGGATTTTGGCTAGGCGATTCATGTTGGCAGGCGATTGGGCGGCCTGGGGTCTCCTTGCGGCGGCAGACTGATCTTCCATGTTCGGCGATATCAAGGCGTTCGGCACGGGCGCCTGCAACGCAGCGATCGCACCCGATGCCCCCCGGCGATAACCGGAACATTATAGAGCACAGCCGCGCGCATGGCGCAGCATGGACGGACCGGTCGCACCACGGCCGCGCGGACACAAAAAAAACCGCCCGGCGAACCGGGCGGCGTGCGTGTTGCGTTGACCGTTATTGCGGCGGCAGTTCGATCTGGTCGATCGACGGCTGCAGCTTGATCGGGTCGTGCGCATGGGTCTGCAGACGCTCCATGTGCTTGACGACCTGGCGATCCAGCTTGTCGATCAGCAGATCGATCGCAGCGTACAGATTGCCGTTTGCGCTTTCGACGAAGATGTCCTTGCCCTTCAGGTGCAGATTGATTTCCGCGCGCTGCTGCTTGTCCTTTTCCTTGTGGTTGTCGACCGAGAGGATCACAGTGCCATCGATCACCTGATCGCTATGGCGTAGCACCCGGTCCAGCTTGGTGATCACGTATTCGCGAATTGCAGGCGTGACTTCCAGATGATGTCCACTGATCTTCAGGTTCATAGTGCTTCTCCAAGCGAGTGACCACCCGGCCGCATCGAGGCGGCGCTCCGGTCGACTTGTCCCCGACCGCACGTGGCGGCGGAATCGCGGACAGGTCGCCCGGCCTGTTCCCCGTGTGCGCGGTGGCCGGAACACGCCTGCCGCCGGGCAGGCAGCAGGCTTAAAGAGACTTGCGCAGATTCACTGCCGGGATCTTGAGGGCTTCGCGATATTTGGCAACCGTGCGGCGCGCGACCACGAAACCCTGTTCTGCCAGCAGCTCGGCAATGCGGCTGTCCGAAAGTGGCGATTTTGGGTCTTCAGCTCCTATCAGTTGCTTGATCAGGGCTCGGATGGCGGTCGACGATGCGGCGCCTCCGGTGTCGGTCGAAACGTGTGATCCGAAGAAGTACTTAAATTCAAGCGTCCCGAACGGGGTCAGCATGTACTTGCCTGTTGTCACACGGCTGACAGTCGACTCGTGTAGGCCCAGCGTATCAGCTATTTCCCGCAAAACCAAGGGGCGCATGGCAATTTCACCGTGCGCAAAGAAATTCTTCTGACGTTCGACAATGGCCTGCGCGACACGCAGGATCGTGTCGAATCGCTGCTGGATATTCTTGATCAGCCAGCGTGCTTCCTGCAGCTGCTGCTTCAGCGAACCGGCCGCCGGATCGCCGCGGCTGTTGCGCAGGATGTTCGCGTACAGGTTGTTGATCCGCAGCCGCGGCATCACTTCCGGATTGAGCTCCGCGAGCCAGCCCTGGCCGGCCTTCTTCACGATGATGTCGGGCACGACGTAGTCGGCCTCGGCCTTGCCGTACGCGGCGCCGGGGAACGGCTCCAGCGAGCGGATCAGCGCATGCGCGTCGCGCAGCGCGTCGTCGCTCGCCTTCAGGTGCTTGCGCAACCGCGTGAAATCGCGCGCGGCGAGCAGCTCGAGGTGCTGCGACACGATTTCCAGCGCGAGCGTGCGCGTGGGGGACGGATCGAGGCGCAGCAACTGCAGCTTCAGGCATTCGGATGCCGAGCGGGCGCCGACCCCGGGCGGGTCGAAACTGTGCAGCAGCGCGAGCGCCGCGTTCAGTTCGTCGCAATCGATTTCGAGTTCGGGCGGCAGGTCGGCAAGGACTTCGTCGAGCGACGCGGTCAGGTAGCCGTCGTCGTCGAGCGATTCGATCAGGAACATCACGAGCGCGCGATCGCGCGGGCCGGCCTGCGTGACGCGCAACTGCGCGGACAGGTGGTCGCGCAGCGACGTCGCGGCTTCCTGAACCTGCAGCGGCGGGAGGTCGTCGTCGTCCGATGCGCCGCTCGAACGGCCGAATTCGTCGAGATTCCATTGCGGGCCGTCGCCGGCGTCGCCGGCCCCGTAGCCGTCGTATTCGTCGGCGCCGGCCGGTTCGTCGCGTTCGGCGCGATCGCCCGACGGGCTGCTGCCGTTCGACGCACCCGGTTCGGCATTCTGGCCGGGCGGCGTCTGCGCGATCAGCGATCCGTCCGCCGCGACGCGCAGCGGACTCGCGATCCATTCGTCATCGTTTTCGAGCAGCGGGTTCTGCGCGACGGCCATCGCGACTTCCTGCTGCAGTTCGAGCGTCGACAGCTGCAGCAGCCGGATCGACTGCTGCAGTTGCGGCGTCAGCGCAAGATGTTGCGACAGGCGGAGTTGAAGGCTGGCTTTCATGGCAAGGAGGGAGTCATACCGGCAGTTTGCCACGACCCAGCCGCATTGAGCCATCCGCGATTACGCGCGGCGCGGCGCGAGGCCGCGCGCAGGCCGCCGCGCGGGGCGTGCGGGCGCAGCCCTGCGCGGCGATGCCGGGCAGGGTGCGGCCAGCCAGGAGGGGAAGTTACATGCGGAAGTGTTCGCCGAGGTACACGCGGCGCACGCTTTCGTTTTCGATGATTTCGCTCGGCGCGCCGGCGGCGAGCACCGAACCGTCGCTGATGATGTACGCGTGGTCGCAGATGCCGAGCGTTTCGCGGACGTTGTGATCGGTGATCAGCACGCCGATGTTGCGCTGCTTCAGGAACTTGACGATCTTCTGGATCTCGAGCACCGCGATCGGGTCGACGCCCGCGAACGGTTCGTCGAGCAGGATGAAGTTCGGATTGGTCGCGAGCGCGCGCGCGATTTCGACGCGGCGGCGTTCGCCGCCCGACAGCGACAGCGCCGGGTTCTCGCGCAGATGGCCGATCTGCAGTTCGTCGAGCAGCGCCTCGGTGCGCGACGCGATCGCGTCCTTCGACAGCCGCTTGCCGTCTTCGCCGTACTGCAGCTCGAGCACCGCGCGGATGTTTTCCTCGACGGTCAGCTTGCGGAACACCGACGCTTCCTGCGGCAGGTACGACAGGCCGAGCGACGCGCGCTTGTGGATCGGCAGCAGGCTGATCGAGCTGCCGTTCAGCGAGATCTCGCCCGCATCGAGCGGCACGAGGCCGACGATCATGTAGAACGACGTCGTCTTGCCGGCGCCGTTCGGGCCGAGCAGGCCGACGACTTCGCCGCTCTTCACGTCGAGCGACACGTCCTTGACGACCGTGCGCGAGCCGTAGCGCTTCTTCAGGTTGCGGACGACGAGCGAGCTCGTCGTGCCGGCCGGCTGGCGGTTCGGGAGCGCGTTCATTGGCCCGGCGCTCCCTGGATCGTGGTCGACGGCGACAGCTTCGCCGGCGCGCCGTTCAGCGGCCCGGGGCCGCCGTTCTTCGGCGACAGCATCGCGCGCACGCGGCCGTTCGGGTTGCCCGGCGCGGCGACGTCCTTGCCGCCCTTCGCGGTGTAGAAGTCGTGCTGGCCGTCGTACGTGATCACGCTGCCGTGCACGGTGTCGGCGATGGTCGACGTGCCCTGCAGGCGGCGCACGGTCGCGGCGGTCGTCAGCGTCGTCAGGTCCTGCTTGCCGTCGTAGTCGATTCGCTCGGCGTCGCCGTCGATGTATTCGTCGAGACCTTCGCGCTTCTGGCGGAACGTCGCGTGCTTCTTGCCGCTGCCGAACGAGGTCGCGTACTGATAGCCTTCCGGGTCCTGGCGCACTTCGACGCGATCGCCCTTGATGATGATCGTGCCCTTCGTGATCACGACGTTGCCGGTCGCGACCGTCACCTGCTTCAGGTCGTCATAGGTCAGGTTGTCTGCCTCGACGTTGATCGGCTTGTTCTGGTCGGCCTTCTCGGCATGGGCGAGCGGCGCCAGCCCGACGAGCGGGAGCGCCACGAGCGTCGCGGCGAGCGCGGCGCGGACGGCGCGCGCAGCGCCGCCGGAATTCTGTCGAGGGAACGGTTCGTTCATGCAGTCACGTGAGGGATGCGTCACCTGGGTTGACCTTTCGAGCCGCCGGACGTGTCCGCCGCGGCGATCGTGCCGCGCACGTTGCCGTAAAGCTCGATGACCCGGGTGACGTTGTTGTACTTCATGCCGTCGGTCGCGTTGACGAGCGACAGGCCGCGCTGAAGTTTAACCGGCTTTTCGGTCTGGATCACATCGTCATTGACGAAGATCCGGAAATGCTGCGAATCGGCCTGCATCTGCGGATCGCCGCCGCCGGCCACGCGCAGGATGCGCGCGTCGTCGTACAGGTCGACGATCGACACGTCGCCGTTGACCGTGCCGCGCTTCGCGGTGGTCGTCACGACCGGCTTGCCGGGCTGGAACGCGCGCATGGCCGGATCGGTCAGGTCGCTGTTCTCGGTGTCTTCGTAATGGACCAGCTTCGCGGCCGTCAGCCGGTACTGCGTCGTGCCGGTCTGATCGAGCTCGGTGACCGAGAAGTTGTCCGCGAAATAGTCGGGCGTGTGGCGCTTCGGCTGCGCGGCGCCCTCGCCGGGCGGCGGCAGCGTCGCCTGCAGCAGCCACCACGTGATGCCCGCGAGTGCAGCCACCGCGGCGAGCGGCAGCAACTGGGTCCAGCGGAAATGCGTGTTCATCCGTCAGGCTCCGCAGGCAGCCGCGAGCAGCGCGTCGTAGCGGCGCTGCGCGCGCAGGATCGCGTCGCACACTTCGCGCACCGCGCCGTGGCCGCCGCGGGCCTCGGCCACCCAGTGCGCGCGGGCGATCACTTCGGGATGCGCGTTGGCCGGCGCGGCTGCGAAGCCGCAACGCAGCATCACCGGCAGGTCGGGCCAGTCGTCGCCCATGTAGCCGCACGCGTCGGCGCCGATGCCGAGCGAGGCGATCAGGTCCGTGAACACCGCGAGCTTGTTCTCGACGCCCTGGAACAGGTGCGCGATCTTCATTTCCTTCGCGCGCGCCGCGACGATGTCCGAGCGGCGGCCGGTGATGATCGCGGTCGCGATGCCGGCCTCGCCGAGCAGCTTCACGCCATGGCCGTCGAGCGAATTGAACGACTTCATCGCGTCGCCGGCCGCGGTAAACAGCAGGCCGCCGTCGGTCAGCACGCCGTCGACGTCGAAAATCATCAGCTTCACGCGGCTCGCGCGTTCGGCCGCAGTCAGCGCTGCGCTCATCAGATCACCTTCTTCGAAAACAGGTCGTGCATGTTCAGCGCGCCGATCAGCGCGCCGTCGGCATCGACCACGAGCATCTGGTTGATCCGGTGACGCTCCATCAGTTCCACGGCTTCGACCGCGAGCTGGTCCGGGCCGATCGTGCGCGGTGCGCGCGTCATCACGTCGACGATCGGCAGCGTGCGGAAATCGCCGTCGCGCGCGAGCACGCGGCGCAGGTCGCCGTCGGTGAAGATGCCGGCCACGCGGCCGTCGGCGCCGATCACGGCCGTCATGCCCATCCGCTTCGCGGTGATCTGGAACAGTGCATCCGACAGCGTCGCGTCGAGCCCGACGCGCGGCACGTCGTCGCCCGAGCGCATCACGTCGCGCACGTGCGTGAGCAGGCGCCGGCCGAGCGCGCCGCCCGGATGCGAGCGCGCAAAATCCTCGGAACCGAAGCCGCGCGCGTCGAGCACCGCGACGGCGAGCGCGTCGCCGAGCGCGAGCGCGGCGGTCGTGCTCGCGGTGGGCGCGAGGTTCAGCGGGCACGCTTCCTTCGACACCGCGGCGTTCAGGTTCACGTCGGCGAGCGTGCCGAGGCTCGATTCCGCGCGGCCCGTGATCGCGATCAGCTTCGCGCCGATCCGCTTGACGAGCGGCAGGATCGCGACGAGTTCTTCCGACTCGCCGGAATAGGAGATGCCGATGAAGACGTCGTCGGACGTGACCATGCCGAGGTCGCCGTGGCTGGCCTCGGCCGGATGGACGAAGAACGCCGGCGTGCCGGTGCTCGCGAGCGTGGCCGCGATCTTGCGGGCGATATGCCCCGACTTGCCGATGCCGGATACCACGACGCGCCCGCGGCAGCCGAGCAGCAGCGCAACGGCGTGGACGAAGTCGCCGTCGAGCTGGTCGCGCAGCGCGCGCACGGCGTCCGCCTCGATGTCGAGCACGTCGCGGGCGAGCGCGAGCGCCCGATCATCATTGATTTTCGCTATCATGCGCGGAGTATAGCAAAGGCGTTTGTTCGCCGCGCCGCGCCTTCGGACTCGTCCGAGGTTGCCGGTCCACCGCCACCACCCGCGCCCGCCTTGCCGTGGCCCCGACGAACGAGGACGCTTCGCCCGTGATTTCCCCGCTCGAAATGACCCTGCTGCTGCTGCTGGCCTCGGTGGTGGGCGTCGTCGTGTTTCGCTCGCTGAACCTGCCGCCGATGCTCGGCTACCTGACCGTCGGCATCCTGGTCGGCCCGCATGCGTTCGGCATCGCCGCGGATCTCGAGCGGGCCGAGCATCTCGCGGAATTCGGCGTGGTGTTCCTGATGTTCTCGATCGGCCTCGAATTCTCGCTCGCGAAGCTGCGCGCGATGCAGCGGCTCGTGTTCGGGCTCGGGCTGCTGCAGGTGGTGGCGACGCTCGCGCTCGCGGTCGTGCTCGGCGCGCTGTTCGAGCGCTGGGTGCACATCACGTGGCAGGGCAGCGTCGCGCTCGGCGGCGCGCTCGCGATGTCGTCGACGGCGATCGTGTCGAAGATGCTCGCCGAGCGGCTCGAGATCGAGACCGCGCACGGCCGCAACATCTTCGGCGTGCTGCTGTTCCAGGATCTCGCCGTGGTGCCGCTGCTGATCGTGATCGCCGCGTTCGGCGCCGAGTCGTCGAAGGATCTCGCGCTCACGCTCGGCTTCGCGGCGGTCAAGATCGTGATCGCGCTCGCGCTGCTGCTCGTCATCGGCCAGCGCTTCATGACGCGCTGGCTCAACGTCGTCGCGCGGCGCCGCTCGCAGGAACTGTTCGTGCTGAACCTGCTGCTCGTCACGCTCGGCGCCGCGTTCATCACCGACCGCTTCGGGCTGTCGCTCGCGCTCGGCGCGTTCATCGCCGGGATGCTGATCTCCGAGACGCCGTTCCGCCACCAGGTGGAGGAGGACATCAAGCCGTTCCGCGACGTGCTGCTCGGCCTGTTCTTCGTGACGACCGGGATGCTGCTCGATCCGCGCGTGATCTGGGAGCACCCGTTGCTCGTGCTCGGCTTCTTCGTCGGGCAGATCCTGTTCAAGGCGACCATGATCGCGGGGCTCGCGCGCCTGTTCGGCGCGACGCCGGGCGTCGCGATGCGCACGGGCATCGGCCTCGCGCAGGCCGGCGAATTCGGCTTCGTGCTGCTGAACCTGATCCTCGACCGGCACCTCGTCGATTCGACGCTGCTGCAGGCGATCCTCGCGTCGATGCTGCTGTCGATGCTCGCCGCGCCGTTCCTGATCCAGAACGCCGACCGGATCGTGATGCGGCTGTCGTCGACGGAATGGATGCAGCAGTCGCTGCAGATGACGCGGATCGCGACGCAAAGCCTCAAGCAGCGCGGCCACGTGATCATCTGCGGCTACGGCCGCGCGGGCCAGAACCTGGCGCGCATGCTCGAACAGGAAGGCATCTCGTACGTCGCGCTCGACCTCGATCCCGATCGCGTGAGCGCGGCCGCGACGGCCGGCGAATCGGTCGTGTTCGGCGATGCGGCGCGCCGCGAGTCGCTGCTCGCGGCCGGTATCCACCGCGCGGCGGCCGTCGCGATCACGTATGCGAACACGCCGTCGGCGCTGCGCGTGCTGCATCACGTGCACGAGCTGGAGCCGACGCTGCCCGCGATCGTGCGCACGGTCGACGACGCCGATCTCGAGAAACTGCTCGCGGCCGGTGCGACGGAAGTGATTCCGGAGATCGTCGAAGGCAGCCTGATGCTCGCGTCGCACACGCTGGTGCTGGTCGGCGTGCCGATGCGCAAGGTCGTGCGGCGCGTCGAGGAGATGCGCGACGAACGCTACAGCCTGCTGCGCGGCTATTTCCACGGCGCGGACGACGCGGACGACGACGATCACGAGCAGGTGCGGCTACAATCGGTGCCGGTCGACGCGCGCGCGGACGCGGTCGGGCGCTCGCTGGAGGAGCTCGGGCTGTATGCGCTCGGGCTGGAAGTCACGGCGATCCGCCGGCACGGGATCCGCGGCGTCGAACCCGATCCGCAGACCAAGCTGCGCGCGAGCGACATCGTCGTGCTGCGCGGGCTGCCCGAAGCGCTCGCACTCGCGGAGGAGCGGCTGTCGCGCCATCGGCGCGAACCGCCGGCCGCGGTCGCGTGAGCGCGAGTCGATTCAGCACGTCGATTCAATAACCTGACCCGTATTTATTCGAAACGGTGCCCGATCTTCGCGCACCGTTTTTTTCGGAGAGTTTCATGCCGCATTCGTCGTCGGGCGCGCCGCTCGATCCGGTCGCCTTCATCCACA
Organism: Burkholderia sp. SR8; assembly: GCF_052851275.1. NCBI lineage: Bacteria > Pseudomonadati > Pseudomonadota > Betaproteobacteria > Burkholderiales > Burkholderiaceae > Burkholderia > Burkholderia sp. SR8. The sequence goes on from NZ_JAULUC010000014.1 coordinate 177,346, forward strand.
GCCAGATCCGCACGGTGCCCGACTGGCCGCAGCCGGGCGTGATGTTCCGCGACATTACGACGCTGCTGCAGAGCCCGAAGGCGCTGCGCATCCTCGTCGACCTGTTCGTCGAACGCTATGTCGATGCGAAGCTCGACTACGTCGCGGGGCTCGATGCGCGCGGCTTCATCATCGCGCCGATCGTCGCGTACGAACTGAGCGTCGGCTTCGTGCCGATCCGCAAGGTCGGCAAGCTGCCGTACAAGACGCGCTCGGAATCGTACGACCTCGAATACGGCAGCGCGACGGTCGAGATCCACGAAGACGCGTGCCGCCCGGGGGACCGCGTGATCATCATGGACGACCTGATCGCGACCGGCGGCACGATGATGGCGGGGCGCAACCTGCTGCAGCGGCTCGGCGCGGTCGTCGTCGAGGGCGCGGCGATCATCGACCTGCCCGATCTCGGCGGCTCCGCGCTGCTGCGCAACGCGGGACTGCCCGTCTATACCGTTACCGAATTCGCCGGCCACTGAACCACTGAACCAGTGAACCCCTGAACGCCGGCCCACGCCGCGAGGTCACGATGCCCAACTTCATGCTGTTTCTCGCCACGTCGATCGCGATCACGTTCGCGCCCGGTCCCGACAACCTGCAGGTGCTCGCGCGCGGCATCTCGCAGGGGCGCGCGGCCGGCTTCGTCGCGGCGCTCGGCTTCACGGCCGGGATCCTGTTCCATACGACGCTGGCGGCGCTCGGTGTCGCGGCCGTGCTGCGGTCGTCGCCGGTCGCGTTCCAGGCGCTGAAGCTCGCGGGCGCCGCGTATCTCGTGTGGATCGGCATCAAGGCGCTGCGCAGCCAGGGCCTCGCGAACGCGCATGAACGTCCGCCGCAGCCGCTCGGCGCGATCTTCCGGCAGAGCGTGATCGGCAACCTGATGAACCCGAAGGTCACGCTGTTCTTCGTCGTGTTCCTGCCGCAGTTCGTCGATCCGCACGGCGTGCAGGGCGTGACGCTGCAGATGTTCGAGTTGGGCGCGCTGTTCATGCTGCAGACGGCCGCGATCTTCTCGCTGTTCGGCGTCGGCGCGGGCGCGATCGGCGCATGGCTGAAGCGCCGCCCGAAGGCCGGCGTGTGGCTCGACCGGATCGCGGGCGCGACGTTCATCGCGATCGGCATTCGCGTCGCGCTGAAGGACTGAACCCGATGACGTTTCCATGCATCGCGGCCGCGCGCCGCTTCGATCCGGCTGCGCACCTGCGTTTCGAGATCGCCGGCCGGCAGGTCGGCTGGGTGCGGCGCCGCGACGTCGCGAAGCTCGTCCGCTGGCCCGACGTGTTCGAACTGACGGACGAGCGCGTCGTGCTGTCGGCGCGTTACGACACGGTCGACGCGCGCAGCATGGCGCTCGCGAGCGCGATCGGCGCGCTGGCCGCCGAAGGCGCGATTCCCGGCTGGCGCGACGAGATCTATGCGATCCGCAATCGCTTCGACGATCCGCCGCTCGCGTATATCGAGCGCGCCGCGTCGCGCTTTTTCGGTACGCAGACTTACGCGGTGCATCTGAACGGCATCGTAGAATATGCGGTTGCGCCGGGTTCGCCCGCCGCGCCGCAGATGTGGCTTGGCCGCCGCAGCGCGACCAAGGCCACCGACCCCGGCATGCTCGACAACGTCGTCGCGGGCGGCATCGGCTGGGGTCTGGGCGTTCACGAGACGCTCATCAAGGAATGCTGGGAAGAGGCCGGCATGCCGGCCGAACTCGCGGCGCGCGCGATCGCGGGCCGGGCGGTGCAGGTGTTGTGCTCGCTGCCGGAAGGCACGCAGTCCGAACTGATCTTCGTGTACGACCTGCCGCTGCCGCGCGACTTCGCGCCGCACAACCAGGACGGCGAAGTGGCCGAGCATCTGCTGGCCGGCGTGCCCGAAGTGATCGCGTGGTTGCGCGAAGGCCGCGCGACGATGGATGCGAGCCTCGCGATGCTCGACACGCTGCTGCGCCATCGCTGGCTCGCGGCGGCGGACGCGGCGGGCATCGACGCGCTGTTCGCGCCGGCCGCGTAGCGTGCCGCATCGGGGCCGGGCCCGCGCGTTGCGCACGGGTGCGGCCGGCCGGACAGCCAATTTGACGAATACCGAAACGAAGGGAGTAGCGGTCATGTCGACCGATCACAGCTTTATCCTGAAACTGTCGTGCCCCGACCGGCACGGCATCGTCCACGCGGTCTCGGGCTTCCTGTTCGAGCGCAGCAACAACATCCTCGATTCCGCGCAGTTCGGCGACAGCCGCACCGGCGAGTTCTTCATGCGCGTGCACTTCGAGCAGGACGCCAACGGCGCGGATTCCGCGTCCGCGCTCGACACGCTTCGCAACGAATTCGCGCCGCTCGCCGAGCAGTTCGCGATGCGCTGGGAACTGCACGATGCGGCCGTGAAGCCGCGCGTCGTGATCATGGTGTCGAAGATCGGCCATTGCCTGAACGACCTGCTGTTCCGCTATCGCACCGGCCAGCTGCCGATCGAGATCCCGGCGATCGTGTCGAACCACAAGGAGTTCTACCAGCTCGCCGCGAGCTACAACATCCCGTTCCATCACTTCCCGCTCGTCGGCGGCTCGTCCGATGCGGCGAAGGCCGCGCAGGAAGCGCGCGTGCTGGAAGTGATCGACGAGCACCAGGCCGATCTCGTCGTGCTCGCGCGATACATGCAGATCCTGTCGCCGAACATGTGCCAGCAGCTCGCCGGCCGCGCGATCAACATCCACCATTCGTTCCTGCCGAGCTTCAAGGGCGCGAAGCCGTACTACCAGGCGTTCGACCGCGGCGTGAAGCTGATCGGTGCGACCGCGCACTACGTGACGACCGACCTCGACGAAGGTCCGATCATCGAGCAGGAAGTCGAGCGCGTCGACCACAGCATGACGCCGGACCAGCTCACCGCGATCGGCCGCGACGTCGAGTGCGTGACGCTCGCGCGTGCGGTGAAGTGGCACGTCGAGCATCGGATCGTGCTGAACGGGACGAAGACGGTCGTGTTCCGCTGATCGGCGGTTCGCATCGGGCGGCCCGTGCCGGCCGCTGGCCGCCGGCGGCCGGTGGCCGGTGGCCGCAAACGAGAACGCCGCGCTTTACGGAGCGCGGCGTTTTCGTTTGCGTGACGAGCGGGGCGCCGGGCGCGGCCGTCAGATCAGCCGCAGCATGTACAGCTCGCGCTTCAGGTACGCATAGAAGATCGGCGCGGCGATCACGCCCGGCAGCCCGAACGCGGCTTCCATGATCAGCATCGCGAGCAGCAGCTCCCATGCGCGCGATTCGATCTGCCCGCCGATGATCTTTGCGTTCAGGAAGTATTCGAGCTTGTGGATGACCACGAGGAACGCGAGCGACGCGATCGCGGTGCCCATGCTGACCGACAGCGACACCGCGACGATCAGCGTATTGGAGATCAGGTTGCCGATCACCGGCAAGAGGCCGACGATGAACGTGACGAGCACGAGCGTCTTCGACAGCGGCAGCCGCTGATGGAAGATCGGCAGCGCGACGAGCAGGTAGAGCGCGGTGAACGCCGCGTTGATCGCCGAGATCTTGATCTGCGCGAACACGATCCGGCGGAACGATTCGGCGAAACGCGACACGCGCGTGACGAGCGCGGTCGACAGCGGCCGGCGCACCTTGCCGTGCTCGACGCCGATGGCGATCATCGCGCCGATGATCATCCCGAACAGCACGTGGCCGAAGCCGCGCGCGACGCTCTTGCCGCCTTGCTGCAACTGATCCATGTGCGAGTGCATCAGCAGCGCCGCCTTGGTCTTCATCTGTTCGACGTCGACGGGCAGCAGGTTCGCGATCCAGGCCGGCGTGCGGGCGCGCGTCTGCTCGACGATCTGCATCAACTGGTCGAGCAGGCTCTGCAGGTTCGGCACCGTGTGCTCGAAGTGCTCGATGATGCCGATCGTGAGGCCGGTGAGGCCGCCGACGATCGCGATCGACAGCAGCACGACGGCGACCCAGCGCGCGCGCATGCTGGTCGTGTGGCGTTCGATGACCGGCGCGATCGTGTGGATCAGCTGATAGACCAGCAGGCCGGCCAGGAGCCCGCCGAGCAGCTTGAGCTCGATGACCAGCACCATCGCGACGAGGGCGAACAGATAGCTGCCGATCTCGATTGCCGACAGCTTCGGCAGGCTGAAGTCGCTCGTCAGCCGCACGCTGCGCAGGTGCGGCTCGCGGCTCTGGGCGTCGCGCGACTCTTGTTGCTTCTCCATCGTGGATTCCTGTCGTTCGGGTGTCGTGACGCGCGGTGGGCGGCAGGACGGCGGTCGGCCGGCGCCGCACCGGATTGGTGCGGATGGCGAACCTTACGACCGTAAAGTATAGCTGCCATTATCGTCCGCCACGGGGCAGTTTGGCTCGTGGTGTAAACGCAGAGGGGAAAACCGCAGAAGGGAAAACGATGACGCGGGCGCCGCCGCGGACGCCGGGCGCGCGCGGCCGGGCAGCCGCGCGCGGGAACGGAACGTGTCAGCCGGCTGCCGCCTTGCGGGTCGGGCGCTTGAGCAGCGGTGCGAGATACTTGCCGGTGAAGCTCGCCTTGGTCTTCGCGACCTGCTCGGGCGTGCCCTGCGCGATGATCTGGCCGCCGCCGGCGCCGCCTTCGGGGCCGAGGTCGATTACCCAGTCGGCCGTCTTGATCACGTCGAGGTTGTGCTCGATGATCACGACCGTGTTGCCCTGGTCGCGCAGCCGGTGGATCACCTCGAGCAGCAGCGCGATGTCGTGGAAGTGCAGGCCGGTGGTCGGTTCGTCGAGGATGTACAGCGTGCGGCCGGTGTCGCGCTTCGACAGCTCCAGCGACAGCTTCACGCGCTGCGCCTCGCCGCCCGACAGCGTCGTGGCCGACTGGCCGAGGCGGATGTAGCCGAGGCCGACGTCGAGCAGCGTCTTCAGCTTGCGGGCGATGACCGGCACCGCGCTGAAGAACTCGTACGCATGCTCGACCGTCATGTCGAGCACTTCGCTGATGTTCTTGCCCTTGTACTGCACTTCGAGCGTTTCGCGGTTGTAGCGCTTGCCGTGGCACACGTCGCACGGCACGTAGACGTCCGGCAGGAAGTGCATTTCGACCTTCAGCACGCCGTCGCCCTGGCACGACTCGCAGCGCCCGCCCTTCACGTTGAACGAGAAGCGGCCGGGATCGTAGCCGCGCTCCTTCGCGGTCGGCACGCCCGAGAACAGCTCGCGGATCGGCGTGAACAGGCCCGTGTAGGTGGCCGGGTTCGAACGCGGCGTGCGGCCGATCGGCGACTGGTCGACGTTGATCACCTTGTCGAAGTGCTCGAGGCCTTCGATCGCCTCGTGCGGCGCCGGTTCGGCCGACGAGCCGTACAGGTGGCGCGCGACCGCGTGATACAGCGTGTCGTTGATCAGCGTCGACTTGCCGGAGCCCGACACGCCGGTGATGCAGGTCAGCAGGCCGACCGGCAGCTCGAGGTCGACGTGCTTCAGGTTGTTGCCGTGCGCATCCACGATGCGCAGCATCCGCTCGGGATCGGGCGAAATCCGTTCGTCCGGATACTCGATGACGCGCTTGCCGACCAGATACTGGCCGGTCAGCGACTGCGGGTTCGACTGCACCTGCTTCGGCGTGCCTTCGGCGACCACGACACCGCCATGCTCGCCCGCACCGGGGCCCATGTCCACGACGTAGTCGGCCGTGCGGATCATGTCCTCGTCGTGCTCGACGACGATCACCGAGTTGCCGAGGTCGCGCAGGTGCTTGAGCGTCGCGATCAGCCGGTCGTTGTCGCGCTGGTGCAGGCCGATCGACGGCTCGTCGAGCACGTACATCACGCCGGTCAGCCCCGAGCCGATCTGCGATGCGAGCCGGATGCGCTGCGCCTCGCCGCCGGACAGCGTCTCCGCGCTGCGCTCGAGCGACAGGTAGTCGAGCCCGACGTTGTTCAGGAAGGTCAGTCGCGCGACGATTTCCTTGATCACCTTGTCGGCGATCTCGCGCTTCGCGCCGTCGAGCGACAGCCCGTCGAAATAGCCGAGCGCGTCGCGCAGCGGCCAGCCGCTGATTTCATAGATGCCGCGCGCGTAGTCGCCGGTGCCGACGCGTACGTGGCGCGCCTCGCGGCGCAGCCGCGTGCCGTCGCACGACGGGCACGGCTGGTTGTTCTGGTATTTCGCGAGCTCTTCGCGCACCGCGACCGAATCGGTCTCGCGGTAGCGGCGCTCGAGGTTCGGGATGATCCCTTCGAACACGTGCTCGCGGATCGTCGTGCGGCCGCGCTCGTTGATGTACGAGAACGGGATCGTCTGCTTGCCGGAACCGTACAGCAGCACCTTGCGGATTTTTTCGGGCAGATCCTCGAATGCCGCGTCGATGTCGAATTCGTAGAACGCCGCGAGGCTCTGCAGCATCTGGAAGTAGAACTGGTTGCGGCGGTCCCAGCCCTTCACCGCGCCCGCGGCGAGCGACAGCGACGGGTGCGCGACGACCCGCTTCGGGTCGAAGAACGTGATCTGGCCGAGGCCGTCGCATTCCGGGCACGCGCCCATCGGGTTGTTGAACGAGAACAACCGCGGCTCGAGCTCCTGCAGCGAGTACGAGCAGATCGGGCACGCGAACTTCGAGCTGAACAGGTGTTCGCGGTCGGAGTCCATCTCGAGCGCGATCGCGCGGCCGTCCGCCAGGCGCAGCGCCGTCTCGAACGATTCCGCGAGACGCTGCTTCATGTCCGGGCGCACCTTCAGGCGGTCGACGACGACGTCGATCGTGTGCTTGTCGTTCTTCTTCAGCTTCGGCAGCGACTCGACCTCGTAGATCTTCGCGACGCCTTCGTTCGCGGTGCCGCCGCCCGAGCGCACGCGAAAGCGCACGAAGCCCTGCGCCTGCATGTCCTCGAACAGCTCCGCGTGCTCGCCCTTGCGGTTCGCGACGACGGGCGCGAGGATCATCAGCTTGGTTTCCTCGGGCAGCGCGAGCGCCGCGTCGACCATCTGCGACACGCTCTGCGCCTCGAGCGGGATGTCGTGGTCGGGGCAATACGGCGTGCCGACACGTGCGAACAAAAGTCGCAGGTAGTCGTGGATTTCGGTGACCGTGCCGACGGTCGAACGCGGGTTGTGGGACGTCGCCTTCTGCTCGATCGAGATCGCCGGCGACAGGCCTTCGATCAGGTCGACGTCGGGTTTCTCCATCAGCTGCAGGAACTGGCGGGCGTACGCGGACAGGCTTTCGACGTAGCGGCGCTGACCCTCGGCATAAAGGGTGTCGAACGCGAGCGACGACTTGCCCGACCCGGACAACCCGGTAATCACGACCAGCTTGTGGCGCGGCAGGTCGAGATTGACGTTTTTCAGGTTGTGGGTGCGTGCCCCACGGATACGGATCTGTTCCATGAACCTGGCGAAATTGGAGGGAACCAAACCTGCTACTATAACGGCTTTTCGAGGCCGTCGTTGGGGGCCCCCAGCCTTTGCAGCAGCTGGCAGCAAGGCGGTGCCCGCGCCGGAGAAAGCGGCCGCGCCGCTCGCTCGACGCGGCCCGCAGGCTGCCTGCACGGCGTGCCGGAAAGCACCCCGGAAAGCGCCTGCCGGACCCGCCGGGCCGGTGGCCCTGATCTTCCGCCGCCCGCTGCCGGGCGGACATTCCGATCATTCGAAATTCATTCCCGATGTCCAATCCGTCCGCCACGTCTTCCCGCATGAGCGCGCCCGAGCTGCGCGCGACCACGTCGCTCGCGGCGATCTTCGCGCTGCGCATGCTCGGCCTGTTCATGATCATGCCGGTGTTCTCGGTCTACGCGAAAACCATTCCGGGGGGCGACAACGTGCTGCTCGTCGGGATCGCGCTCGGGGCCTACGGCGTCACGCAATCGCTGCTGTACATCTTCTACGGGTGGGCGTCGGACAAGTTCGGCCGCAAGCCCGTGATCGCCACGGGGCTGCTGATCTTCGCGCTCGGCAGCTTCGTCGCCGCGTTCGCGCACGACATCACGTGGATCATCGTCGGCCGCGTGATCCAGGGGATGGGCGCCGTGTCGTCCGCGGTGCTCGCGTTCATCGCGGACCTGACCTCCGAGCAGAACCGCACGAAGGCGATGGCGATGGTCGGCGGCTCGATCGGCGTGTCGTTCGCGGTCGCGATCGTCGGCGCGCCGATCGTGTTCCACTGGGTCGGGATGAGCGGGCTGTTCGCGATCGTCGGCGTGCTGTCGATCCTCGCGATCGGCGTCGTCGTGTGGGTCGTGCCCGACGCGGCGAAGCCCGTGCACGTGCCGGCGCCGTTCGCCGAAGTGCTGCACAACGGCGAGCTGCTGCGCCTGAACTTCGGCGTGCTGGTGCTGCACGCGACGCAGACCGCGCTGTTCCTCGTCGTGCCGCGCCTGCTGGTCGACGGCGGGCTGCCGGTCGCCGCGCACTGGAAGGTGTACCTGCCGGTGATGGGGCTCGCGTTCGTGATGATGGTCCCGGCGATCATCGTCGCGGAGAAACGGGGCAAGATGAAGCCGGTGCTGCTCGGCGGCATCCTGGCTATCCTGATCGGCCAATTGTTGCTCGGCAGCGCACCGCATACCATCCTGATTGTGGCGGCGATCCTGTTCGTGTACTTCCTGGGCTTCAACATCCTGGAAGCGTCGCAGCCGTCGCTCGTGTCGAAGCTCGCGCCCGGTTCGCGCAAGGGTGCGGCCACGGGCGTCTACAACACCACGCAATCGATCGGGCTCGCGCTCGGCGGCATCGTGGGCGGCTGGCTGCTGAAGCACGGCGGCGCGAACACCGTCTTCTATGCATGCTCGGGGCTCGTGGCGGCGTGGCTTATAATCGCGGCCAGCATGAAAGCGCCGCCGCGCAAGGCCTGAACCTACTTTTCGGGCACGCAGCGGCAGCGCTTGCCGGCTTGCCCGGCGGGCCGTTCCGGCGACATGCGCGGGCGGCCCGGCATCGAATTTACTGGAGAAACACATGGCATCCGTCAACAAGGTCATCCTCGTCGGCAACCTCGGCGCCGATCCTGAAGTCCGTTACCTGCCGAGCGGCGACGCGGTTGCGAACATCCGTCTCGCGACGACCGATCGCTACAAGGACAAGGCGAGCGGCGATTTCAAGGAAATGACCGAGTGGCACCGCGTCGCGTTCTTCGGCCGTCTGGCCGAGATCGTCAGCGAATACCTGAAGAAGGGTTCGTCGGTCTATATCGAAGGCCGCATCCGCACGCGCAAGTGGCAGGGCCAGGACGGCCAGGATCGCTACTCGACCGAAATCGTCGCCGACCAGATGCAGATGCTCGGCGGCCGCGGCGGTTCGGGCGGCGGCGGTGGCGGCGGTGACGAAGGCGGTTACGGCGGCGGCTACGGTGGTGGCGGCGGCCGTGGCGGCGAACAGATGGAACGCGGCGGTGGCGGCGGTCGTGCCGGCGGTGCCCCGCGCGGCGGCGCAGGCGGCGGCCAGAGCCGTCCGAGCGCGCCGGCAGGCGGCGGCTTCGACGAGATGGACGACGATATTCCGTTCTGAGCCGAACGTCGGTTCCCGACGTGACGACGGACCCGAATGTCCGCGCTGAATCAGTGGTTCAGCACGGATCTTCGGGTCTTTTTTCGTTTACGTGTCGTTCGATCGGGGCAGCGCGTGCCCGGTCGGGCGACGGGAGTGCCGGGATGGTGGCGTGCGAAGCGGGGAAAAGCCTCCGGGCGGCAGAGACTTGGACGAATTTCCCGGGCGGGGCCGGTGTGCCGCCGTGGCGCGCGATGGCGCTGACGCCCGCTCCAGCCATAGGGCGCATCGACCGGCGAGGTACTCGAACCGGCGCGACCGCATCGGGATCGGCCAGCAAGGTTTGTGACGCGCCGTAGCGGGCATTCCCGATACGGAGGCCGTCGCGATCGCGCGGGCGCCCGTTATCGCGCAGCGAGCAACGTGACGGGTCGGCTGCGTCGTCCGTCGACGGACGGGAGCCGTTGCCTTCCGGAATGACGCATCGCCGGCCGGCGATGCCGCCCGCGCGCCGAATGAAGCGGGCTAGTTTGCGCGCATGACCGGGGCCGGGCGCGCGGCAGAACGAAGCCGGTTACGCTTCCGTCACGATCGCGACCAGATTGCTGACGCGCTCGACCGACTTTCCGCCCTTCGGCCAACGGACCAGCGCGTCGCTGCCGTTGATCGACAGGATCACGCCATCGCTGCGGTCGACGGTGCCCGTGAACGTGACACGGTTCACTTTTGCCGCGGGCGAAAACGAACCGGCGCGGCGGCCCGGCAGAAGATCCATCAGGAACGAAAATACGGGGTACACAGCTGCTCCTTCGCAAGCTTGAACTCAGGGTTTTCCCGTAGTTTAGCAGTTCGGATGTTGCGCCGCAACATACCGCCTCGTGCCGTCCGTCGTGCCCGGCAGTCCGACGCCATTTCCGACGGCGCGTCGGGCCGCGCCGCCGATCCAGCATACGGCCCGCGCATCTGACGGATGTCACGCAGCCGCCATGATCGACCGGCTAAGCTGGTCCTTTCGACGTTTCTCGCGAAGGAGACGCAATGCGGCGGGTCGTATTCAACCAGAAGGGCGGCGTAGGCAAGTCGACCATCGTCTGCAACCTGGCGGCGATCAGCGCGAACGAAGGACTGCGCACGCTCGTGATCGACCTCGACGCGCAGGCGAATTCCACGCGCTACCTGCTCGGCGACCGCGCGGCCGACGCGCAGCCGGGCGCCGCCGGCTTCTTCGAGACGGCGCTGACGTTCAACTTCCGGCCGGTCGACGTCGCGTCGTTCATCCATCCGACGCCGTTCGACGGGCTCGACGTGATGCCCGCGCATCCGGATCTCGACACGCTGCACGGCAAGCTCGAGTCGCGCTACAAGATCTACAAGCTGCGCGACGCGCTGAACGGGCTCGACGCATACGACGCCGTCTACATCGACACGCCGCCCGCGCTGAACTTCTACACGCGCTCGGCGCTGATCGCGGTCGAGCGCTGCCTGATTCCGTTCGACTGCGACGACTTCTCGCGCCGCGCGCTGTACACGCTGCTCGAGAACGTGAAGGAAATCCAGCAGGACCACAACGCGGCGCTCGAGATCGAAGGGATCGTCATCAACCAGTTCCAGCCGCGCGCGAGCCTGCCGCAGCGGCTGGTCGACGAGCTCGTCGACGAAGGGTTGCCGGTGCTCGCGTCGCGACTGTCGGCGTCGGTGAAGATCCGCGAATCGCATCAGCAATCGAAGCCGGTGATTCATCTGGAGCCGGCGCACAAGCTCGCGCAGGAGTTTCTCGCGCTGCATCGCGAGTTGGCCGATTAAGCGTTTCACCTGCGCAAACAGTAATTCGTACGATAATTGAATTCATCATTAATAATCCCGGTAACGATTTCAAAGTAAATCGCGGTAAAACGATTTCATGCGCAGCTGCCGGCGTAATGAATACGTACCTGATCTCGAATAGCGGAAATAATGACGAGGTAAATGTTGCGGTCGGGACCGGTGCGCCATGCTGTAAAAAAGTGAAAACCCTTGTGCCATAAGGCTTCTCGGCACGTCTCCTTGTGCGTCTGTACCGTCCCTCCGACGGTCATTGTGACCGGTAAGGGTTTTTACCTAGCATTAATGCCACTTAATCGACAATTAATGCCTCTAGAATGGCGATCCTCTACTTCCCGCACTCAATGAGATTGGCGGGTCGTAAATAAGGGAGCAGGCCCCGATCTGCCTTCCATTTTCCTCACGTTGTCTCTCGCATTGCTAACAGGAGCGTGCCCGATGTCCGTATTTGCCCCCGAAAAATTCGCCGCCGATTATCAGTCCGGAATCGCCGCGTGGTTCGCGATCGCCCGTCCGGCAATCAATGGCTTCGAAGCCGTGGTTGAACTCAACCTGCAAGCGGCCAAGACGGCGCTCGAGGAATACGAGGACAAACTGAAGAACGCGTTCAACGCGAACAACCCGGTCGCGGGTTTCGCGCAGCAGGTGGCCGCGCCGCAGGAAGCCGCCGGCAAGGCCGTCGCGTACGGCCGCCATCTGTTCGACATCGCGGTGTCCACGCAGGCCGAATGGGCGAAGGTCGCGCAGGCTCAGTACGAGCAGACCGACAAGCGCGTGAAGGATGTGGTCGGCGAGCTGACGAAGCACGCGCCGGCCGGCTCGGGCGCCGTCGTTGCCGCGCTGAATTCGGCGCTGTCCGCGGCGACTGCCGCGGCCGACTCCGTGCGCGCCGCGACGGGGCAGGCGATCGAGGCCGCGCAAAGCGGTTTCGACGCGGTCAGCGAGACGACGGTGCGCGGCGCCAAGCAGACGGCCGCCGCCGCGCGCAAGGAAGCGGCTTCGCGCGACACGGCCGCCTGAGCGCACGTCGCGCGCAAGCGCGACACGAATGAGCGGCGCGGGCGGGCGCCGATTGCCGCGTGTGCCACGCGGCGATCGACGGATCGCCCGCTTGCGACAGCGTGACCGGCCCTGGCCGGATCGTGCGGATGCGCCGCGCGCGTGAGCGTGCGGCCGTTCGACCGCATTCCCGGCCGCGCGGCGCGCCTGCGCCGTACGGGCTCCGGCACGCATACGGATCGACCCACTGATTTCAATGCAGGAACACAAC